>NZ_JAANTH010000002.1:374294-748588 GCF_011734195.1 Halobacterium sp. R2-5
GCAGCGTCAGGCCCTCGTCGCGGGGGAGCCCGTACGCCAGCGGGATGTCCGCGATCGCCTCGACGCTGTCGACGACGCTGTTCGTGATGTCCGCGACGCTGCCGTCCAGCGGCAGGCGCTGGAAGTGCTCGGCTTCCTCGTTCACCGAGAGGCCGCTGGAGTGCGAGCCGAGCTCCGTGAGGATTCGCGGGCGGCGGCTGCCGTCCGGGTCGAGGAACTCGTTGTTCGGCACCTTCCGGGAGTGCGAGCTCGCGACGTACAGCTGTGGCTCGTCGGTGTCGGTGTCCACGAACACCTGCAGGAGCTCCCAGTCGTGCCAGTGGAAGTTCGTGGTGAACTGGTCGAACGCCGAGTAGAACCAGAACTGGACGACCGCGAGCGGCGAGGACTCGTACTCGACGACGTGGTAGAACGCCGTCGGGTCCGCGGGCTCGTCGCCGCTGCGCTCGACGTAGCCGTCGAGGGCATCGAAGCCGTCCACGACCGTCTCGCCGTCGCGCTCGCGCTCGTACGGCCGCGGGTCGGTCGGGAACCACTGCTCGTGCTCGTCGAAGTACAGCGTCGGCGCGAACCGCTCGGCGAAGGCGAGCGCGCGCTCGCCGTCGACCGTCGACGACTCCCCGTCGGCGTCCCGGTCGAGCAGCGCGCAGCCCGCCAGCGACGCGGCCGCACCGCTGGCGACGCCCGCGAGCAGTTCGCGTCGGCCGACTCCCGCTTCTGCCGCCTCGCACGTCCGCTCGCGTCCCGCGTTGTTTCGGCTGATAGTACTCGATTCTGGGGCGGAGCGTGGAAACCGCTTGTGGTGGCCCACCCACGGCCTATAACCACTATGCATATTTATAGATATTATACTATCGCAAGGCATATTGTCGTCGTAGTGGTCTGTACGGGCAACGAATGAGCGACGAGCACATCTCGACGACGCACATCGGCAGCCTCCCGCGCGCGCCGGAACTTCTCGAACTCCTGAAGCGACGGCAGGACGGCGAGGAGGTCGACGACGACGAGTGGCACCAGACCGTCCAGGACGCCACCGAGTCGGTCGTCCGCAAGCAGGCCGACGTGGGACTGGACGTCGTGAACAACGGCGAGCAGCCCCGCGTCTCGTTCAACTGGTACGTCGCCAACCGCCTCACCGGCATCGGCGGCGACCGCGACGCCCCGATGTGGGACGACCTCGCGGACTACCCCGAGTACGCCAGCGACGCCTTCGACACGGAGACCATCGACCTCACGAAACAGCCCTCCGTCGTCGGGCCCGTCGAGTACGACGGCGCGGCCGCCCGGGACGAGGAACTGGAGACGTTCGCCGAGGCACTCGACGCCGTCGACGCCGACTTCGAGGATACGTTCATCACGGCCGCCTCGCCCGGCGTCGCCGCCGCCACGCTCGTCAACGAGCACTACGACTCCCACGAGGAGTTCGTCTACGCCATCGCCGACGCCCTCGAGCAGGAGTACGAGGCCATCGCCGACACCGGCGCCATCCTCCACCTCGACGCCCCCGACCTCCTCACCACGGGCCACCGCGGGTTCGGTGACCGCCCCGTCGAGAAGCTCAAACCGATCGTCCGGCTGCACGTCGACGCGCTCAACGAGGCCACGAAGGACATCCCCGACGACCGCCTCCGCCTCCACACCTGCTGGGGGAGCTACGAGGGCCCGCACCACCGCGACACCCCCCTCGAAGACGTGCTCCCGGAGCTCTACGAGCTGAACATCGGCGGGCTCTCCGTCGAAGAGGCCAACCCTCGCCACCAGCACGAGTACCGCGTCTTCCGCGAGCAGCCGCTGCCCGACGGCTGGGACCTCCTGCCGGGCGTCGTCGACGTGAAGACCAACGTCGTCGAACACCCGGAGGTCGTCGCCGACCGCATCGAACGCGTCGCCGACGCCGTCGGCGACCCCTCGCGCATCGTCGCCGCGCCCGACTGCGGCTTCGACACGCAGGCCGGCCTCGCGATGGTCCACCCCGACATCGCGTGGACGAAGCTCGAAGCGCTCGTCGACGGCGCCGAACTCGCCTCCGAGCGGCTGTTCTAACCGGGCTTACTCCCCGGGTTCGGCGTTCGCCGCCGTCAACCCCTCTCGGATGTGCTGGACCAGCGCCTCGACGTCCTCCGGGTCGGCGTCTACGTCTACTTCGAGCGTGAGCGCGTGTGCCTCGCGGTCGCCGCCGCCGTCGGTCTCCGTCTCGGCCCCGCCTTCCGCGGATGCGAGCTCCTCGACGAGCTCCGCCACGTCTGCCGCGTCCGTTTCTCCGAGCACCTCCACAGGGTCGCCGGTCTCGCTTCGCTCTCCCCCGGATTCGGGCGGGCTCCCGAGCGAGATGCCGCAGCGGGCTGCCGCTGCTTCCTCGTCCGCCGTAGCCGTCGGCGAGGCGACCCCAGGACTCGCGGCCGCCGACGACTCGCGTTCGCCGTCGTCAGGGAGCCGGTACCGACCGTCCTCGTCGCGCTCCAGTATTCCCGCCCAGTCGTAGCAGTCCAGCAGCGTCGTCACGCCGCTCCGGACGCGGCTCGCTTCGGGGTCGTGGCCGGTGACTGCGGCGACGATGGGGACGAGCTCGCCCTCGTCGCTGGGGTTCCCGCGGACGACGCCACGAACCGTCTCGGTCACGGGCCAGTCCGCCAGCAGGCCGCGAGCGCGTTCCCGCGCCCGCCCGTCGTCGCCGACCGCGAGCGCGCCGGCGAGCGCCTGCCCGCGCTCGGTCAATCGGTGCTCCTGGCCGTCCGCTTCGAGCACGCCGACGTCCTCGAGGAACCGGGTCTGGCGGCCGACCGCGTCCGCGAGCCCCGTGGCGTCCTCGACATCCGCGGTGTGCTTCGGCTCGGCTGCCGCGCCGACCGCCTCCCAGCCCGCGACGACGTCTTCGAGCGTGTCCCGGCTCACGCCCTTCGGGATGTGGTGGGTCGTCATCGTGGACCGCGAGGCACCGCCCCTACAAAAATTGGGTGGCCGAACTGACACGCGCCAACCGAACTGCCGATTCGGCAGAACGACGCCGCGCGCTCCCACGACCAGTCGGCTACGCTGCACAGAACCGACTGGTTGGCGGCCAGATGTCTGTCTGATGTGGCATATACTGCATGTCCGTTTGTTCCACTCGGATTTCTGCGGGCGGATGCCAACCCTTATACGTGAGCCGAGTTTGTATAAGGATGTAATGGCAGAAGGTACGGTTGACTTCTTCAACGACACGGGCGGCTACGGTTTCATCGAGACTGAGGACGAGGACGAGGACGTGTTCTTCCACATGGAAGACGTCGGCGGCGAGGACCTCACCGAGGGCACCGAGATCGAATTCGACATCGAACAGGCAGAGAAGGGTCCGCGCGCGACGAACGTCGTCCGGCTCTAACTAGGTTCTACTGTCGCCTCCGGCGACACCGGAACTCCGTTTCTTTCGACGCGACGCCGACCAGCAGCCGCACTGTGCGGTCGCGTCGGCGCGCGAAAATAGCTGACCGATAGCGAGCGGCGGCGACGGCGGAGGCGTCAGGCCCGCTCGTCGGAGTCGTCGTCCTCGATCTGGGACTCGGCGCCCGGGGAGACGACGAACCGACCGCGCTCGTCGACGCCCTGGACCTGCTCCGGGCGGAGGCCGTACTCGCCCTGGTCGTCGCCCCAGCCGAGCGCGGAACTGATGCTGTCGACGAGCCCGGACTTCGGCTCGACGAACGCCGCGCCCGCCTCCACGTGGTCGATCTCGCCGATCTTGTCGCCGTCCGCGGAGACGACGGTCTCGCCCTCGTCGCTCTCCGTGAACGACCGGCCGAGCGAGCCGCTCGTCTCCGTTGTCTCCGCGGGGCCGCCCGCGACGTCGGGGGTTCCCGCGGTCTCCGCAGCGGTCGGCTCCTCGCCGTCCCGCTCGATGACGTCGGTGTCTACCCGTTGCGTGTCGATGGTTTCGGTCTCGACGACGTCGCTGTCGACGTTCTCGAAGCGGAACTGCTTCCGGCGACGGACCTCGTCCTCGAACACCTGGCGCTCGACCAGTACGCTCTCGAACTGGCCCTCGTCGAGGCGCTCGGTCTCGACGAGGTCGGCCGTGTCACCGGACGTGTCGACGTCCGCGCCCACGGCGTCGCTCGCGAACACCGTCTGGTGAACGTCCGTCGTGTCTATCCGCGACTCGGCGGTCTCCGACTCGGCGGTGTCCGGACCGGTCGCGTCCATCCGCGTCGTGTCCGACCCTGTCGTGCCCGAGTCGGCCGTCGTCGTCTCCGCCTCGACTGTGTCGTGGGTCTCGACGTCGACGTCGACGACCCGCGTCTCGACGGTCGCCTGCTCGTCGACGACCCGCCGGACGCGCCACATCTCCTCGATCTCCGCCGTGAGGTAGCCGTCGAGGCGCGTGCCGAGCTCGATGTCCGTGTAGTCGAAGTACTCGCTCCCGCCGGCCATCATCACGTCCCGGCCGACGATGTCCTGAGCCGGCCGGAGGTCGAAGTCCGAGCCGGTCTCCAGTACCTCCCAGTCGAGGAGGTCGGCCTCCGTGATGCGGCTGCTGACGACCTCGCGGTCGACGACTTCCGTCTCCAGCTGGTCGTGCTCGACGACCTCCCGCTGGACCACCGTCCGGTCGGTCACCTCCGTCACCACCGTCTCGCCGTCGAGGAGCTGCTGTTCGACTTCCTCGTCGGCGATCGAGGCGCGCGCGGTCGCCTCGTCGCGGTCGAGAATCTCGTAGTGCCCGGGGTCGCTCTCGCCCTCGCTGTAGATGAACACGCGGTCGCCGCCCTCGAACCAGTCGAAGAACTCCGACCACGTGCTCTCGCTGGTGTCGGCGCTCGCGTTCGCGTCCCGGACGAACTCGTAGCGGTGCTCGTCCGAGTCGGGGTCCTCCCGGGTGACGAGCGCCGCGTTGTGGTCGTCCGCCCAGCTCCGGATCGTGTCGCGGTCTCTCGTGATTCGTCGCTCCGCCGTGCCCGTGTCGTCGCGCTCGTTCCCGTTCATGCGTAACCGTTCAGAACCACTCTCAGCAGTCCCTTTGTTATACCCGTGATTCCGGGCGTAATCCCGCGCAAACGACCGCTCGGGCGGTTTCTCTCCGTCGAGCCGACCGGGCGTAGCGGCCGCTGTCGCGAGTAAGCTCGCGTTACTCGGCTCAGCGCACCGACCTCGGGACGCGGAGCGGGAAACGGCCTTCGTCGACTGGCGGGGAACCGCGGTCGACGACCCGCGCGAACGTCGAGCGCGGCTCAGTCGTCTAACTCCTGTTCTCGCTCCCTGCGGACGTCGATGCCGATTTCGGCGAGGTCCCGCACGCTGTACGCGTCCAGGTCATCGACGGCGGGCGCGTGGAGGACGCTGCCGTCGTGGTCGAACCGCGAGCCGTGACACGGGCAGTCCCAGGACCGCTCGCCGTCGTTCCACTCGACGCGGCAGCCCATGTGCGGGCAGACCGTCGAGACCGCGTGGAGCCGGTCGTCTCCGTCGCGGTAGACGCCGACCGGTCCGTCGTCGGACTCCACGACTGTCGCCTCGCCCGGGTCCAGTTGCGCGTGGCCGCCCGCGCCCTGCTTCAGCCGGTCGCCGACGAAGTGCCTGACCGCGCCAGCGTTGTGCTCCACCAGCGCCTTCGCGGACGCCCGCGGCTCGAACCGGCTCGGCTCGTAGACGTCCGCCCACGGGTTCGAGCGCCCGCGCACGAGGTCCGACAGCAGGAGTCCGGCCGCGGTGCCGTTCGTCATCCCCCACCCGCCGAACCCCGTCGCCACGTAGACGTGGTCGGTGTGGGGCGCGAGCCGCCCGACGAACGGCACCCCGTCGACGGATTTGACGTCCTGCGTCGACCACCGGTACTCGACGGACTCGACGTCGAAGCGACTGCGCGCCTCTCGTTCGAGGCGCCGGTAGCGCTCCTCGCCGCTGTCCTCGTGGCCGGTCTTGTGGTTCTGCCCGCCGAGCAGCACCAGCGACTCGTCGCCCGCGGGGTGCGGGCGCACCGAGAAGTGCGGGTCGCTCACCCGGTAGTACATCCCCTCGGGCGTCTCGCCGGCGAGCCGCGCAGCCAGCACGTACGAGCGCTTCGGCTCCAGGCGCGCGAAGTACAGCCCCCGGTCGAAGAACGGGACGTTCGTCGCGACCACGACGTCGTCGGCGACCAGTTCGCCGCGGTCGGTCGGCACGCGGCACGGCTCGCCCGCGTCCACGTCGAGCGCGCGCGTCTCCTCGAAGACGTACCCGCCGTCGTCGACCACGCCCCGCGCGAGCGCGAGCAGGTACTTCCGCGGGTGGAACTGCGCCTGGTTCTCGAAGCAGACGGCCGCCGCCACGTCGAACGGCAGCGACGTCTCGTCCGCGTACGACGCCGGCAGCCCCAGCCGCCGCGCGGCGTCGACCTCCCGCTGGACGTCGCGTCGCCGGTCCCGCGACTCCGTGTACGTGTACGCTGGTACGCGCTCGAAGTCGCAGTCGACGCCCCGGTCCTCGACGGTCGAGGCCACCTCCTCGATTGCGCGCTGGTTCGCGTCGGCGTACTGTCCGGCGCGCTCCCGGCCGAACTGCTCGACGAGGGAGTCGTAGACGAGTCCGTGCAGCGACGTCAATTTCGCCGTGGTGTGGCCGGTGACGCCCGCGAGAATCCGGTCGCGCTCCACGACCGCGACTGTCTGCCCCGCCTCGGCGAGCTTCGACGCCGTCGTGACCCCGACGATACCGCCGCCGACCACGACCGTGTCGACGCTCGTGCCGCCGTCCAGCGCCTCGTAGTCGGTCCCCTCGCTGGTGTCCATCCAGATCGACTCGTGACGCCCCTCGCCCGCCTCGCTGTCGGTGTCTCTGGCGTTCATGGTCTCCCCCGGACGCGCGGCCCGGCGTGGGTACGACAAGACGCGCGCTCGCCCGTTAAGCGTGCACCCGGCACAGGCCACGCCTTATTCCGAGCGCGAGAAACGGCGGCCAGTAAACCGCTGGCGAGCCCTCAGCTAGTCGTCGCCGTGCCGTCTGTGGCCCTTGCCGTTCCCCTTCTCGTGGCCTTTGCCCTTCCCGGGGTGGTCGCCGTTGTTGCCCTTTCCTTTGCCCTTCCCCGGGTGGTCGTCGTCCTCTTCTTCTTCCTCGTCTTCTTCCTCTTCGTCCTCCTCCTCCTCATCGTCATCATCTTCGTCTTCTTCGTCTTCTTCGTCATCTCCGTCTTCCTCTTCTTCGTCCTCATCGTCGCCTTCGTCCTCGTCGCTGTCTCGGTCGTCGTCTTTCTCTTCGTCTTCCTGCTCCTCTTCGTCCTCAGTCTCCTCCTCGTTCTCCTCTTCCTCCTCCCTTTCCTCGTCGTCGCTCTGCTCTTCGTCGTGGTCCTCGTCCGCCTGCTCGTCTCCGTCGTCGGTCTGGTCGTCGCTCCCGTCGCCGCCCGTGCCGTCGGTCGAGCACGCGCCCCGGCGGAGGACGACTGGCTCGTCGAGCGCGAGCGACGTCCGGTCCGGGTCGGAAAGCGACCCCGACAGGACCTCCCACGCGGTGATTTCGCCGTCGTAGTGCTCGCCGTCGAGGGCCGCGGCGTCGTTGAACGCCGGCTCGATGCGGAGTTCGAGGTCGGGCTGGTCGGCGAGCCCGCGGTAGACGCCGCCGTCCGTGCGGCTCGCGCCCCACGTCCAGTCGATAGCCGCGGTGCCGTCCCCGGTCACCCAGCGGTCGAAGTTCGATTCGCCGTCGTAGTAGTCGTCCCTGACGACCCACTCGCCGTCGACCGGGAGGCCGGTTATTTCGAACGTCGCGGACCCGCCGTCGGTCTCGTCGCCGTACTCGTCGTGGACGAGCACGAGGCTGAGACCGTTCGGGCCGTCGTAGAGGAACAGGATGCTCGTGTCCGGGCGCTGTAGCTCGGTGAGACCCGCGGCGCTGAAGTCGCTGTCGTCGGTGTTCCAGTCGTACAGTTCCTCGACGGGGGCGTCCCCGGACAGCGGCGTCACGGGGACGCAGCGGTCGCCCTGTTCGAGCGCGAACGACTCGTCGGCCGCCGCGCCTGACCCGGACGCGACGCCGAGCCCGGCGAGCGTCAGGCCGATGGTTCCGAGGAACGAGCGCCGCGATGTCGGTGTGCCCTGGCTGTCGCGCTGCATGCCCTCGTAGACGCGGGATACCCGGATTGTAATGAGACGCCTACTGAGCGTACTCGCCGCTCGAACGCGAACAGGACCGGAGAATGAGGGTAGCGTGGCTACCCGGCAGGAAAGAGAGAAAAACCGCTCGCAGCTCACGCCGCGGGGCCGTTAGTTGATGTGGCCTTCTTCGCGGAGCTGGTCGGCGTCCTGCTCGTCGTAGCGCCACTCGATGTTGGCCTTCTCGTCCTGCCAGTCCCACGGCTCCACGAGGACGACGTCGCCCTCGTTGATCCAGGTGCGGTACTTCATGCGGCCGGGGATGCGGCCCATCCGGTTCTCGCCGTCCTCGCACCGCACTCGCACGTGATTCCCGCCGTTGTGTTCCGTCACGACGGCGAAAAGCTCGTCTCCGTTGGGCATCCGCAGGTTGCGGCGCCCGGATTCTTCGCTCACACCTACTGTAGCCGTCCGAGACGTTTAAATGAACGGGGAGGCGTGGTACCACGAGTCATCCGACGCGGCCGGATTGCTGCTGTCGAAACGTAGAAGCGTTCCACCGCCGAGAGTGGAGACGAACTGATGGTCGACGTCCTCGGCATTTTCCTCGGCGCGGTCGGCCCTATCGTCGCCATCGCCGGCGTCGGCTACGTCCTCGGGACGTTCAAGGACGTCGACCCGGGACCGCTGAACACGGCGGTCGTCTACGTGCTCGCGCCCGCGCTCGTCTTCCACAGCCTCGCAGTCACCGAACTCGCGGCGTCGACGCTCCAGTGGTTGACCGTCGGCATCGTCGCGTTCACGGTCGCGATGTGGGCCGTCGGGGAGTTCGCCGGCCGCCTGCTCGGCGAGCGGGAGCCGATTCTGAGCGCGCTCGTGCTCACCGTGATGTTCACGAACGCCGGCAACCTCGGCATCCCCGTCTCGGACTTCGCGTTCGGCGGCGTCGGCCGACAGACCGCGGTCGTCTTCCTCTCCGTGCAGTCCGTGCTCATGTACACCCTCGGCGTCTACGTCGCCTCCCGGAGCGGGGGTTCGCCGGGGCTCGCGGGCGTCAAGCGGGTGTTCCGGCTCCCGCTCGTGTACGCCGTCGTCGCTGCGCTCGGCGCCCGAGCGCTCGACCTCGTCCCGCCGACCTCCAACGCCGGCATGGAGGCAATCCAGCTCACCGGCGATGCCTCCATCCCCATCATGCTGCTCATCCTCGGTGTCCAGCTCGCGCGCACCGACGCCGGCACCGCCGTCTCCCGCACGTGGTCGGCGACCGTGCTGCGACTCGGCGTCGCGCCCGTGGTCGGTCTCGCCGTCGCGCTCGTGCTCCCCTTCGGAGACGCGACGGTCGCGCGCGTGTTCGTCCTCGAAGCCGCGATGCCGGCGGCCGTCACCCCAGTCATCCTCGTCGGCGAGTTCGCCGCGGGCGTGCGCTCCGACGGCGTCTCAGTCCCCGAGTACGTCTCGACGTGCGTGCTCGTCACGACGCTGCTCGGCGTACCCGTGCTGACGGCGCTCATCGCGGTGCTGCAGTCGGGCGTCGTGCTCTAGGCGTGCCCGCTGCCGGTCACCTGGAGGCCCGCGATGCCGACGACCACCAGCCCGATGCAGGCCGCGCGCACGACGGACACCGGCTCGTCGAAGAGGTAGACGCCGAGAATCGCCGTGGAGACCGCGCCGATGCCCGTCCACACCGCGTACGCCGTGCCGACCGGAATCTGTTCGACGGCCCGCGACAGCAGGTAGACGGAGATACCCATCGCCGCCAGCGTCGCGACCGACGGCAGCGGCTCCGTGAACCCGTCCGTGTACGCCAGTCCGATCGCCCACACGGTCTCGAACAGTCCGGCGACGAGCAACACCAGCCACGGTGACATGGCCGGAGTGTCGCCGCTCGCCTCCCTCAACGTGTCGGTCCCGGCAGCGTCAGTTCGTGGTGACGATCTCGACGACGTCCCGCGGGTCGAGCTCGTGGTCGGCCGCTATCTGGCGGTTCGCGCGGCAGTCCTTCGCGTGCAGGAAGCCGTCGCCGACGTCGCTGTGGACGTGGTACGCGAACTCCTCGGCGGTCGCGCCCGCCGGCAGCAGGAAGACGTCCGGGAGCACGCGGCCGTCGGTCGTCCCGAGGCCGTTCGCCGACCCCGGGAAGACGGGGACGACGCCGAGCTCGTCGAACAGCGCGGTTTCGAGCGCCTGCTGGACGCCCGTGCCGCCGAACTCGTCGAGGAACTCCCGGATGGATTCGAGGCCGGCGGCCTGCTCGTCGCCGACGTCGCCCGTGATCTCGAAGTCGTCGCTGCCCGGGAGGTAGTCGACGACGCCGCCCTCGCTGGCCTGCTTGAGCGCCTTCTCGGCGTGCGCGCTCGTCGGTACGATGGTCAGATGTTCGTAGTCGGGGTCGTTCGTGATCTCCTCGTAGTTCGCCTGCGCCGCCGGCGTGTCCATCTTGTTCGCCGCGACGACCATCGGCTTCGTGCGCTTGCGGATCTCGCGAGCGAGCGCCATCCGGTCCTCGTCGTCCCACGTCGCGGGGTCGAGTTCGAGGCCCAGCGAGAGGATGACCTGCTTGATCTCCTCGTCGGTGGTGCGGAACGCGCTCATCTGCTCGGCGAGTTCGACTTCGAGCGCGGTCTCGCCGGCGTGCTGGCCCTCGAAGCGCTCGATTCCCTTCTCGAGGATGTCGAGGTACCACTGGTCGAGTTCGTCTTCGAGGAAGTCGATGTCCTCCCGGGGGTCGTGGCCCTCGGTCGCCTCGCCCTCCATGTCCGTCGTCCCGGAGAAGTCGACGACGTGGACGAGCACGTCCGCCTCGTTGAGGTCCGTGAGGAACTGGTTCCCGAGGCCCTTGCCCTCGTGGGCGCCCGGGATGAGCCCCGCGACGTCCACGAGCTTCGTCGGCACGAACCGCGTGCCGTCCTCGCAGTACCCCGTCGAGGGGGTGCACGTCTCGCCGAACTCCGGGGCCGCGCAGTCCACTCGCACGTACGCCTCGCCGACCGCCGGGTCGATCGTCGTGAACGGGTACGCGCCCTCCGGCACGTCGTTCATCGTCGCCGCGTTGAAGAACGTGGACTTCCCGACGCTGGGCTTGCCCACGAGCCCAATCCGATAACTCATTGGCGGACACAGTGGACCGTCGTACAAACGGGTTGCTACCCGCGCTCGGTCTGTGAGTGGCTGGCACGCCGCACGAGCGTCGAACGACCTTTCGCCCCGCAGCGCCCAGTACGGCGCATGGAAGCGCGCTCGCTCGCTGAGGCCTTCGAGTCGTTCGAGGAGACGTGGGAGCCCCGCCTGCTCGCGGAACTGAACGGCCAGCACGTGAAGGTCGCGCGGCTGGACGGCGAGTTCGTCTGGCACGCCCACGAGGACGCCGACGAGCTGTTCTACGTCGTCGACGGCGACCTCACGGTCGAGTACCGCGAGGACGACCGGGAGGACGCCGTCCACCTCGGCCCCGGCGACCTGACGGTCGCGCCGGCGGGCGTCGAGCACCGCCCGGTCGCCCACGAGGAGACGAAGGTCGTGCTGTTCGAGCCGGCTGGGACGACGAACACGGGCGACAGCGAGGACGAGGAGCTGACCGCCGACGAGCTCGAACGGCTCTAGATGCCGCCGCGGAACCGGTCTTGGAGCCCGGACTGGCTCGCCGCGTCGGTGTCGCCGACATCGAAGTCGACGTTCTCGAAGTAGTGGGGCGGCTCGCCCGTGGTCGCGTACTCGTAGAGCGCGACCTTCGCGATGCCGTTCAGCGTGGACGCGACGACGAACGCGACCACCACGAGCGGCAGGCCGACCGCGGCGGCGACGGCGAAACTGCCGGAGACGAGGAAGGCGAGGGCGGCGACCGCGACGACGCCGAGGAAGAGGACGCCGTGGACGAAGCCGAGGCCGAACTCCGCGCCGAGGGACTCGCCCCACGTGTCGCGGACGATGTCCGTGCTCCGGCCGAACACGCCCCGGATGGTCTCGTCCTCGAAGACGACCACCGGGACGACGAAGTACGTGACGACCGCCCACGACACGCTCAGCAGCGCGCCGACGACGACCGTCGCGAGGTTGTCCGACTCCTGGAGCGCGCGCACGACGAGGCCGACGACGGTGCTCAGCACCGCCCACGCGAACAGCGTGCCCTTGTGCTCCCAGGCCGCGGAGACGCCGCCGCGCACGCTCGGCTCGCGGCCCTCCATCACCTCGCGGGTCGCGAACATCAGCCCCGCGGTGAACAGCACGGCGACGAACGACGCGCCGAAGTAGCCGATTGCGAGCGCGGCGTACATCGCGGCTTCCGGCGCGTTCGCGAGCACAGCGAGCGGGACCAGCCCGAGGCCGGTGCCGAACGCCAGCAGGAAGAACGCGACGCCGCCCGCGCCCGCGAACACCGGGAACCACAGCAGGCTCGGGTGGTCGCGGAGGAGCGTGACGCTGTCACGGGCGAGCGTGATACCCGTCCAGAGGCGGCTTCGGAGGCCCATAGCCGCTCGTTGCGCGGGCACGGGCTTCAGTCCCGTCCCGCGTTCGCAGCCGCCGCGAACGGGAGCGAGGAGCGCGGACAGCGACAGCCCTTACTGCGATGACGACGACAGTAGTGGTATGAACCGCCGCGCGTTCCTCGCAGCCAGCGCCACGGGGTCGCTGGCCGCCGTGTCGGGCTGTCTCGGGCTGTTCGGCTCTTCGGCGTCGTCCGTGAACCACGTCGGCAACCTCGACGCGGAGTTCCACGCGAACACGTCGCTGCCCGAGGACGACGACCCCGCCGACGGCTACCCGCCGGAGCACGGCGACCCCGGACAGCGTACCGTCGACCCGTCGTCGTTCCCGACGACCACCGCGAACGGCGAGACGATCCGGCTCGCGCCCATCGATGTGGCGCGGTACTGGCACCAGCGCGCCGACGCGCGCTTCGTGGACGCCCGCGGCACCGACTACTACGAGCAGGCGCACATCTACGGCGCAGTGAGCAGCCCCGCCCAGCGCGGCTCCTCCGGCGGCGGCATCAGCGGGTGGGCCAAGGACGACCGCATCGTCTGTTACTGCGGCTGCCCGCACCACCTCTCGTCGGTGCGCGCGTCCGCGCTCCAGCAGGCCGGCTTCTCGAACGTCTTCGTCATCGACGAGGGGTTCGGACCGTGGCGGAACAACGGCTACGCGATGCGCGGCACGACGTTCGCCGCGCCGCAGGAGGCCCTCATCGAGGGCGAGGTCGACCCCCAGTACGCCGACGAGTACGCGTGGGCGACTCACGAGCCCACCGGCCAGTCGGAGGCCGCGCCCATCGCCGAGGACGGCAGCTTCGAGGTCCACTTCAAGTTCTACGACCTCCCCTCGGACGCCCCGATTCTCGTCCAGACGCCCGCCTTCGAGGTCACGCGCCCGCTCGCCGACCTGGAGGGCGCGGTGCTCACGGGCTGACGCTCCCGGAAGCGTTACGCCGAGTCGCGCCGTCGTCTCCGTCATGACGACAACGGTAGCGGTGACCGGAGCGACCGGCGGCCTCGGGGAAGCGGTCGCGCGGGCGTTCGCCGACGAGGGCGCGACGGTCGTTGTGGGCGGGCGGGACCGGGACGCGCTCGACGCGCTCGCCGCGGAACTGGGCGGCGAGTCGCTGCGGACGGACGTCCGCGACGAGTACGAGCTCGAACGCCTGCTGGAGCGGGCGTCGAAGGCCGGCGACGGCTCCGGCGTCGACGTCTTGGTCCCCTGCGCCGCAGTCTACCATGGGGACGCGGGCGAGACGCCGCTCCCCGGGGAGTCCTACAGCGCGTTCGACGACACGATGCGGACGAACGCCCGGGGCGTGTTCGCGGCCGTCCGCGAGGCGCTCCCGCACATGGACGAGACGGGGCGCGTGGTGATTCCGACCGGGAGCGTCGGCCGCGACGCGGACGCCGGATTCGGCGCGTACGCCGTCTCGAAGGCCGCCGTAGAAGGGATCATGCGGCAGTTCGCGGCGGACTGCGAGCAGGCGGTCGGCTGCGTCGACCCGGGCGCCGTCGACACCGCACTCCACGGGATGGGCGGCCGCGGCCCCGGGGACGTCGCGGGGCTGTTCACGTGGGCGGCCTCCGCGCCCGACCGCCTCGACGGCGCGGTCCTGGACCTCGCGGACTGGCGGGCGGCGACCGCGTAGTCAGACCACGCGCACCTGCTCGGCGGTGACGTCCACGCCGGGGCTGTAGAGGAGGTGCGGGACCGAGTTCGGGTGCTCGAAGCCGTTCGCGGCGAAGAGGTCGTTCGTGCGGAACGTCGCGTCGGCGTGCGCGACCCGCCACGGGTCGTGGCTGACCTCGCCGCGGAACACCCGCGAGCTGCCCGCCGCGTAGAAGCGATAGCGCTCCACGAGGAACTCCTCGAACGTGCCCGGGGCGGGCTCCTCGGGCTCGCCGACGGGCCGGTAGGTCGCGTCGAAGTCGAGGTCGGAGACGCCGGAGTGCGTGCGGTGGCTGCGGAAGTCGAGGGTGTCGCCGCGGCGCTCGACGCGCATCTCCGCGCGGTAGTACGGCAGCCGGAACAGCAGCCGGGCGAGCGCGACGCCGAGGCGGTCGTTCGCGTCGAGGTTGAAGAAGAAGACGCCGTGCCCGGCGTCCCCGGTGACGTACGTGCGGAGGTTGAGCTCGCCGAACGTCCGGCCGATAGACGCGGGGACGCCGAACGGCCGTACGTCCCCCATCACGAACGGCACCACGGAGAGCCACGCGCGCCCGTCGAACGTGTCCACGTCGAGGCCGGCGGGGAGTCGGGTCGCTATCACGTCGGGGTCCACGGGCCAACTCGCGACGAGCACGTCCCGCCACTCCATCGAGACGACGTCCATACGCCCCGTGGGGCCCCTGGGGTCTTCGGCGTGCCGGCCAACCGACACGCTATTAACATCGGAGATTATATTATTAATCGAATGACCGTCACGCAGTCCGTCACGGCGGCCCGAGCGCGTACCTCGAAGCTCGGTGCCGTCAGCCTGTTCGCGTTCCTCGCGCTGTCCGCGTACGTCTTCAGCACGGGCGAAGCCCGGAAGCTCCTCGGCATCGCGTGGGTCGCGTTCGCCGCGATGGCCGGCGCCGCCGCCCTCGGCGCGCGCGCCAGCAACGAACACCCCACGGGGCTCGTCTGGGGGTACGGCCTCGCCAGCGGCGCGATGGTCGCCAGCTCCGCCGCGTTCCTCGTCCCGCAGGCCATCGGCTACGCCCCCAAGCCCGGCGGCTTCGGCATCGCCGCCGGCATCCTCGTCGGCTTCGGCGCCCACACCGTCGGCCACCTCGTCACGCACCGCGACCTCCCGCTCGACCGCACGAGCGCCGAGCTCGCCGCGCACTCGCTGACCGCCGGCTCCATCATCGGCGTCGTCTACACCGCGATGCCCGAACTCGGGCCGCTGCTCGGGCTCGCCATCGTCTCACACAAGGGCCCCGCGGGCTACGCCGCCGCGCGCCGGCTCACCGCGCAGGGCCGCTCCCCGATGATGCTGCTGCTCCCGTCGGCTGGCGTCGGCATCGCTGCGCTCGCGGTCACCGTGCTCTCGTTCCCGACCGACGCCACGTTCCGCGCCGTCGTCTTCGGGTTCGCCGCCGGCATCTTCCTCCACGTCGCGATGGACTTCCTCCCCGAGTGCGAGACCGGCAGCGAGGTCCACGCCGCCGCCACCCGCGGTAGCGACGACGGCCACGACCACGCGGTCCTCGACCGCCTCCGCCTGCACGCCGTCGCCTCGACCGCGCTCGGCGGCATCGCCGTCGCCGCCGCGTGGCTCCTGCTCCAGTAGCTCACTCTCCGGGTTCGACGCTCGGGAACCGGCGAAATTAGCTGTAATCCCGCCACCGGCTCCCGCACTCCTGGCACTTGAAGAATCGCGTCGGCGGCTCGTCCGCGCTCCCGGTCTGCTTGATGGTGTACCACGCCTCGTCGTGGCCGCACTCCGGACACGTCTCCTCGGCGGTCGGCTTCCCCTCGAAGTTCGCGTCCTCGCTCGTCTCGATGACGTCGCTGGTGTCCTGGGCGGCCGTCGTGACGAACTCGCCGTCGTCGCCCGCGGGCTCGGTGTTCTCGCAGCCCGAGCACACCAGCTCGTCGTCCTGCTTGTGCATCATCGACCCGCACTCGTCGCAGAACTGCATACCCCGCGTTACTGGCTCTCCGCGGAAAAATCACTCGCCTCGTCGTCCTCGCGGGCCGCGACCACGGGGCAGTTCACCACCCGGAAGTGGTCGGTGTCGACCTCCGCCGCGATGGTCGTCCCGTCGTGCGTGCACGCGGTCTGCGGCGGGTCCGTGAAGTGCGGGCACTCCTGGCAGAGGCGCTTCTCCACGACGCGCACGTCGTCGTCCGCCGCGTGCTCGGAATCGGCCGGTTCGTCGACACCCGCGGCGTCCACGCCCGCCGCGTCCGCGACCGGCTCGTCGGCCGACTCGGAGAGCTCGTCCCAGACCTCGTCCTGGTCGACGCTGCCGACGTCGACGTCCGTGAACAGCTCCTCGAAGTCGTCGTCATCGTCCTCTTCGCGGCGGCGCTCGACGTCCTCTCGGAGGTCTGCCAGCGGCTCGCGCTCGCGGTCGTCGTCACTCATCGCGCTCACCCATAGGGTTGCCCGCGACGTCGACGTCGTCGAGCACATCGTCTAGTTCGTCGTCGTCGACCGGTTCCGGGTCGACGACCGCCGGGCCGCCGTCGTCGCCGTCGCCGCCCTCGGCCATCGCTTCGAGCGTCCCGTCGTCCGTTCCGAGCCACGAGTCGCCGAGCTCCGGGTCCTCGCCGGGCAGCGCGGGCGCCGACCCCGTCACGAGGACGTGCGTGCCGAACCACCCCGGGTTCGCGTCGACCGCCTCGAACGTCGCCGCGCAGAACGGGCACTCCGGCGCCGCCAGCAGCGCTACGGTCACCGACTCCCCGCACTCCCCGCAGTCGGCCTCCTCGACGCCCGCGAGGTTCGCCTCGCGCTTGAGGCGCTCGGCGCGCTCGCGGCGCGCCTCCGCGGACGCCAGCGACGCCACCGAGTCCCGCATCGACACCACCGCGGTCGCCAACGTCCCCGCCTTCCGGTCGAGGGCCGCCGCCTCGTCCCGGAGGTAGGCCAGCACTTCCTCGAAGTTCTCGAAGCCCGCGTCGACGCGCTCGCGAAGCCGGCGCACGCGCTCGGCGACCTCGGCGGCCTCCCGTTCGGCGTTCTGCGCCGCGCTCACGGCCTCCTCCGCGCGGTCGGACAGCTCCGGGTGGTCGTGGTCCGCGGGCGCCTTCGCGTCGGCGTCCCGCTTGACCTGGATGACGCGATCGCGGACGTCCTGAATCTTCTCGTCGAACTCGCTGTCGACGTCCTCGATGCGGGACTCGAAGTCGTCCTCGACGGCCGCGAGGCGCTCGTCGAGCGCGTCGTCGGTGACGACGTCGCTCTCGCCGTCGGCGGCACGGAACGCCGCGACGACCTCCGCGAGGAACTCCTCGGGAGTCACGCCGAGGTCGTCGGCACGCTTCTCCACCCACGACGCGACGGGCCCCTCGAGCGTCGTCTCGACCGCCTCCGACGTGCCGTCGGCCATTCACCCGGGCTTGGTCCCGTGCGCTCTTAACCGTTCGCCCGGCTATCGGATCTTCCGAACGTCGCTGACGTCGAAGCCCGCGTCGTGAATCTCGGTCTCGAACTGCACGATGTCCTCCTCTTCGAGGCGGCCGAGCACGCCCCGGAACTCCCGGACGAACATCGTCCGCACGCGCTCGTTCCCGCCGCTCTCCCACGCGAACTGCACGGTGCCGTCCACGGACGTCATCAGGCTCCCGAACTCCTCGTCGGTGACCGCGTCGCGGGTCAGGTGCAACAGGAGCAGGCCGTCCCAGCCGCGTGCGGCCTTCCGCAGCCCCTTCAGCGTCATCACGATGTCGCTGAACGCCATGTCCTGCTGGCGCGCGCCGATGAGGTCGGTCAGCGAGTCCACCACCACGAGGCTGCCGCTGGCGTGCTCGTCGAGGTAGTCCGCGAACGCCTCCAGGACGTCTCGCCGGTCGCTGTCGGTGTTCCCGAGGTCCGAAATCGAGCGGTGCTCGCCCGCGTACCACTCCCGGGGGACGGGGCTGAGCTGGAAGTACTCCGGGGAGAAGTCCTCGAAGGTGACCGCGTCGAGGCCCGCTTCGACGATCTCGTCGTCCATCGTGAACGAGATTTCGCGGCGGAGCTCGTCCTCGTCGGCGGTAAAGGAGACGTAGTGGATGTCCTCCGGCGGCACCGCCGAACCGTGGAGGTCGCCGTAGTGTAGGTCGAACAGCTCGGGGTCCGCCGACTGCAGGCCGTTGAGGACCGCGCTCGTGTAGACGAACTCGCGGGCGCCCGCGCCCGCCTCGCCCGACAGCAACACCACGCTCCCCTCGGGGGCGCCGCCCCCGATGCGGCCGTCCAGCCGCGAGACGCCGAACGGAATCGTCGCCATACGTGCGCCTCGCGCGGGCGGCGTTTACGCTTTTCCCTGCCCGGATTCGGCGACGCGGGCGCCCTCGTTCCGCGGCGCGACCACGCGCACGTCGCCGCCGACGCCCGCCGCGTCCAGCGCCTCCCGTCCGGCCGCCAGCGCCGCGTCCGCGCGGTCCGCGTCGGTGACGCCGTACACCGCCGGTCCCCACGAGGACTGCCCGGCGCCCGAGACCGCGGGACTCCCGGCGAGCGCGTCGACGATGCACCCGACGGGTGGACGGTAGACGCCGCCCTGCTCGTCGGCGTACCACGCGCCGTTCAGCCGCCCGACCTCCGCGACCGCCGCGCCGAACGCCGCGACGTCCCCGCTCGCCAGCGCCGGGAGCACGCGCCGCGTCACGACTCCCGAGATGCGGTCCGCGAGCCCGGGGTCGGCGGCCTCGACGGCCGACCGCATGCTCTCGTCCTCGTCGCTGCCGTTCTTCCCCGTGTCGGCGTCCGGCACGACGAGCAGGAACCGCCAGTCGTCGGGAATCCGGTGGCGCGCAGCGACCGGCGGCACCGCCCACTCGCCGCGCGCCGGCGCCTCCGTCGTGAACAGTCCCGTCGGGTGGCCGGCGTCCAGCACGAACCCGCCGGCTTCGAACGTCGCGACGCCGACGCCGCTGCGGCCGCCGCGACCGAGTTCCGGCGCGAATTCGCGCACGTCCGCGTCTCGGCCGTGGGCTCGCGCGACCGCCGACAACACCGCGAGCGCGAGCTGCGTCCCGGAGCCGAGGCCGACGTGCGGCGGCAGCTCCCCGCAGACCGAAATGGCCGCGCCCGGCACGTCCAGCAGTTCACAGGCGCGCTCGGCGTGCTCGCGCGCCCGCTCGTGGTCGCAGCGCAGCGCGTCCGCGGGCTCGGCCTCCACCGCCACCCGTGGCTGGTCGAGTGCCACGCCGAGGCTGCCGTACAGCCGGTCGTGGGACAGCGAGAGGTTCAGGAAGCCGAAGTGGAGCCGGCCGCCGCTCTCGACCCGGACGGACATACCACTCGCTTCGCCATCGACGGTGTTGCCGGTTCTGCCGTGGGCAAACCTTCCCGCTACCCCACTTGTGGTGGCGAACATCATCGCCTCGCGGCGAGCCACCGGCAACATCTGTTCAGTCGGCGCGTTTTAACCCCTGCGCGCGCAACCAGATGGTATGAGCCAGCAGAAGGACCCGGACTTGCCGAGCAACGACGTCACGGAAGGCGTCGAACGCGCCCCCCACCGCGCGATGTTCCGCGCGATGGGCTACGACGACGCCGACTTCTCCTCGCCGATGGTCGGCGTCGCGAACCCCGCGGCGGACATCACGCCGTGTAACGTCCACCTCGACGACGTGGCCGACTCCGCCGTCGACGGCGTCGAAGACGGCGACGGGATGCCCATCGAGTTCGGCACCATCACCATCTCGGACGCCATCTCGATGGGGACCGAGGGGATGCGCGCGTCGCTCATCTCCCGGGAGGTCATCGCGGACTCCGTCGAACTCGTGGCGTTCGGCGAACGCATGGACGCCTTAGTGACCGTCGCGGGCTGCGACAAGAACCTCCCCGGGATGATGATGGCCGCCATCCGCACCGACCTCCCGTCGGTGTTCCTCTACGGCGGCTCTATCATGCCCGGCGAGCACGACGGCCGCGAGATCACCGTCCAGAACGTCTTCGAGGGCGTCGGCGCGGTCGCTTCCGGCGACATGAGCGAGGACGAACTCGAGGACATGGAGCGTCACGCCTGCCCGGGCGCGGGCGCCTGCGGCGGGATGTTCACCGCGAACACGATGGCCTCGATCTCGGAAGCCATCGGGCTCGCGCCGCTCGGCTCCGCCAGCCCGCCCGCCGAGTCCGACGGCCGCTACGACGTCGCCGAGCGCGCCGGCGAGCTCGCCGCGGAGTGCGTCCGCGAGGACCGCCGCCCCTCTGACATCCTCACGCGGGAGAGCTTCGAGAACGCCATCGCGATCCAGGTCGCGCTCGGCGGCTCCACGAACGCCGTCCTCCACCTGCTCGCGCTCGCCGCGGAGGCCGGCGTCGAGCTCGACATCGAGGACTTCAACACGATCAGCGACCGCACGCCGAAGGTCGCGAACCTCCAGCCGGGCGGCTCGCGCGTGATGAACGACCTCCACGAGGTCGGCGGCGTTCCCGTCGTCCTCAAGCGCCTGCTGGACGCGGACCTCATCCACGGGGACGCGCTCACGGTCACCGGGCGCACCATCGAGGAGGAACTCGACCACCTCGGCGTCGACGGCGAAGTGGACGAAGACGTCGACTTCCTGAAGCCCGTCGACGACCCGTTCCACGAGACCGGCGCGATCACGGTGCTGACGGGGAACCTCGCGCCCGACGGCGCGGTCCTCAAGGTCACCGGGAAGGACGAGACCCAGCACACGGGGCCCGCGCGCGTCTTCGAGTCCGAGGAGGACGCGATGGCGTACGTCCAGGAGGGCCACATCGAGTCCGGGGACGTCATCGTCATCCGGAACGAGGGCCCGCGCGGCGGCCCCGGGATGCGCGAGATGCTCGGCGTCACCGCCGCGGTCGTCGGGCAGGGCCACGAGGACGACGTCGCGCTGCTCACGGACGGCCGGTTCTCCGGTGCGACCCGCGGCCCGATGGTCGGCCACGTCGCGCCCGAAGCCGCCTCTGGCGGCCCCATCGCGCTCGTGGAGGACGGCGACGAGGTGACCGTCGACGTGCCGGAACGCGAGCTCTCCGTCGCGGTCTCCGAGGAGGAGATGGACGAACGCCGCGAGGACTGGGAGGAGCCCGAGCCGCGCTACGACGCGGGCGTGCTCCGGAAGTACGGCGTCCAGTTCGGCTCCGCCGCGGACGGCGCGGTCACGAACCCCGCGGCGAAACGCGAGTAGCTACTTCCGCGAGAGGAAGTCGGGGAGCCGCAGCCGGTCGAGGTCCTTCCTGGGGAGCGTGTCGAAGTCGATTCGGTCGAGGAGCTCCGGGAGGTCCATGCGGTCGCCGTCGCCCCCGCCGGCCTCGATGTCGCCGCCCTCCTCTTCTTTGTACGTGATGAGCTTCGACCACACCGCGCGCTCGCGGGACGGGAACTCGGCGGGGTCGAGGTCTGCGTCGTCCGAGGCGAGCCGGCTGTCCAGGTCCGCTGCCGAGGTCTTCCCCTCGTCGTAGGCCATCTCCACGAGCGACCGGCCCGCCGCGGCGACGAGCTCGCGGTACTCTTTGGGGTTGCGGTCGCCGAGCGCCGCCGAGACGCCGAGCGCGTACGCCCGCCAGATGGCCTCCTCGCGGTCGAGCTCGTCGCCGTCCCAGTCCCGGGAGAACGCTTCGTCGTACATCACTCCGGCCGGACCTTCCGTCCGGGGTCGACCTGCAGCCCCGAGCCCGTGAAGGAGACGTCCCGGATGTCGCAGTCGATGTTCGTCCCGCGCATCTTCACTAGCTGGACGCCGCGTGTCATCCCGCCGTTCTCCAGGAAGTTGTGGAGGAAGATGACGCCGTGGGCGAGGTAGTGCTCCTCGGCGTACGCGGTCGGGTCGGTCATCTCCGACACCAGGAGGACGGTGGCGTCGGTCTGCTTGAGGCCGGTCGCGAAGTGCGTGACCTCCGCGTCCGCGTCGTCCGCGAAGTGCGCCAAAAGCATCGTGGAGTCGACGACCACGCGGTCGTAGTCCTCCTGGCGGATCATCGACGCGAGCCGCGAGGACAGCCCGGACTCGCGGCCGTACTGGGTGAGCGAGCGCCGCGAGCGCTCCCGCGTGAGGTTCAGGAACTCGAAGTTCTCGGCGTTCGCCGCCCGCGAGAACCCAAACTCGTAGTTCGACATGTCGTCGACGAGTTCGTTGCGCGTCTCGTGCATCGTCACGTACAGCACGTCCTCGCCGTTCTTCACGCCCTCCGTGACGTACTGGGCGGCGAGCGTGGTCTTCCCGCTGCCCGGCGGCCCGCTCAGCGTGTACAGGCGGCGCGCCGGGAGCCCGCCGTCGAGGAGGCTGTCGAGCCCGGCGACGCCGGTCGAGATTCTCATCGGTGGGGCCCACGAGGCCCACGCTTAAATCCTCCAGTGTTCTGGCGCTTTCACGTTTCCTCGCAGCCCTCCCGGAGTTCTCGGTGCGCCGCGGTCGTCCCGCGTGTGTCTGCAGGCTCGCTCCGCGAATCGTGTGTCACCGGGGCGTGGTAATCGTACCCTCGGAAGTGTTATCCGTGTACCCGGCCTACCCGTAGTTGCAATGGCAACCGGTACGGTTGACTTCTTCAACGACACGGGCGGTTACGGTTTCATCGACTCTGAGGACGCGGACGAGGACGTTTTCTTCCACATGGAGGACGTCGGCGGTCCGGACCTCGAGGAAGGGCAGGAAGTGGAGTTCGACATCGAGCAGGCCGACAAGGGCCCGCGCGCGACGAACCTCACC
Organism: Halobacterium sp. R2-5; assembly: GCF_011734195.1. Taxonomy (NCBI): domain Archaea; kingdom Methanobacteriati; phylum Methanobacteriota; class Halobacteria; order Halobacteriales; family Halobacteriaceae; genus Halobacterium; species Halobacterium sp. R2-5. The sequence continues at coordinate 397,127 of NZ_JAANTH010000002.1, forward strand.
CGGCTGTAATCCCGGCGCTCCTTCACAGCAACTAACCTACTTTCCCGATTTTCACGCCGCGTAGCGACACGCTCGCCTACAACACAGCGTTACTCGCGTAGCCGGCGGCTCGCCTAGCCGTCGCCGTGCACGCGCACGAGCAGGTCGCCGCGGACGTCCCCGAGGATGGTGGCGTCCCCGCGGCGCTCGATGCGGTCGCGGTCGACCTCGTGTGCCTTCCGGACGACGACGCCGCCCGCGTCGTCGGTCTCGATCGCACGGACCTTCACGAGCCGGTGGGGCTTGACGTACGCGTAGACGTCCCGGAGCGCCGCCGCGTCCCGCGTGTCGACGGCGCCGACGGTCGCGGCCTTCAGGCGGTCGTCGGGCGCGAGGTCCGCCGGGTGGATCGAGACGCGGCTCCCGAACTGCTGGGACATCGCGGGCAGCACGCTCTCCTGGGTCTGGCGGGACGGCTGGGTCTCCGTCGACCGCAGCACCGCCCGGAACGTCACGGCCATAGTGCTCCTACCACGTCACAGTATATCATACCACATGATAACTGTCCGAATGGTAATCGGAAGGTTGAGCGGGCCGTGAATCCTGCGCTCCGACCGTCACAGTCGATCTAGGAAACTGGTAGGTACCCTCGTTCTTTTACTCGCGTACCACCTACTGTTCGTCATGAGTAATAACGCGTATTCGAACGGCAACGGGGGCGAGCGAACGGGGGGTCCGGCCGCCCCCGCCTCGACTGACGTCGGCACGTCGCTGTCGCCGAGCGTCGCGTTCGCGCTCCTCGCCGACGAACGCGACCGCTTCGCGCTCTACGTGCTCGCCGCGCAGGAGGTCTCCGTCCCGGTCGACGAGCTCGTCACTCGCGTCACCGCGCTGGAGAACGAGACCAAGCCCGCGTCGGTCACCCAGAAGATGGAACGCCGCACGCGCACCCGGCTCTGTCACTCCACGCTCCCGAAGCTCACCAGCTACCGCATCGCCACCAGGGACGCCGACGCCGTGGAACTCACCGACCGCGGCGAACAGCTGCAGCCGTACCTGGAGTTTTCGAAGGAACGCGAACGCCGGTACGTGCAGGCGCTGCTCGAACAGCACGGCGAGTGAGTCGGCGGCGGATAGCGGGGGCGACGCTGAGGATACGCACGAGGTTCGTGTGCAGATTCGGGAACGCGATTCTCTCGGACCGCGTCGGTCTGCCGTGGAATACCTGAGGAAACCCCCTCGGGGACCTCGATCTGCTCGACGGTTTTATTATGTAACTTGATGATACTGACCTATGGGACAGTGCCCCCATTGCGGGCAAGACGTTGACGAGCTCGTGGTTTCTGAGACGGAAGTCGTGAGTGGAATCGTCTACGAGTGTCCGAGTTGTGAAGCGATCTTAGGCACGTCGGACGCGACTGACATCTAATCCGGGGGTGTACTCGTATCGGGGATAATCTGCCGCACGCTCCGCGTTCAGTACCCGAACACTGGCAGAGGTGACCCAGATAGGATTACCGGACGGTATCTGTCCCCCTGTACTTCTCCACGCCGTGGGCCGCGTCGGTAGTTGAGTGGGCGAGAACAGCGACGAGCGTCCCGGTGAGGGGTGTGGATACCGGGGTCGGGGTAGACCGCCGTGAGCGCGTAGACGGCGGCCCAAAACTGCATCCAGTACCCGTAGCGGAGACCGGGCTGGCTGCGGGCCGTGCTACTCGACACGGCCGGTCACCTCCTCGAACAGCGGCGCGCCGTGGTCGTCGTTGAGCTCCCCGAGTGGATTCAGCCCCGCGTCTTCGGGGTCGTGGTCGGCGAGGTGGTCGGGCCGGGACTCGTCACGGTCGAATTCACACCCGCAGAACGAGGAGTGCGTGGGCCGGACGAATCGGCGGCTCCGCGAGTAGGTCCGAGCGCGGAAGCTCACGCAGACCACTCATTGATAAAGGGACGTGTTGAATACAGACGGGTCTGTCCGAAAGTTAATTCAGCAGGCCCGGAGACGGACGCAATCCGAATCCGGGCTGAAGTGAAGTGGGACCGCCGAGATTCGAACTCAGGTCCTACGGACCCCATCCGCAGAGGATACCACTACCCTACGGTCCCGCGTTTCGAACGAGGACGCTTCCAACATTAAGGCCTTCGTTTCGGAATCGCCCTACACGAGGACGCGTTCGAGTTCGACGACGGTCCCGGAGTCGGCGTCCGGGTCGCCGACGCGGCGGCCGAGGCAGACCGCGGCGCCGTTCGGCGTGTAGCACGCGACGAGCGCGTCCCGGTCGGCGTCGTCCGCGTCGATGACGCCCGGGGCGTAGACCGGCGCGCCTTCGGCGACCTGCTCGGCGGCCGACGGCGCGATAGTCACCGATGGAAGGTGTTCGAGCGCGCGCTCCGCGGGCGCGAGGACGTCCCGGAGCGCGGCCTCGGGGTCGCCGCCCGGGGGCGTGGTGTCGTCCTCGTCCCGAAGCCACGCGAGCGCGTCCGCGAGGTCGTGCAGCGTCGACAGCGTCGCGTCGTCGAACGGCGTGGTGGCGGTGCGGCGGAGGTGGCCCATGTGCGCGCCCGTGCCGAGCGCGCGCCCGAGGTCGTGGCAGAGCTTCCGTACGTACGTCCCGGACTCGCACTGGATGCGGAGCAACGCCTGCCGGTCGCTGACTTCGAGCACGTCGAGGGCGTGAATTTCGCGGACGCGCAGGCGGCGCGCGACCGCGGACTTCCGCGGCGGCTTCTGGTAGGTCGGTCCCTCGAACTCCGCGACGACGTCGCGGAGGTTCGCGGGCGGGTCGGCGTGCAGTTCGAGCACGGCGACGTACTCTTTGGGGCCTTCGAGCAGCGCGGGCGCGAGTCGCGTCGCTGCGCCCGTCAGCACGGGCAGACAGCCCGTGACCTTCGGGTCGAGCGTGCCCGCGTGCGCGGCCTTCTCGACGCCGACCATGTCCCGGATCCACGCCGACACCTGGTGGGCCGACGGCCCCGGCGGCTTGTCCAGGTTCACGACTCCGAACTCGCGGAGAGCGTCCGGGTCGCGGTCCGCGGGGGCGTCTCGCAGCATCGTCAGAACTCGTAGTCGACGTTCTCGATGGGGACCGGCCCCTCGTCGTTGCTCGGCTCGTAGTTGTCGACGGCGTACAACACGATGTCGGTGACCTCGTCGGGCCCCCACCGCGCGGTGTTCACGAACAGGTCGTAGATGGTGAGGTCGTCGAAGTCGATGCCGTAGTAGTCGGCGTACCGCGCGGTCTCGGAGTCCTCGCGCTTCTCCGTCTCGGCGCGGGCGGCGGCGGGCGTCTTGTCCTCGCGGTCGGCGATGCGCCGCGCGCGCACCCCCATCGGCGCGTCTAGCCAGATCTTGATGTCCGCGTACTCGCCGGCCATCCAGCCCGCGAGCCGGGACTCCAGGACCACGTCGTCCTGCTCCCGGGCGGTCTCGCGGAGCTGGCGGTCGAGGTCCTTGTCGATCTGGGGGTCTTCCTCGGCGAGCTCGTTGAACTCCTCGAGGCTGAGCCCGCGGTCCTCGGCGAGCTCGCGGAAGATGTCGCCGCCCGAGATGTGCTCGTAGCCGAGGTGGTCCGCGAGCGCGGACGCCACCGTGCTCTTCCCGCTGCCCGGTGGGCCGGAGATCGTGACTAACATATCCGTGCTGGGACCGGCGCGGACAAAGAGGTTTTGAACCCGAGCGGTCCGTGACACCGCCTCGCGGAGCGATAGGAAGCGTTCGCGCTCGCTCCGCTCGCACGATTCACTCCGCGACCGAGCGCAGCGAGTGAGTGGAGGCCGACGACTGAGCGGAACGAAGTGAAGCGAAGGAGGAGTGCTTTTTCCGCAAGTTTTTGCCGAACGAGGCGCGGCGAAGCCGCGCCTCGTGCAGCGCAAAAAGTGCGTGTGCTAGGTCGGCGTCGTCTGGATGTTCAGCGCTTTGCGGATGATGTTCGAGAAGCTGAACGAGCAGACCATGTACCAGATGATCCACGTGGGGAACACGAGCAGGCGGCCGTGGTTGAAGTCGACCTCGCCCGCGAGCGGGAGCACCATCACGATCTCCTGGCCGGAGTAGACGGTGCCGAGCTTCCAGTACATCCAGAGGAACGCCGGGATCGTCAGGAGCATGATCCACGCCATCGGGCGGAACTGCTCTTTGAGCATGCCGGCCTGGTCGCCGAACGCCTCCATCTGTTCCTCGCGCAGGCGCTCGATTTCGGCTTCGTCGCCGCGCTCCTTGGCGTCGGACATCTTGTCCTGGAGCTTCTGGGCGCGCTCCTGGTACTCGGACATCTTGTCCATGTCGGTGAGGTTGGCCTGCAGGAGCGTGGAGTACAGCCCCGTCAGGACGGCCAGCGCCATCACGACGACGTAGAACGGGAGCACCGACTCGAGCGGGCTGAGCACGATGTCGACGGCGCCGCCGATGGTGTTCTGGATCGGCTGGAAGTTGTAGCCGAGGATGGCCGCGAACGACCCGACGGCGGCGAGCTTGTCCCACTTCGACCAGGACGACGATTCGGGGCTGTCCTCGAGTTCTTCCTCGGGTTCGAGACCCTCGCGGACGCCCTCGGGGTCGGCGAACTCGAAGCCGTCGTCGGCCTCGACGAGGATGTCCTTCTCCAGCAGGCGCCCCCACTGGCCGCTGGAGACGTCGTCCTTGACGTCCCGCCAGCGGAGTTCACCCTCGTGGTCGAGGAGGTCGTCGAGTGCAGTGGCCAGTTCCGGGTCCTCGCGGACCAGCGAGCGGACTTTCTCCGCGGTTCGAGACATCTTCTTGTGACTCCTTTGCGGCGCCCGCTTGAACCTCTTACGGAACGACCGACCCCGGGACGCGGCTCACTCGACGGTGACGGCAGCCGGCATCACACGAGAGAACGAGTTCGAGAGCGCGACTGCGCGCGAGTTAGTTCGCGTTCGCTTCGACGGCCGCCTCCACGTCCTCCCAGACGTCGTCGGGGGTCTGTTCGCCGTCGACCTCTTCGAGGACGCCCTCGTCGCGGAAGTACTCGACGACGGGCGCGGTGTTCTCCTCGTAGACGTTGATGCGCTCGCGGGCGGTATCCTCGGTGTCGTCCTCGCGCTGGTAGAGGTCGCCGCCGCACTCGTCGCAGACGCCCGCTTCCTCGGGCGGGTCGAAGTCCACGTGGAACGTCGCGCCGCAGTCCTCGCAGACGCGGCGGCCGGTGAGCCGGCGGACGAGCTCGTCCTCGTCGACGTCGAGGTAGAGCACGACGTCGAGGTCCGTGATGGAGTCGAGGTACTCCGTCTGGGCCTCGTTGCGCGGGTAGCCGTCGAGGACGAAGCCGTCGGCCTCGCCGAGCGCGGTCTTCACGATCTCGTTGACGACCTCGTCGGGGACGAGCTCGCCGGCGTCCATGTACTCGCCGGGCGTGTCGTACTCGAGGTCGAGGTGGCTGATGTCCATGCCCTTGTTCGCCCGGAGCGCGTCCCCGGTGGTGACGTGCTCGACGCCGAATTCGTCCGTGAGACGGCGGCTCTGCGTGCCTTTGCCGGCGCCCGGCGCGCCCAGAATCAGGATTCGCGGGTTGCTCATGCAGACCCGTTCCGCGGCATCGATTAAGGAGGTGTTGTTTCCGGCCGAACTCTCGCGACGACACCCGACCTGCTTAGTGGCCAGGCCGTCAATCCCGTCGCATGACTCGCTTCGACGCCGACACCGAGACCGAGCGCATCGAACTCGTCGCGGACACCGTCGCCGCGCACCGCGAGCGCGACAGCGCGTTCTGCACGCTGGAGGCCGACGAGGACCCCAGCGGCGACCCGGAGTTCCTGCCGCCGTGGGTGCAGTTCGCGGACGGGACACTCAACCTCGACTGCACGGACGACGAGCTCGACCGGCTCTCGACGCTGGTCTCCCGGTACGGGGCGTTCACCGTCACCGAGCGCGAACACGTCCCCGCGGAGTCCGGCGAGGAGTCCCCCGGGACGAACGTCCGCGTCGAGGCGCGCGCCGACGACGAGCGCGTCGCGCAGTTCGTCGACGCCGCCTTCCGCGAGGTGTACGGCCTCCCCGAGGACTTCCGGCTGTGGGCGGTCGAACTGTAGTTCCGGTGGCGTCGGCCCAGAGTCAAAGGTATAAGGCCGATGGGAACACACCCCCGAGTATGAGATTCTCGCGTGTTACGTCCGTAGGAGTGAGTGTTCGCCCGGCGCGACCACCAGGTGGTCGACATGGGTAGCCTCCTCGAAACCGTCGTCGTCCCCGTCGCCAGCGAGGCGGACGCGGAGACGACGATGCGAGCGGTGCTGCCGCGGGTCCGGGAGGCCGGCGGCCGCGTCGTCACCGTCCACGTCGTCGAGAAGGCCGGCGGCGCGATAGACAAGGCCAGCGTCGAGCAGCGCGAACAGTTCGCCGAGGACGTCTTCGCGGTCGCCGCGGACGCTTGCGCGGACGCCGGCGTCGACTGCGAGACCGACCTCCGGTTCGACGAGGACGTCGCGGACGGCATCTTCGCGGCGGCCCGCGACCACGGCGCGAGCGCGGTCGCGTTCACGCCCCGCGAGAGCAGCCGCTGGCTCGACCTGCTCACCGGCGACCACGCCCGCGACCTCGTGAAAGGAGCGGACCTCCCGGTGATCGTGTTCCCGGCGGAGGACGCCGATGAGTGACCAGGAGCTCGCGAAGGACCTCGGCCCGCTCGCCGCGCTGACTATCGGCGTCGGCACCATGATCGGCGCCGGCATCTTCGTGCTGCCGGGCGCCGCCGTCGAGACCTCCGGGCCGCTGTCCGCGTTGGCGTTCCTCGTCGGCGGCGGCATCGCGCTGCTGACCGCGCTGGCGGCCTCCGAGCTCGGCACCGCGATGCCGAAGGCCGGGGGCGCGTACTACTACATCAACCACTCCATGGGGCCGCTGTTCGGCTCCATCGCGGGCTGGGCGAACTGGATGGGGCTGGCGTTCGCGTCCGCGTTCTACATGTTCGGGCTCGGCCAGTACGTCGTCACGTTCCTCGCGGTCCCCGGGTTCGAACTCGGGCCGCTCGCGCTGCCGCCCGCCAAAGTCGTCGCGCTCGCCGGCGCCGCGTTCTTCGTCGGCGTGAACTACGTCGGCGCGAAGGAGACCGGCGGCCTCCAGAACGTCATCGTCATCACGCTCGTCGCCATCCTCGCGGTGTTCACCGCGGTCGGGGCGTGGAACGCCGACCTGAACTCGCTGTTCCCGCTCGTCCGCGAGGGGAAGGGCTTCTCCACCGTGCTGCCCGTCACCGGGCTCGTGTTCGTCTCCTACCTCGGGTTCGTCCAGATCACGAGCGTCGCCGAGGAGATCAAAGACCCCGGGAAGAACCTCCCGCGGGCGGTCATCGGCAGCGTCGTGCTCGTCACGCTCATCTACGCGCTCGTGCTGCTGGTGGTGCTCGCGGCGGTGCCGAACGAGCTCGTCTCCGGCAACGACACCGCCGTCGTGGACGTCGCACGCCGCCTCATGGGGCCCGCGGGCGCCGTCGCCTTGCTGTTCGGCGGGCTGCTCGCGACCGCGTCGTCGGCGAACGCCTCGATTCTGGCGTCCTCGCGCATCAACTTCGCGATGGGCCGGGACAAGCTCGTCTCCGACAGCCTGAACTCGATTCACGAGCGGTTCGCGACGCCGTACCGCTCCATCGCGCTGACGGGTGTGTTCATCCTCGTGTTCGTGCTGCTCGGGAACCTCGAGACGCTGTCGACGATGGGGAGCACGCTCCACCTCGTCATCTACGGCCTGCTGAACGTCGCGCTGGTCGTGATGCGGACCGTCGACCCGCCCGAGTACCAGCCCGACTTCCGCGTGCCGTTCTACCCGGTGACGCCGATACTCGGCGCCATCACGTCGTTCGCGCTCATCGCGTTCATCAACCCCGTCATCGTCGCGGCCACCGCGGCGTTCGTCGTGTTCGCGGCGGCGTGGTACCTCGTGTACGCGCGCTCCCGGGCGACGAAGACCGGCATCCTCTCACAGCACCTCCAGCGTAACCCCGAGTCGGCGCCCGACGCCGCCGTCTCCGCGGCGGAGTCGCTCGCGCCCGACGGCTCGGACTACCGCGTGGTGGTGCCGCTCGCGAACCCCGAGCACGAGACCAACCTCATCTCGGTGGGAGCGGCCGCGGCGAAAGCCAACGACGGTCGCGTTATCGCCGTCCACATCGTCCCCGTCCCCGACCAGACGAACCTCGCGTACGCCAACGAACATCTCGACGAGTTCACGGACACCGCGGACAGCGAGCAGTTGCTCGCGGACGCGAAGGCCGACGCCGAGGACTTCGGCGTCCCGGTCGAGACCCACACCATCCTCTCGCACCGCTCGTTCGAGGAGGTCTTCGACGCCGCGGAGTCCCACGACGCGGACCTGCTCGTGATGGGGTGGGGCGAGGACAGCCACGGGTCGCCCGGCCGCGCGGAGTCCGCCGTCGACGAACTCGCCGGCGACCTGCCCTGTGACGTGCTCGTGTTCAAGGACCGCGGCTTCGACCCCTCGCACGTCGTCGTGCCGACCGCGGGCGGCCCGGACACCGAGCTCGGCGCCGCGATGGCGCGGTACTTCCGCGACCAGTTCGACAGCGAGATTACGCTGTTGCACGTCGCCGACGACGTCGACGAGGGCCGGGCGTTCCTGGAGACGTGGGCCGAGGAGAACGGCCTCTCGGACGCCGAGCTCCGCGTCGAGAGCGGCGACGTCGAGGAGTCTATCGCGCGTGCCGCCGAGGACGCGTCGATGCTCGTCGTCGGTGCGACCGAGCGCGGCCTGCTCGGGCGGCTCGTCCGCGGGTCGCTCGTCCTCGACGTGCTCTACGACGTCGACTGCTCGGTCCTGCTCGCGGAGAAAGAACGCAGTCGGTCGCTACTCAACCGGCTGCTCGGCAGATAACGACGCGCTACTTCGATTTCGGAGGGAGAGTACGAGTTCGCAGGACCGTCAGAGCTTCGCGGAGACCTCGTCGTGGGCGTCCGCCTGCACGAACGCGACGACGTGGTCGCCGACCTCGACGACGGTGTCCCCGCGTGGGGTGACGTACTCGCCGTTCCGCGTGATGGCGCCGACGACCACGCCGTCGGGCAGGTCAGCGGACGCGTCCAGGATGGTGCGGCCCGCGAGCACGCTGTCCTCGTCGACCTCGACTTCGACGACCTCCGCGCCGCCCGGTTCGATGATGGCGACGTTCTCCGCGCGGCGCTCGCGGGTGAACCGCGTGATCTCCTCGGCGGTCACGCGGCGGGGGTTGACTGCGACGTCGACGCCGACCGTCTCGAAGAGGTCGACGTACCGCGCCTGCTCGACCACTGCGATGGCGCGCTCGGCGCCCTCGCGTTTCGCGAGCAGCGCCGCCAGCAGGCTTCGCTCGTCGGTGCCGAGCGTCGCCACCACGGCGTCCGCGTCCTCGATGTGCTCCCGGGAGAGGAACTCGGGGTCGGTGGCGTCGTGGGAGTAGACGGTCGCCGCCGGGAGTCGCTCGGCGAGCTCGCGGGCGCGGTTCTCGTCGAACTCGATGATTCGGGGGTGGATGCCGCGGCTCGCGAGCCGTTCGGCGGTGAGCTCGCCGGTCGTCGACCCGCCGATGACGACGACGTCCTCGACGCGGCCGGCCGCGCCCTCGGGTTCGATGCTGCGCGCGAACTCGCGGACACTCTCCGGCCGGCCGACGACGACCACGCGGGAGTCCCCCTGAATGACGGTGTCGCCGCGAGCGACCTCCGCGTGCCCGTTGCCGTTCTCGAGGACGGCGACGAACGTGAGTTCCTCGAAGCGGTCGGCCTCCGCGACCGTCTCGCCGGCGATCGGGCTGTCCGCCGGCACGTCGAACTCCGCCATCTCCACGCAGCCGTCGGCGAACGGGTCGACCTCGTGGGCGGTCGGCAGACCGACGACGCGGACGATGGCCTCCGCCGCCAGCAGGTCCGTACACACCATGAAGTCGACGCCGAACGCGCCCTCGTGGCCGCGCCAGGTTTCGAGGTAGTTCGTGTGCTCGACGCGGCCGATGGTGAACGCGTCGCTGACGACGTCGACGGTCGCGCACGTCGCGAGGTTCGTCTCGTCGTCGTCCGTGCTGGCGATGACGACGTCCGCCTTCTCGACCTCGGCCTCTTCGAGGACGTCGAGGTCGGTGCCGTCGCCGGTCACCGCGAGGACGTCCTCGGAGTACGTGAGCGCCTCGACGCGCTCCGGGTCGATGTCGACGACGACGACCTCGTGGGAGTCCGAGAGGCTGCTGGCGATGCTCGAACCGACCTCGCCCGCGCCGACGACGAGGACGCGCATCAGGTCACCACCCCTTCGTGCATGGGCGGTACGTGAGCCCCCGCCGTGAATAGCGCTTCGGAACGCCGGGTCGGCCGCGCGGCCAGTCTCCGCGACCAGTAGAGGCCGCCGCGGTGACCGGCGGTCCCGCCGCCCTGACGCCCGCGTCAGGCGCCGTCTGTGACGATGCTGGCGACGCGGTCGCGGTCGAACAGCTGCTCGTCGGCGGGAATCTCGGGGTAGTGCTGGCCGTCCTCGTAGGCGGGCCACTCGCCGAAGACGTCCGGGTAGAGCTGCTTGGCCGTCATCTCCAGCTGGAAGAGGTTCATCAGCGGGCCCTGGTAGCGCATCCCGGAAGCGTACACGCGGTCGTTCTCGACGGCCGAGAGCCGTCCGCCGGTCTCGCTGTTCCGGAGCCGCTCGCGGACCGACGACATCTCGTAGCGCGGCGTCGCCCCCCAGAGGTGGAGGACGACGTCGGGGTCGGCGTCGAGCATCGTCTCGTAGCCGACCGAGCCCCAGAGGCTCGACCAGTCCTCGTCGGCGAACGCGTCGTGGGCGCCCAGCGGTCGCGTGTCCGCGAGCCAGTAGCCGGGCTTGTTGAGGTGGTACGTGTAGAAGGTGCCCTCCGCGTAGGTAACTCGGACCGCAGTCGGGCGTTCCTCCTCCGGCGGCAGGTCGGCCTCGATGGTCGCGACGAGGTCGTCGTGGACTTCGCGGAGCGCCTCGGCGCGCTCGCGCTCGCCGAAGACGTCCGCGACGTGGCCGAACAGCTCCCAGAGCGTGTAGTACTCGTAGGCGTCGCGGTACTGCTCGGGCGGCTGGTCGTGGGTGCCGCTGTAGAAGTTCCCGAACCACGGCGCGACGTTGGTGGCGACGTCCTCGGCGTCCCCGACCGACCAGTTGTCCTGCGTGACGAGGTACGCGGGGTCGAGGAAGTGGACGTCGCTGTCGAGGCTGTACAGCTGTTCCTCGTCGATGCCGTCACCGAAGGGGTCCGGGAGCCCCTCCCAGTCGAAGGAGACGCCGTCGAGGCGCTCGTAGTAGTGGTTCATCGTCGTCCCCGACATCTCCGGGACGAAGAGGGAGTTGACCGTGTCGCCGTAGCCGAGCGCGACGGCCATGTCGGCGTACTGCGGGAACAGCACGAACGTGCTCTCCGGCGGCTCGTCGAAGGAGACCTCGCCGACCGGCGCCAGCGACGCGGTGTACGACGGGTCGGTCGTCGTCGGGTCGCCGCTCCCGTTGCTCGTCGTCGCTCCGTCGCCGCTGCTGCCACCGTCGCCCCCGTCGCTCGGGCTGGCGCAGCCCGCGAGCAGGCCGGAAGCGGTGGCTGCGGCGGCTCCCTTCAGATACGACCGTCGCGTGAACGGCAGAGTTCGCTCGCCCATGTGGTTTAGGCTGGCCTAAACGAATAAATGGATTCGGATTTCCCTCCGTGTGGCTAAGCCGTCGATCGGGGGTATGGGGCGGACAGAGCGGTACGCCCCCTCACAGCCGTTATATAACTCGTACGGGGGTTGTCCGGGTGATGCCGCCGGATTCGACGCGTCTGTCCGACCTCGTATCGCGACCGAAACTCGTCGCGACGACCGGCGTGAAGACGGCGAGGAGAGAACTGATATGTATTCTCACACCGATGGCGAAAGCGATGAGACGCGTACGGGTGAGCGACGAGTGAAACGGCGGTCTCTCTGTATCGAGGCGAGACGGAGCGTGGCAGCATGACCCTCGGTGGGGATGTGCTCACCGTCGGTGTTCTCCTGGCTGCCTTCGGTGCGTGCGCGCTCGCTGTGCAGTCGCTCTCCATCCGCTACGGGACGATCACGAGCGCCTCCTCGGAGGCACTCGTCGTCGTTCTCCTCGTGAACGTTCTCGCGCTCGTTCCCGCGGCGTTTCTCCTGGGGTCCCCGATCGAGGAGCTAACGGCCACATCACTCGCGGCGTTCACCGCGGCGGGGCTACTCGGAACGATGGTCGGGCGAGCGATGCACTACGAGGGAATCAAGCGGATCGGGTCCAGCCGCGCGGAACCGATCAAGGCCTCACAGCCGCTTCACGCATCGCTCGTCGCCGTGGTCGTGCTCGGCGAGGTCGTCACTGCCGGCCACCTCGCCTCGATGATCGCTATCGTCGTCGGCATCGCAGTGATCACGTACGAACACGGCCAATCCGATATCGGGAGCAGTGCAGGATACGCGGGACTGGCGTTTCCACTGGCGGCGGCGTTCTTCTACGGGATCGAACCGACGCTCGCGAAAATCGGATTCGGCGAGGGTTCGGCGGTTCTCACTGGGTTGGCCGTGAAGACGGTCAGCGCCGGTATCGGCTTCCTCACGTACCTGTGGTGGAAGCGCGGACTCCCGGACCTGCGGACAGTCGACCGACGCGAACTACCGTGGCTCGTCGCTGCCGGCGTCGCGAACACGCTCTTCCTCCTCGGTTACTACAGCGCTCTCGAACTCGAACCGGTCTCGCTCGTCGTCCCCCTCGTGCAGTCGAGCCCGCTCGTCGTCATTCTTCTCTCCGTGCTGTTCGTCAGCGACGACCTGGAGCAGATTACCTGGCGACTCGCTGCCGGCGCACTCATCGCGGTCGCTGGCGCAATCGGCGTAACGCTTCTCAGCTGAACGGGAGCGGTCAGACTCCGGTCGGCTGAGAACCACGCGCGGGGTCACCACCACGCAGTCAGTCAGAACGACGCGAAGCCGTCTCTGCGGCGCCGGTGTTGCAGCCGCTACGGGACCGCTCGACAAAAGATGGAGAAGACAGCGTGTCGCTCAGTCGCCGCCGCCGAACATCTCCCGCATCATCGGGTGCATCTCCATCATCTGCTCTTCGGCGATCTCCTCGTAGAGCTTGTACGTGATAGAGATCGTCAGCAGCAGGCCCGTCCCGGTGACGTTCCCGATGGTGCCGAGCATGTTCGCGACGACCGCGAGCAGCCCGACGAGCGCGCCGCCGAGCACCGTGACCTGCGGGATGTAGCGCTCGAGGACCTTCTCGATGACCCCGAGGTTCTTCCGGAACCCGGGAATCTGCATCCCCGAGTTCTGGATCTGTTTCGCGGTCGCCTCCGGACCCATGTCCGTGGTCTCCACCCAGAAGATGGCGAAGACGGCGCCGCCGACGATCATGAACGTCAGGTCGACCGCGATGCGGATCATGATCTGCCACGGCTCCACGGCCGCCGGCGTGCCGCCGAGCCACCACATCCAGCTCTGCCGGTTGTACACCGGCGAGAGGTAGTAGAACAGCCCGCCGACGGCGCTGCCGTCCACGTAGACGCCGAGCCACGACGGGATGCTCATCGTCGAGTTCAGGATCTGGCCGAGGAACTGGATGTTCGCCTGCAGCGCGCGAACGAGGATCATCGGCAGGACGCTCGCGTAGATGAGCTTCACGGGGAACCGACCGCGCGCGCCCTTCACGCGCGCGTGGCTCAGCGGAATCTCGACGCGAACGCTCTCCGCGTACACGACCGTGACGTAGATGAGCAGCGTCGTGAACAGCCCGAGGATGCCGCCCTGGATGAGCAGGAAGGATAGCCCGTCCATCGAGAGCAGCGGCGGGATGTTCGAGACGTTGCCCAGCGCCAGGTCGATCCAGTTCGGGAACAGCCCCTGGTTCGGGAACTCTCCCTCCCAGAAGATGAACCCGCCGACGAGGCGCTGGCTCACGCCCGCGATGATGAACAGGCCGATGCCGGAGCCGACGCCCCACTTCGAGATGACCTCGTCCATGAACAACAGGAGAATGCCACCGGCGGCAATCTGGGCGAACAGCAGGAGCTGGACGCCCAGCGTCCCGATGCCGAGGCTCTGCGCGAGCACCTGGCTCGGGCGCAGGAAGTTCCCGAAGAACACCATCGGGATGCCCGTCAGGAACACCATTACGACCACCAGCATCTTCTGGAGCCCCTGGTAGATCGCCTGGTCGCGGGGGTCGTTCGTATCCAGCCCGAGCAGGTTCGCGCCACCGAGCAGCTGCAAGACGATGCTACCGGTGACGATGGGGCCGATACCGAGCTGGAGCACTGTTCCCTGTCCGCCCGCGAGCAGGCTCCGGAACTGACCGAAGAGGTCCTGGCTCGCGCCGGTGTCCAGCCCCCAGAGCGTGACGTTCGTCAGGAAGAAGTACAGGACGAGCACGCCGGCCGTCCAGTACATCTTGCGTCGGAACGGCACGTGTCCCTCCGGACGCTGGACTGCGGGCATCCGCGTGAGTACCGGTGCGGCAGTCTCCTTCCATCCCATGGGTTACTCCTCGCTGTCCTCTGAGCCGCGCTCGGAGACGACGGCGTCGCCGCCCTCGCTCTCGATGAGTTCGACGGCGCCCGCGGAGAACGCGTCCGCCGTCACTTCGAGCTGTTCGTACACCTGTCCGCCGCCGAGCACCTTCACCACGTCGGCCTCCCAGCCGTCCTCGGCGACGTCGCGGGCGTCGACGCGGTAGCCGAACTCCGTCTCCTCGGCCACGTCGTCCTCGACGAGCAACGCGATGTCCTCGTCGAGCTTCTGGACGGACACCTCGCGGACGTCCTCGTCGGTCTTCTCCGGTCGCTTGAAGCCGGACTTGCCGACGTCCTCGTAGTTGTGTTGCTCGTGTTTCTTGCGGCCCGCGCGACCGCGACCGCCGCGGTTACCGGCGCCGCGCCGGTTCTTGTGCGTGCCGCCGCCGTGCGTGCGGGAGCCGCGCTGTCGTCGTTTCTTGCTCGTCATGGTTAGTGCATGTCGGTGAGGAGGTCGTCGATCTCCTCGGTGGTGTGTTTGCCGAGCTGGCCGCCGTCGCTGACCGGCTTCTTGATGCCCTCGTGGCCGCCACGCGGCGGGTGCAGGCGGAGCGCGGGCGCCAGGCCGGCCTCGCGGAGCGTCGTCTCCTCGTCGAGGAGCGCGTCCGCGAGGTCGTCGACGTCGTCGTAGTCGGTGTTCTCGGCGACCCACTCGTCGTCGACGTCCGCCGACCCCGTCTCGGGCTCGGCGCGCGTCTCGATGAGGTCAGCGAGCACGTCTGCGCTCGGCTCGCCGAACGCGACGTAGTCGTTGACCTTCGCGACCATCCCCGCGTACGCGTCCGTCTCGGGGACGAGCGCGCAGTGGTTGACGCTGTGGATGTTCAGCATCTCGAACGTGTCCTCGACGTCGTCCGGGATGTTGACCTCGCCGCGGAGCTTCACGACTGCCTCCATCACTCGATCACCTCACGCTGCTCGTGGGCGTGCTGGGGGACGCGCGCTTCGGCGGTCTTCCGGAGCGCGTTGAACGTCGCCTTCGCGAAGTTCACGGTCGTCCGGGTCTTCCCCGAGGAGCGCGTCCACACGTCCTCGATGCCCGCGAGCTCGAGGACGTGACGCACCGTCTCGCCGCCCGCGAGGCCGAGGCCGCGCGGTGCGGGAATCAGTTCGACTTCGACGCTCCCGGCCTGCCCGGTCGTCTTGAGCGCGACGGTGTGGGGGCGCCCACAGCCGCACTCCCAGGACCCGCAGCCGCGGGAGACGTCGATGATGTTCAGTTTCGCGACCTCGATCGCCTTCTGGATGGCGCCGCCGACCTGGTCGTCGCGGCCCTCCGCGTAGCCGACGTAGCCGTCGCGGTTGCCGACGACGACGACGCAGCGGAACTTCACGCGTCGACCGGAGTCGGTCATCCGCTGGACCATGTTGATGTCCAGGACTTCGTCGTCCAGGCCGGGCAGCAGGTTGTCGACGATCTCCGGCTCCTTCAGCGGCAGCCCGCTGTCGAGAGCGTCGGACATATCCTCGATTTCGCCGTCCTTGACGAGGCGACCCAGGCGTGTCTTCGGTTCCCAGGTGTCGTTGTAGCTCATTCGTTGTCCTCCATGATGGCCTCCCGCACCTCGTCGAAGTGCTCGGGAAGCTCCGTTGCGTCGAACTCGCCGCTGTACAGCGGCTCGTCGAGAGACTCGGCGTACTCCGCGATGTGCTCGCCGCGCGTGCGCGACCAGTCCGCGAGGACCGAGTCGTTGTGCGGGACGTCCAGGCCGGCGTCGATTGCGCCCTCCTGAATCGCGAACACCTTCGAACCCGGGGTCGCGGTGTTGAGGCCGATGTCGAGGACGGCCTCGTCAGCGTCCGAGTCCTGCGCGCGCGTCCCAGCGAGCAGCCCCGTCAGGTACGCCGCCGGCAGGTTCCCCGTGGGAGCCTCCCAGCCGTACGCTTCGAGGTCACTGGAGTGCGCGCTCGCGATCGTTTCGTCGCCGTCGGGGCCGGTCTCGACCAGCTGCGCCGTGACGTGCTTGTTGCTCTTCCGAGCAACGAGCCGAGGTTTCCCTGACTTCAGGAGGCGCAACCTCTGATGGTAGTCGGTCCGGACCTCGCGGCGGCGTCGCATCGGCACCTTGTATCGTGGTCCTGTCGCCATTAGCTATCACCGTAGTTTTCGTCGACGTAGTTCTGTAGGCGCCGGACGCTGTCGAACTCGCCGCCGTTCGCCATGTTGTACAGCTCGCGGTACTGGCTCTGGGTGATCTCCCCGTCGTCGCGGAGCTCCCGGAGCGTCCGTCGCTGCGCGCGAATCCGGTCCTGGTAGGCCTCCTTGTCGTTCTGCCGAGCGCCGGACTTCCCCTTGCGGGTGCCGGGGCCCTTCCGGTGGCCGTAGGACCGCTTCTGGTCGCGCTCGCGTGCGCGACCGCGCGAGTTGCCGTTCTTCTGTTCCGCCTGGATCGTCCCCTCGTCGACGAGCTCGCGGATCTCCTCTCGGGTGATCGCGTCCGCGATCTCGGCTTGGGCCTCGGGGTCGAACCAGACGCGATTCTTCCCGACGTCGAGGACGTCCGCTGCGAGTCGCTTCTGTGCGCTGAGGTCGCTCATTCTTCAACCTCCACTTCGACGTAGGTCGGATTCAGAACGCGGATGCCCGCCTCTTCGGCCTGCTCCTCGATCCGTTCGCGCTTGCGCGCGCCGACTTTCGAGGCGATGCGGGCTGCCTCCGTGTCCGGGTCGATACCGTCGAGGTCGTCCGCGTTGTGCACGCGAACCTCCTCGAAGCCGCTCGGGTGCTTACCGCGGATCGCTTCCGGCGTCCGGAAGCCGGCCTCGACCTTGTCACCCTTGCCTTTGACGCCGCGGCGCTGCTTCGACAGCGTGCCCTTCGGGCGACGCCACGACTTCGGCGTCCGCTTCTTCTTGTGGTAGTCCTGCCGGTTGAACTGCGGCTTGCCCTCGCGACGGCGCTTGTTCAGCAAGCGCTGCTCGTCGTCGCTGAGCTCCGGCGTCTTCTCGGTGAGGCCGCGGGGACGGAGCTCCGTCTCCACGTCCTCCTCGGACTCTTCTTCCTCGGGTTCGGCTTCCTCGACCTCGGCCTCGGTCTCCTCTTCGACCTCGAGACCGCCGACGTCGGCCTTGATGCGCGCCGCGAGCGCGTTGCCGACGCCGTCGACGTCCGCGAGTTCGTTCTGGCTCGCCGCCTGCACGTCCTCGACGGACTCGTAGCCGGCCTCTTCGAGGGCTTCCGCCTTCGACGGGCCGACGCCCGAGATGTCCTCCAGCGTCTCTGGCGTGTCGTTGTTCTCTTCTGCCATCTATCAGGCACCTCCCTTGCTGGGCTTCTCGACGATGTACACGCCGTCCTGGAAGACGCGCGTGTCCTTGTCGGTGACGCGCGTCAGCTGTTCGATGTCGGCCGCCGTCTGGCCGACGTCCTCGATGCTCGGGCCGTTGAGGGTCACTTCTTCGCCGTCCACGGACACTTCGGTGTCGCCGCGGATCGGCGTCCGCCGCGGTGCCTTCTCGCCGAGGAAGTTCTGGATGACGACCTCGCCGCCCTCGACTTCCACCTGCATGGGGAAGTGAGAGTAGTGGACTTCGAGCTGGTACTCCCAGCCCTCGGTGACGCCGTGGAACATGTTCTCCACGTGGCTCTCGAACGTACCGACCGTCGAGAGCGTCTTCGCGTCGTCGACGTCGCTGGTGACGACGACCGCGTCGTCTTCGACGTCGACGTCGACGTCGGGGTACCAGAGGCGTCGCGACACGGACCCTTCGGGGCCTTCGACGGTGAGGTCGAGGTGGTCGACCTCCGCCGTCACGTCGTCCGGAATTTCGATTTCGACTCGTGCCATTGTTAGTATACGTACGCGATCACTTGGCCACCGATGCCCTTCTCGCGGGCCTCGTAGTGGCTCATGATGCCGTGGCTCGTCGTGACGACGAGCGCGCCGTAGTCACGAGCGGGGAGGTAGCGCTTCTCCCACTTCTCGTAACCGTCGGCTGCCACGGAGTACCGTGGGTTCACGGGGCCACACTCGTTGATGGCACCTTTCAGTTCGACCTCGAACCTGCCGGCCTTGCCGTCGTCGACGAACTCGAAGCCGTCGATGTACCCGCGGTCGTAGAAGACCTCGAGGACGGAGCCGACCAGGTTGGAGGCGGGCTCTACCGTGTGCGTGAGGTGCCCGACGCTCTCGGCGTTGTCGATGCCGGAGACCGCGTCGGACAGGGGATCGTTTGCCGTCATAGTTAGCTGTACTTCTTGAAGCCCATCGAACGGGCAATCTCGCGGAAGCACTGTCGACAGAGCCAGATGTCGTACTTGCCGACGAGGCCCTGCTTGCGGCCACAGCGCCGGCACTCGTGTGTCTGGCCAGTCTCCTCTACTTCCTCTGTCTCGCTCATTCGTTGACCTCCACGTCGAAGTTGGCTTCGAGGAACGCCACTGCGTCCTCGGGGTCGAGTCGGTGGTTCGACGGAATCTGGCGGCTCGCCTGGTCGCGCTTCGAGACCCGGTAGCCCGGGCGCACGAGGTTGACCGTCACGTCGAGCCCGTAGATTCCGATGTCCGGGTCGTACTCCTGGCTGGGGAAGTCCGTGTGCTCCTCGATACCGAAGCTCACGTTCCCCGTGTCGTCGAACTGGCGCTCCGCGAGGTCAGTGTTCGGGAGCGCGCGGTCGAGGAAGTCGTACGCGTCGTCGCCGCGAAGGGTGACCTTCGCGCCGATCGGGTCGCCCTCGCGGATACCGAACTCGGGCTCGGTCCGCTTGGCGGTCGTCCGGACCGTCTCCTGGCCCGTGATCTCCTCGAGGATGTTCTCGGCGTTCTGGAGGTCGACACCACCCTGGCCGACGCCCATGTGGACGACGACTTTCTCGATGCGCGGCTCGCGCATCTCGTGGAAGTCGGACTCAGCCTCGCTCATTCGTCATCACCCGGGAGCTCGGCGTCGTCCTCGACGAAGTTCTCGTCGATGACCACGACGTACTCTTCGACCGTCTCGAAGCCGCCGTCCGCGCCCTCCACGGTGACCGTGTTGTCGGCGCTGCCCGGCTGCACCGAGATGTCCTCGATGCGGCCGATGTCGCCGGCGTGCTGGCCGGCGACGGCGGTGACGAGTGCGCCCTCCTCGTACTCGAAGTGCGCGACGACGTCGTTCGTCTCGTTGTCGACGACGATGGAGTCGCCGCCGCTGTAGACGTCCTCGTCGACGAGCAGGTTCGAGCCGTCGTGGAGGTTCAGCTGGACGTCGCCACCGGTGACGGTGGTCTTGTCCTCGATCTTGCTGAGCTTGCTGTCCGCCGAGTCCGCGTCGATGGAGGTGAGGCCGAGCCGGCCGCCCTCGTCCGGGAAGACCCGGTAGTACTCGTCGCGCTCGGGGAACGCCAGGATGTCGAACATCCCGATGGGGCGTTTCACGTCGCCGACGGAGTCACCGTTGACGAGCACGCCGTCGTTGTTGAGGACGTACTGCGCCTCGCTGGTGTCGTCGACGTAGCCCAGGACGTCCCGGAGCACGACGACGAGCGGTACGCCCGACTCGCCGTGCGGACCGGCCCCGGCCTTCGCGGTGAACGTCTCCGTCTTCCGCTCGACCGGCCAGGACTTCGGTACCGAGAGTCGCTTCTGGTGGTTCGTCATTCGTTGTCACCTTCGAGCCGCTCGGCGCGCACGTCGTCTTCGAGGTCGAGGTCGGTGACGCGGAGGTTGCTCGCGTCGAGGGGCTTCGGCAGCTCCTCGCCGTCGGCCTTCTCCACGGTGACGTCCTCGACCTTGACGGTCTCGTCGCGCAGGTCGACGTCGACGACCTCGCCGGTCTCGCCGGCGTCGTCGCCGCGCATCACTTCGACGGTGTCGCCGACGTTGACGCGGACGCGTCGCTGGCCGTACTCCTCGCGGAGGTCCTCGGACAGCGTCGCGTGAACCTGCTTCTGCCGCTCGTGCAGCGGCGCGCGCTCCGTGCGGGTTCGCTGTTTGTGTGGTTGTTCGCTCATGTCTATACGATCATCGTCGCGGTACTCGCGATGGTACCGTACCGTTCCGCCACTTCGCGCGAAATCGGACCCTTGATCTCGGTCCCGCGGGGCTCACCGAGGTCGTCGATGATGACCGCGGCGTTGTCCTCGAATTTCACGCGCGTGCCGTCCGGCCGTCGGATGGGCTTGCGCTGGCGCACGATGACTGCCTCGAGGACCTGGCGACGCATCTCCGGCGTCCCCTTGGTCACCGAGACGGTGATCGTGTCGCCGAGCCCGGCCTTCGGGTGGCGGTTCTTCGTTCCTTGGTAGCCCTGTACGCTCGTGATCTTGAGCTCGCGTGCGCCAGTGTTGTCGGCGCAGTTGATGAGCGAGCCCTTCTCCAGGCCCTGCGTGACGTCTGCCTTGATGGCTTCCATCAGGCGTCACCTCCGTCAGTGACTTCGACGACCACGTGGGACTTGGTCTTCGAGAGCGGTCGGGTTTCTGCGATACTGACCGTGTCGCCAACCTCTACGTCGAGGCAGTCCGGCTGGTGGGCCGGCACTCGCGACCGCCGCTTCATGTAGCGGTCGTACTTGGGCACGAATACGTCGTATTCGCGCTCGACGACGATGGTCTTGTCCATGTCGGTGGAAGCCACTTCACCCTCGAGGACCTGGCCGCGCACGGAAAGATTCCCGTGGAACGGACAGTCCTCGTCGGAGCACGTGCCTTCCGGTTCTGTTACGTTCAGTCCTATCGCCATTTCGAATCAACTCCGGTTTCGGAGCGTGTAGCGGGTCGTGAGAGCAACGCGACCCCATCCACCGTAACGTAGGCCGCGCCCTCGCCAGTGGTTTGACTCTCGCCACCTGCAGGTTGAGACGCGGTCCCGGCTCCCTTCGGGGAAGCCGCAGCTTCATCTGTGAGTCGGAACTCGAATGTGGCCCCCCGCTTGGGGACCTGCTTGACGCCCGAGGTGCCGCTGTCACCGTCCGGGTCGGCGTCGATTACGAGCGTCCGCATCGTCTCGCGGACGACCTCGCCCTCGATGCCGACCCGGGACGGGTCGGTCGACTCGACGACCCGCGCGTGCAGGCCGACGAGTTCGTGTCGCGGCAGTGTTTCGGGCGTCAGTGGCATGTTATTCGCTCTCCGTGTCCGCTTCGTCCAGGTCGCCTTCCTCGCGCTGAATCGTCTTGATTCGCGCGACGGTGCGACGGAGCTCGCCGATGCGGCCCGGGTTGTCCGGGGCGCCGCCGGCGGCCTTCACGGCCTTGGCGTTCAGCAGCTCCGTCTCGATGTCTTCGAGCTCTGCTTCGCGTTCCGCGGGCGTCATGTCCCGAATCTCTTCGGTGTGGAGAATCGCCATTATTCCTCACCCTCCTCGGACTCGGAATCGTCGTCGGCTTCCATCTCCTCGAGGAGCTCCTCGGCGGTCTCCTCGGCTTCCTCGTCGACGTCCTCGAACTCCTCGACGTCCTCGGCGAGCTCGTCGAGTTCCTCCTCGACGTCGCCGTCGGTGTCCGGGGGCGACGTCGCGGCCGCGCCTTCCTCGGCCTCGACGTCTTCCTCGACGATCTCCTCGACGGCGGCCTCCGTGGCCGCCTCGGTCTCCGCGGCGTCCTCGGGCGCTTCGCCCTCGTCGGCTTCGGCCTCCTCGCCTTCGCCCTCGAGGAGCTCTTCGAGCTCCTCGCCGGCTTCCTCCTCGTCGACGACGAGGTCCTCGATGTTCGCGTCCTCTTGGATCTCGAAGTCGTCGGGGAGCTTCGCGTTCGGCGGGATGATCTTGACGCTGACACCGATGGTGCCGAGCTTCATCACCGCGACGCCCTTGCCGTGGTCGACGATCTCCTCGGCGGGCTCGCCGTTGTGCTTGATGTAGCCGCGGTTGAACTTCTCCACGCGGCCGCGGTTGCCGGTGACCTTCCCGCTCAGGACGATCTCGGCGCCGAGCGCGCCGGCCTCCATGATGCGGTCGATGGTCGTGTGTCCGGCCTTCCGGAAGTACCAGCCGCGCTCGAGCGCGTTCGCGAGGCGGTCCGCGACGATCTGTGCGTTCAGGTCGGGTTCGTCGACCTCCTGCACGTCGATCTGCGGGTCCTCGAGGTCGAAGCGCTCCTCGAGCTGCGTCGTGATCTTCCGGATGTTCTTCCCGCCCTTCCCGATGACCATCCCGGGCTTCTCGGCCTTCAGGACGATCTGCATGCCCATCGGGGTCGGCGCGAGCTCCATGCCGCCGTAGCCGGCGCGGGCCAGCTCCTCGGCGAAGAACTCGTCGATCTGGGAGCGCTGGAGGCCCTGCTCGATGAACTCCATCTCGTCGGCCATCAGGCGCTCACCTCCTCCTCGGGCTCGGCGACCACGAGCTCGACGTCACAGATGGTCGTGTTCCACGGGTCCGCCTTCCCCATCGCGCGGGGCTTGCGGCCGCGGCTCTCGTCGACCTTGTGTGGGGCGACGTGTTCGATGACCATCTCCTCGGCGTCGAAGCCCTGCTGGTCGGCGTTGTTCGCCACGTTGTCGAGGAGCTTCTGGAAGTTCTTCGAGGCCTTCTCCGGGTAGCGCCCGGCGTCCCAGCCCTCGATGTCGTTCCGGTGGCCGACGCCGCTGTTGTGCTGCTTGAACGGCACCGACTGCTCCTCGTTGATGACGGCGTCGAGGTACTCTCGCGCCTCGGCGACCGTCTTGCCCTTGATCTCGCGGGCGATGGCTTTGCTGTGCTTCAGGCTGATGGACCGCTCCCGGAGCATCGCTTTCGCGGTGGTCTCGGGGTCTGTGTCCACGCTGTAGCTGATTCCCATGGTTTACTTGAGCGGCACGAACTTCGAGGAGCGGGTCGCGCCGATGCCCGCCTGCCCGTGTTCGACGGACGTTCGCGTGAGCTGGAACTCGCCGAGGTAGTGCCCGATCATCTCGGGCTGAATCTCGACGCGCTCGAACTCCTGACCGGTGTACACCGCGAACGTCAGGTCGACGAACTCCGGCAGCACCGGCATGTCGCGCAGGTGCGTCCGGATGGGGTCGTTGGCCGTCTCCTCGGGCTCCGATTCGCGGGCCTCCTCGAGCACCTTCTGGTGCTCGTCGGAGAGCCCGCGGGTGATGGTTCGCCGCTGGCGTGCGGGGAGCAGTTCCGCGACTTCCTCCAGGCTCATCTCCTGGAGTTCGTCGAGGTCGTGGCCGCGGTAGGTGAACTCACCCTCGCGGCCGGTTCGGTATTCCGTGCTCATGATTACTTGTTGCTCTTGCGGCCGGTTCGCTTCGACGCGATGTCACCGACCTTCCGGCCCGGCGGCGCGTTACGCGACACGCTCTTCGGGCGACCGGGGTGCTGGCGGCCGCCGCCACCGAACGGGTGGTCGACGGCGTTCATCGCGACGCCGCGGACTTTCGGCCACTTGCCGCCGCGGGTCTTCATCTTGTGGTGCTTGTTCCCGGCCTTCACGAACGGCTTGTCCGTGCGGCCGCCGCCGGCGACGACGCCGATGGTCGCCCGGCAGTCCGGGGACAGGCGCTTGACTTCGCCGCTCGGCAGCTGGACGACCGCGGCGTCGCGCTCGTGCGTGACGAGGTCCGCGTTGACCCCGCTCGCGCGAGCGAACTTGCCGCCGTCGCCCGGCTGGCTCTCGACGTTACAGATGGGCACGCCCTCGGGGATCTCCCCGAGCGGCAGCGTGTTGCCCTCCTCGATGGACGCCGAGATGCCGACTTCGAGGGTGTCGCCGACGGCGACGCCCTCGCTGGCGAGCACGAGGCGCTGGTCGCCGTCCTCGAACTCGACGTTCGCGACCGGCGCGCTGCGCGCGGGGTCGTGCTCGATGTCGACGACCTCGCCCGCCAGCACGTCGGTGTCCTCGGTCTTCCGGTGCGACAGCTCCGCCTTGTATCGGTGCGACGGCGCGCGGAACGTCGAACTGCCGCGCCCGCGTCGCTGACCCTGGATTCTGCGTCCCATGTTCAGAACACCCCGATGCGGGAGGCGACGTCCTGCGCGTCGTCGTCCTCCGAGAGTGTGACTGTCGCCTTCTTCTCTGCCTCGGGCGTAATCTGCGTGTTGACGTTCGTGACGGTGACGTCGTACTGCTCCTCGATGGCGTCCCGGATCTCGGGCTTGGCAGCGTCGACGTCGACGACGAACTGGAGCTTGTTCTGGAAGTCCATCTCGTCCATCGCCTTCTCCGTCACGATGGGGTAGTCGATGAGGCCGCTCATCGCTGGGCCACCTCCTCGACGGCGCTCTCCGTCCAGAGCGTGAGTCGCCCGGGCTCGGCGCCCGGCGCGAGGTCCTCGGCGTTGACTTCGCGGCCCGTCGCGACGTCGACGCCCGCGAGGTTCCGCGCCGCCTTCGACGGCCCGGACTCGCTGGAGGTCACGACCAGCAGCGACGAGGGCTCCTGGTACTTCCGGCCGCGGAGCGTCCCCTGGCCGGCGCGGACGTTGCGTCCGTCGTCGGCGCGCTCGACGTCCGCGTGGACGCCGACCGCTTCGAGGAACGCCACGACCTCCTGGGTCTTCACGAGGTCCTCGAAGTCGTCGCTGACGACGAGCGGGAGCTCGACGTCGTCGTCGAACGCGTGACCGCGCTCGGCGACGACCTCGCTGTCCGTCGTCGCCGCGATGGCGCTCCGGACGGCGGCCTTCCGCTCCTTGTCGTTGACGTCGAGGCCCGGGTCTTTCTCGGCTTTCGGCGGGTGCGCCTTGCGACCGCCGACGGTCTGCGGGACGCGCGCGCCACGGCCCTCCGTCTTCGGGACGTGAGCCATGCCGCGTCCGCTACCGTGGGACTCGGCGGAAGTGCGCAGGCCCGCGTACTCGTCGGAGCCGTGCTTCTGGGTTCGGTTGGCCTGAGCGGCGAGGACGGCGCGCTTGACCAGGTCCGGTCGGACGGGTTCCGAGAACACGTCCGGGAGGTCGAGCGTCCCGTCGTCGTCGCCGTTCAGGTCGCGTACAGTTGCCTGCATGGTTATCCTTGGTTAGATTCGGTGCTCACGTAGCGCACCTCGGGGTCGAGGCGCGGCGACTCGCTCGGCCGGACGGCCGGGCGGAACCGCACGAGGCGCTGCTCGGGACCGGGCACCGAGCCCTTCACGAGCGTGTAGTTGCCGTCGACTTCGCCGTAGTTCGGGAAGCCGCCGGCGGCGTTGACGTCCTCGTCGTCACCGTTACCGATGTCGATGACGCGCTTGTTGAGTTCGGTGCGCTGGTGGTAGCCGGTCTGCCCGAGCTGCGGGACCGTCGAGCGGACCCGGGACGGGTTCCACGGGCCGAGGTTCCCGATGCGGCGCCGCCAGCCCTGGCGGGCGTGCTTGCCTTTCCGCTTCTGCACGCCCCAGCGCTTGACGGGGCCCTGGGTCCCTTTGCCCTTGGTGACGCCCGCGACGTCGGTGAACTCACCGGCGCGGAAGACGTCGCCGAACGCGTGTTCGCCGCCGTCCTCGAGGAGGTCCGCGGCGAAGTCGACGCGCTCCTCGAGGGAGCCGCCGCCGACGCGCGTCTCCATGACGTCGGGCTGTTTCTTCGGTACGCTCGAGAGTTCGCCGGGGACCGTGTGCGTGATGACACGGACGTCCGCGACGTCCTCCGCTTCGAGCGCTTCGGTCAGTGCGTCTGTCTCTCCGCCCGTTTCCGGGACGGAGAGCGCGCGGTCGAGAGACTCGTGGGTGTCGTCGGCCCAGACTTCCGTGAGCGGCTTCTTGCCGTACGGCGTGTCCTCGTAGAGGCGGACGGCCGCCGCCCGCATGGGCGGCGTCTCGACGACGGTGACGGGCACGGTCGTCTCCATGCCCTCCGTCGGCGCGTTCGCCTTGTCGTCGACGAGGACGACGTGGGTCATGCCGGCCTTGTAGCCAGCGAAGCCCTGAAGACCGACTTGACCGTCGTCTTCGGGCCACGAGTTGAAGCGCGGTACTTCGCTCTCCGCGCGCTTGCGGGGACTGAACCCCATCGAGCCTTTGCGTGGTCGGTTTGGCTGTGGCATCGTATCACTCCGTGAGCGTCAGGCAGCCGAGGGAGGCGAACATCGCTTCTTCGGTTCGCACGACCTCACTGCCCTGCTGAGGGATGGTGTTGAGCCAGGCGTCGAATCGCGCGGGTGCGTCGGTGGATTGGTCGGCGACCGCCTCGCTGACCTCGTCCCCGGTGAGCCCGAGCATGGGCGGGAGCCCGCGTTCGGGCGCACCGAAGGCGACGGTCAGTCCGTCCCGGGCGGCGCGTTCGACGTACCCCCCGAGGGAGGCCGCGGAAAGCGGCGTCCCGTGGCGGGAGGTGGCGATGCGAACGCCCGCGTCGGGCCGGTCGAGAGCGTCACCGAGGGCCGTGCGTTCGACCGAGAACCCCGGGAGGGGTTCGTCGACCAGCTTCGCACGGACCGGTCGTCGCGAAGAGACCCTGATGGTCACGCGCTCCCCCTCCTCGACCTCCATACCGGGAGGCGTCTGGAGCGAGATTGGGTGTTGCATTCCGCAATTGACCCGAACGCGCCCTTCAGATCCGACCTGGGTCACGATTCCCTGTCGTAACGACCCAGACCCGCTCGAGTCTGAGCCGGTCCATGACGAGAGACGGAGCGGCGGCAGGACACCGGCGTACTCCAGTTCGTCGCGCGTGTCGAAGGCCTCCTTTCGGAGGTACGGTGGCGTCGCGGCGTACCGCAACACCGTTTCGACGAACCCGCCGCCCCACTTCCTCTCGCCGTCTTCGTCGGGGAAGACGACGAGGCGGTCAGTCCGGAACACCGCCGCCGCGCGGGCGACGTAACCGAGCTTGCGAGTCGCCTCGCGTTTGTCCTCGGCTTCCCGGACGAGGGACGACGGCACGAGTACGCTGCGTGTCATGCCGTGTCGCGTCCGTGTCTCGTCACGAGACTGTAGCGTAGTTACCGACGCCTCCGGTAAAAGGGTGGCGTTTCCGCCGCCGGCCTGTGAGACCGTTTCACGGCCGTCTACCGCCGAATTCGTGTGCGAACTGTTCGCACTTTTCGGCAACTTACGGTACTCGCGTGCGCGACCCGGGTGCCGTCCCCGTATGTCGGTTTCTCCCAAAGCCGTCTCCAAAGCGTGGATTTATATACAACCCTGCCGTTGTTCGGAATGCGAACGAAGACAGGCGCGCTGGTAGTGTAGTGGTATCACGTGACCTTGCCATGGTCACAACCGGGGTTCAAATCCCCGCCAGCGCACTTCTCACAGTACAACGCCGACGAGCGACGCTTGTGTCGGTCGTCGCGTTTCGACGTGAAGTGCATGGGATTTGGGCTCGGAACGAGCGACCAGCGGGAGCGAAGTTCCGGCGTTCAAATCCCCGCCAGCGCACTTCTCTACTAATTCTCACCGCTGAGCGACGTTTTTGTCGATCTGCGTGAGTGCGTCGGGATTTGAACCTGCGAGACGCAGCCGAACGAAGCGAGGACCGTCTCGCTCCGTTCAAATCCCCGCCAGCGTACTTCTCTGAACGCTACGCCCCGCAGCGATGGCCGTGTCGCGTCGGGCGTTCGGCGGTGTGTGTTAGCAGTAGTTGTGGTGTTACGTATCTACCGCTCGATGCAGTCTGGATTCAGCAAGCATCTCCATCGCTGATGGTGAGAAATACGGTACCGTTTCGCCCCCGGAATAACGTGTTAGCAGTTCATAGCAAGGGTAAGCCCTTGCCGTTGCAGGCTGATCGTTTATCCAGCTACTGAACATTTTCTCGGATGAAATGTCCCTCCCAGAGACCGTCTCGAAGATCGACAGCCTGAGCGACGAGCGACGCGAGTGCATCGAAATCTGTGACGAGGCCGCCGAGGTCTGCGAGTGGTGTGCCGAAAGTCGCCGGCAGATGGCGAACGCATAACCGAACGACCGACGGAATCACTTATTTTCTATCATCAACCCGCACGTGGTCACGGTCGGCCCGCATACAGGTCTCACAAGATGACGAACCAACCCGAAGATCGACTCTACTAGGGGGACAAAATGAATCTACTCTACCTCGTTGTTGGCGTAATCTTTCTCCTGCTGACCGTGGTTGACATGCTTTGGACGACGCTGTGGGTCGAGGGGGAGGCCGGCCCCCTCACCTCTCGACTGATGTCCAGTACCTGGACGATACTCGAGAAGGTGTCCGGTGAGCGTCCCCGCGTGCTCTCACTTTCCGGACCGTTAATTCTCGTCCTCGGACTCACCATGTGGATTGCACTTCTCTGGGGCGGATGGACGTTCCTTTTCGCAGGCGGCGAGGAGAGTCTACTCGACACGCGAAACACCGGTCCGATCTCCTGGACAGAGCGGGTCTACTTCGTCGGATACACGGTCTTCACGATGGGGAACGGAGATTTCACGCCGAACGGCGGGATCTGGCGGATCGCGACAGCGCTCACAACGGCCAGCGGGATGTTCTTCGTCACGCTCAGTGTCACGTACGTTCTCAACGTCCTCAGTGCTGTTACACAGAAACGCTCGCTGGCGGGCAGCATCCACGGACTCGGCGAACAGAGTACGGAGATTCTCGAAACGAGTTGGGACGCCGACTCGTTCCAGGGACTAGAAGTACCGCTAAACCTGATCGTGAACGAGCTCGATACGCTGACAGCGAACCACAAGGCGTACCCCATTCTCCACTACTTCTTCACGCCAGAGCGGTCGCAGGCCCCGACGACAAACGTCACCGTCTTGGACGAGACGCTCACGCTTCTCCAATTCGGCGTCGAACCAGAGCACCGTCCGAGTGAGCCAACCA
Organism: Halobacterium sp. R2-5; assembly: GCF_011734195.1. Lineage (NCBI taxonomy): Archaea > Methanobacteriati > Methanobacteriota > Halobacteria > Halobacteriales > Halobacteriaceae > Halobacterium > Halobacterium sp. R2-5. The sequence goes on from NZ_JAANTH010000002.1 coordinate 426,217, forward strand.
TCACGCAAGCTCGGTCGAGCGTACAGTCGTACCTCGATACACTGGAGAGCGAGTTCGTCGGACCAGCGTCGCAATCCCCGCCTGCCCCCGATCTCGAACAGTTGCGCGACAGTGGAATCCCTACTGTCTCGGACGAGGAGTTTACCAACTCGCTTGTGGAGGTAGACGATCGACGCCGACTTCTACTGGGCCTCGTCGAATCGGATGCACGATCCTGGCCCAACACCGACAGCCAGTAGGCAATCACCTACAAGCCACGTCTTGAGCAGTGGATCCTTCACCTGTACTGAACGGCAGTTTCACACCTCACTCTGCACAAAGAAACCGTACTAGCAACTGCTGGTAGGACTCGATATTACCGACGGCAGTGAAAGGTCGCCAGTTTACAGGCGGTCCCGGAGCGTCGCCACGACGGCGACGCCGACGGCGGCGATAGCGACGGCGAACGCGACGGGGTTGGTGGTGCCGTCGCCGAACCGCCAGCCGAAGACGACGTAGCCGACGACGCCGAGGACGCACGCGAGGACGGCGACCAGTGCGAACGGGCCGGAGCGCTGTCGCATATGTTAGACTGTTCCCGTGCGCACGTAAACCGCCCGACCGTCTGCACGCGCTGCGAGACCACTCGTATCACCGCTGTTACTGAAATTTCATTCATCTGACGACCGACCGTCGAGCGCGAGAGACCGGCTACTCACTCGCTGCGTGACGGTTTTGCCGCTTCTCCCGTGCCGCTGTGTACCACTCTTACGGAGGGTTTATGGCTCCGTTACATAATCACTCGGACAGTCGCTCATGTCCCGGCTCTCCGCCTCCACGGTCGTCCGCCGGTACTACCTCTACCGGGCGACCGCGCGCCCCGGCTTCCACTACCCCGTCTACACGCTGTTCCTGCTGTTCAACGACCTCACGCTCGCGCAGATCGGTCTCATCGCGAGCATCCAGTCGGTCGTCGTCGTCACCTCCGAGGTCCCCACCGGCTACATCGGCGACCGCATCGGCCGCCGGAACAGTCTCGCGGTCGGCGCCGCCATCATGCTGGTATCGAACGCCAGCTACCTCGTCGCGACCGACTTCGTCGGGTTCACGTTCACGTTCGTGACGCTGTCGTTCGGCGGCACGTTCGTCTCCGGCAGCGGGAGCGCGTGGCTCTACGACACCCTCCGGGAGCACGACATGGAAGCGGAGTTCACGCGCGTCAGCGGCCGCGGCCGCGCGCTCGGCCAGTGGCTGCGCGCGGTCACGCTCGTCGTCGGCGGGTTCCTGTACGCCGTCAACCGCTACTACCCCTTCTACGCGGGCGTCGTGGCCGCCGCTATCAGCCTCGTGCTGGTTCTCAGGCTGCCGCAGAATCGCGCGTACGACGACGCCACCGACGGCGACGCCGCCGACGAGCGCATGACCATCGTCGACGCCCTCCCCGTCATCCGCGACCAGCTCACCGCGCCCGACCTGCGGTGGTTCGTCGTCTACCTCGCGCTGTTCAGCGGCGCGATTCTCACGATGGACATGTGGATTCAGCCCATCGCCCAGGACACCCTGGAGACGACGTTCGGTCCCACGCTCGACGGCTGGGCCATCCCCGAAGGTGGCGTGCTCGGCATCCTGTACGCCGCGTTCACCGTGGTGTCGGCGGTCACCAGCGACTACGCCAGCGACGTCGAGGAGCTGCTCGGCGTCCGCACGGCGATACTGTTGATACCCGTCGCTATCGCCGCGACGTACGTGCTCGCGGGCCTCGTGCCGCTGCTCGTGTTCCCGATGTTCTTCGTGATGAAGGGCGGGCATTCCCTCGTTGGCCCCATCACGAACCGCTACATCAACGACCAGGTGCAGTCCGTCGGGCGCGCGACGCTGCTGTCGTCGGTCGCGATGCTGCGGAACGTCGCCGGCGTCCCGTTCCGCGTCGGCAGCGGCATCCTCGCGACGTGGTACACGTCGATGACGGCGGTCGCCGTCCTCGGCGCCGTCTTCCTGGCCGTCGCGGTCGTCCTGTGGACGGTCGTGCCGCCCGTGAGCGAGGACTACGAGCCCCCGCAGTCGTCGAACGCCGTCGCCGCCGACGCCGCCGGCGAGGACTGACGCCGCCGTCGCTAAGTGCGAGCGCGTCGCAGTAGTCGGTATGACGGTCATCGCGTTCCTGAGTGTCGCACCGGTCACCGAACAGAGCATGGCGGGCGACGTCGCCGGCGCCGTCGCGGCGCTCGACGACTTCGACGTCGCCTACGAGACGAATCCGATGGGGACGGTCGTCGAGGCCGACGACATCGACACGCTACTGGACGCGGTCGGCGCCGCCCACGAGGCCGTCGACGCCGACCGCGTGAGCACGTTCCTGAAAATCGACGACAAGCGCACGAGCGACCAGTCCGCCCGCGAGAAGGTCGACGCCGTCGAGCGCGAGCTCGGCCGCGAGGCGCGCTCGGAGCGCTGACCGCGCGGACTGAGAAACCTCTTGTGTGGGGGCGCCGAAGCCGGCGGCATGGACAGTCTCAACCGGATGGCGCTGGAGCTCGCCGACGAAGCCCTCGAGTTCACCGAGGAGCTCGACGTCGGCGCGTTCGAGCTGGACAACGGCGCGACGGTCATCGACTTCGGCGTCGAGCACCGCGGCGGCCTCGAAGCGGGCCTGCTGCTCGCGGAGCTCCAGACGGCGGGCCTGGCGACCGTCCAGACCCGCGTCGACGAGGTCGCGGGCGCGACGTTCCCGCACGTGGAACTGGCCTGCGACCGCCCCGCAATCGCACTGCTCGGCGCGCAGAAGGCGGGCTGGGAGCTCACCGTCGACGACTACGAGGGGCTCGGCAGCGGGCCGGCGCGCGCGCTGGTCGCCCGCGAGGGCGAGTACGAGGCCATCGACTACGTCGACGCCTTCGAGTTCGCGGTGCTCGCCCTGGAGAGCGAGGCGTACCCGACCGAAGCGGCCGCCGACCAGGTCGCGGAGCTCGCGGGCGTGAACGCGGAGAGCGTCTACCTGCCCGCGTACCGCACCGCGAGCGTCGCGGGCAGCGTCACCGCCGCGGCCCGCGCCGCCGAACTCGCGCTGTTCCGGCTGTACGAACTCGGATACGACCCGACGAACGTCCTCACCGCGTCGGGGAGCGCGCCCGTCGCGCCCGTCGCCGGCGACGAGGAGGAGGCAATCGGCCGCACGAACGACGCCCTCGCGTACGGCGGTCGCGTCCACCTCACGGTCACGGAGGACTTCGACGCGTTCGACGCGGTGCCGTCGTCGGCCGCCGACCGCTACGGGAAGCCGTTCGCGGACATCTTCGCGGACGTCGACTGGGACGCCAGCGCCGTCGACGAGGGCGTCTTCGGGCCCGCCCAGGTCACCGTCGACGTCACCGGCGGCCCGACGTACGCGCTCGGCGAGGTCCGCGAGGACCTGCTCGCCGAGGGCTTCGACGTCGCCTGACCCAGTCGGAGTCGCCGGAGGGCGGCGTTTTATCATCCGCGCGACCAACGTTGCGGCCATGAACGCGCTGTCGGGGAAGTCGGTCGCCGTCGTCGGCGCGGGCTTCGGCGGGCTGTCGACGGCCTGCTACCTCGCGGACGCGGGCGCGGACGTCACCGTCGTCGAGAAGAACGAGCAGGTCGGCGGGCGCGCGAGCGCGCTCGAACGCGACGGCTTCACGTTCGACATGGGGCCGTCGTGGTACCTGATGCCCGACGTCTTCGAGCAGTTCTTCGGCGACTTCGGCCGGGAGCCCTCTGAGTACTACTCGCTAGAGCACCTCGACCCGCACTACCGCATCTTCTTCAAGGACAACGCCGGCCGGCGCCCCGGCCGCGACGCGCCGGGCCTCGACGTGAACGCGGACGGCGACGTCGTCGACGTGACGCCGGACCGCGAGCAGGTCAAGGAGGTGTTCGACGCCTACGAGCCGGGCGCGGGCGAGACGCTCGACGACTACCTCGCGAAGTCCCGGGAGAACTACGAGGTGGGGATGGAGCACTTCGTCTACGAGGACCGCCCCCGAATCCGGGACTGGCTCGACCCGGACCTCGCGGAGTACGCCCGCGGGCTCAGCCTGCTCGGGTCGATGCAGGACCACGTCGAGGGCTACTTCGACCACCCGAAGCTCCAGCAGATCATGCAGTACACGCTCGTGTTCCTCGGCGGCGCGCCGAACACGACCCCCGCGCTGTACAACCTGATGAGCCACGTGGACTTCAACCTCGGCGTCTACTACCCCGAGGGCGGCATGTCCGGGGTCGCGGACGGCATCGCCGACCTCGCGGCGGAGCTGGGCGTGGAGTTCCGCACGAACCACCCGGTCACGAAGATTCACGGCTACCGCGGCGGGTTCAAAGTCGAGACCGACGGGGAGACCGACGTGCTCGCGGACGTGGTGGTCTCGGACGCCGACTACGCCCACACCGAGCAGGAGTTACTCCCGCCCGAGAAGCGCCAGTACGACGCCGACTACTGGGAGTCCCGGACGTACGCGCCATCGGCGTTCCTGCTGTACCTCGGCGTGGAGGGCGACGTCGAGCCGCTCGCCCACCACACGCTCGTGCTGCCCTCCGACTGGGAGGCGCACTTCGGCCAGATTTTCGACGACCCCGAGTGGCCAGACGACCCCGCGTACTACCTCTGCGTGCCGTCGAAGACCGACGACTCGGTCGCGCCCGACGGCCACAGCAACCTCTTCGCGCTCGTCCCCATCGCGCCCGGTCTCGACGACACGCCCGAGGTCCGCGAGGAGTACCGCGACCTCGTGCTCGACGACATCGCGGAGAACACCGGCGTCGACCTCCGGGACCGCATCGTCGTCGAGGAGCGGTTCTCCGTCTCCGAGTTCGCCGACCGCTACAACAGCTATCGTGGAACTGCGCTCGGGCTCGCGCACACGCTCCGGCAGACGTCGCTGTTCCGGCCGCCCCACCGCTCGGAGGCCCTCGACGGCCTCTACTTCACCGGGTCGTTCACCACGCCGGGCATCGGCGTGCCGATGTGCCTCATCAGCGGCGAGATCACGGCCGACTGCGTGCTCGAAGACGCGTAGATGCTGCGCTACCTCCTCGTCCTCTCCCGGCCGCGGTTCTGGTTCTACCTCGCCGGCCCCGTCGTCGTCGGCGTCGCGTACGCGGCCGGGACCGTCCCCGAGCTGTTCTCGCTGCCCGCGGTCGCGCTGTTCGCGTACTTCCTCGTGCCCGCGAACGTCTTCCTCTACGGCGTCAACGACGTCTTCGACCGCGACGTCGACGAGGTGAACCCGAAGAAAGAGGAGAAGGAGGCGCGGTTCCGGGGCGGCCGCGCAGTCGCCGCGGTCGTCGTCCTCTCGGGGCTCCTGCTCGTCCCAGTCGCCGCAGTGCTGCCGGCAGTCGCGTACCCGTGGCTCGCCGCGTGGGTCGTCCTCTCCGTGGAGTACAGCGCGCCGCCGCTCCGATTCAAGACGACGCCGCTGCTGGACTCCGCGTCGAACGGCCTCTACATCCTCCCGGGGGCCGCCGCGTACGCCGCGGTCGCCGGCCAGCAGCCGCCGCTGCTCGCGGTCGCCGGCGGCTGGCTGTGGGCGATGGGGATGCACACGTTCTCCGCCATCCCCGACATCGAGCCCGACCGCGAGGCCGGCATCACTACCACCGCCACCGCGCTCGGCGAGCGCCGCACGTACGTCTACTGCGCGGCGTGCTGGCTCGCCTCGGCCGCCGTCTTCGCGGCCGTCGACTGGCGGCTCGGCGCCGTCCTGCTCGCGTACCCCGTACTCGTCACCGGTATCGTCGCCTCGGACGTGGACGTCGACCGCGCGTACTGGTGGTACCCGTTCGTGAACACCGCCGTCGGCGCCGCGCTCACCATCGGCGCGCTCTGGAGGCTCGCGAATGGGTGACGCTCGCGCCCGCGTCGAGCGCCGCCTCGACGAACTCGTCGCGAGCAACCGCTTCGAGATCGCCGTCGTCTTTCCGGTCGTCGGCGCCGTCCTCCTGCTCGCCTCGGCGTGGGGGTGGCTGCCGGAGCCGCTCGCGTTCAACCCCTACCTCGTGCTCGCGGGCGTCGCCGTGATGCGCCTCCCGCTGATCGCGGGCCTGCTCCCGCTCACGGACCGCCGGGCCGCCGTCGCCGTGCTCGCGCTCACCGCGTACGCGTTCGGCGTCGAGTTCGTCGGCGTCGCCACCGGCTGGCCGTACGGCCACTTCGAGTACCTCGTCGACCTCGGGCCGATGCTCGCCGGCAGCGTCCCGCTCGGCCTCCCCGTGTTCTTCCTGCCGCTCGTCGTCAACAGCTACCTGCTCGTGCTCCTGCTGTTCGGCGAGCGCGCCCGCCGCGCCGTGGTGCGGCTACCCGCCGTCGTCGCGGTCGTGCTCTGGATGGACGTCGTCCTCGACCCGGGCGCGGTCGCGCTCGGCTTCTGGGCGTACGACGCCGGCGGCGCGTACTACGGCGTCCCGCTGTCGAACTACCTCGGCTGGGTGCTCTCCGCGACCGTGTCGGTCGCCGTCCTCGACTGGGGGTACGACGGGGACGCGCTCCGCGACCGCCTCGACGCCTGCCCGTTCTTCCTCGACGACCTCGTGAGCTTCGTGCTGCTGTGGGGCGCGGTGAACCTCGCGTTCGGTCAGCCCGTCCCGGCGCTCGCAGCGGGCGGGCTGGGCGCCGCGCTGCTCGCTACGGACCGCTTCGACTTCGACGTGCGCGCGAGAACAGCGAGCTAGCTACGGCGCCGGGTGGGGGTCGCCGTGTCCCCGCCGGTGGTCGGTCGACGACGAGATGCAGCTCGCGCGGTAGAACACGTACTCGGGGTCCCGGTAGAACGACCACAGCGCCCGCGTCTTCGCGAGCAGCCAGAGCTTCCGCGACGTCGAGAGGCTCGGCGTCTCCGTCAGCACGTCGTAGTTCCGCGCGCGAATCTCGCGGTGGTGGTCGGCGTACAGCACCGCCGACAGCAGCACCGCGAACTGGCAGTCCTCTGGGAGGTACTTGATGCCCGCGACGCCCTCGCGGTACTTCGTCTCCGTGCGCGCCATCTCGGTCCGCATCGCCTCCCGGAACCCCGCCGTGACCTCGCCGCGGCGCAGCTGGTCGACGGTGACGCCGTGCTCGCGGCGCGTCTCCCCCGGGAGGTAGACGCGGTCGTAGTCCTCGACGTCCTCGCCGACGTCCCGCAGGAAGTTGCTCAGCTGGAACGCCTCCGCGAGCGCCGCCGCGTGCGGGGCCGCCGTTTCGGCCTCCTCGACGCCCATCACGGCGACCATCATGTTCCCGACCGCGACCGCGGACCCCCGCATGTACGACTCCAGGTCCTCGTGGGTGTCGTAGCGAGTCTCTTCGAGGTCCGTCAGCATCGCGTCCACGAACGTGTTCACGTCTTCTTCGGGGACGTCGTGGCGATCGGCGAGCTCGCGGAACGCCGCCAGCACCTGCTCGGTCTCCCGGTCGAGCCGGCCGGTTTCGGCGTCCTCGCCGAGCGCGGCGTCGCGAATCGCTTCGAGTTCCGCGCGCTGGGCGTCCGGGTCGCGGTCCTCGGTCGTGTCCACCACGTCGTCGGCGACCCGGAAGAACGCGTACAGGACGTACGTCGAGTGGCGTACGCGCTCGGGGAGCAGTCGGGTCGCCAGGTGGAACGTCTTCCCGGTGCGCTGCTGTATCGCCTTGCTCGTGGATATCTGGGTGCTGTCGACCATTGGTGGGGCCAGACGCGGCACTCCGGCGTGCAGCTCCCGGCTGTGCTACTTCCACGTATGGAGTGAACAATCAAAAAACACGGTGGCAGGAGCGGCCACCGCCGCCTCTCGCCGTGTCGCCGTACTCAAGACCGTCCGGGGCTGACCCACGGGTATGCAGCGCAAACCCGTGCCGCCGGCGCCGGACTCCCTGGACCGCGTCCGCGAGGTCCGGGACGCCGTCCCGCTGGTCCCCGAGTCCGAGGACGACTGCTGTCGCCGCCTCGTCGAGCGCGCGGGCGCCCACGACCGCGGGGCGGCGTCCGCGTGGCTCGTCTTCCTCGCCGCGCTCGGCGCCGTCGAGGAGACGGACCTCGGGTACGGCCGGGTACGCGACGACCTCGACCGCGACGACCTCGCCGACCGCTTCCGCGAGAACGTCTTCCTCGCCGCCGACGCTCTCGACGCGCTCGGCGACGACACCCAGACATCGGAGGCGGTGTTCGAGGCCGTCAGCGAGCGCGTGCCGCGCTGGGAGCGCACGAAGCGACAGGACTGGGAGGGGTTCTGGACGGAGCGCGTCGAGCGCCGCCTCGACTGGGCGGTCCTGCTCGGCCTCGCCGAGCGCGCCGACGGCGGCTACCGCCGCGTCTGACTACCCGATGTACCGGCTGTTCCGCGCGTAGAAGACCGCCTGCCCGGCGAACACGCCGGTCGCGGCCGCGACCGCCGACGCCACCGGTCCCGTCAGCCCGTTCGAGAGCACGAGGTAGCCGCCCGCGAGCCCGACGACCGCCGTCGCCGCCGCCGCGAGCGCGCCGTCGACGACCTGCTCGGTGCTGGACTTCGCGGCGTCGTAGCGCGTCCTGTTCAGGCGCATGCTCGTGCGGACGAGCGCCGGCGTCCCCGCCGCCAGCCCGACCGCGAGCGCGTACGGCATCTCCACGTACAGCGACAGCCCGCCCGCCACGGTGGCGGCCGCGACGATACCGACGACGAACTCCAGCGTGCGGCGTTCGACCATACGCCCTCCATCGAAACGGGGGTCCGAGAAGCTTCGCCTTCAGTCCGAGACGCTCGTCACCGTGCCGACGCCCTTGCTCGCGCCCTCCCGGAACACGAAGCGCTGGCCCTCCTCGACGAGGTACGGCCGGAACTTGAACCGGACGCTCGTCTCGCCCGAGTCGCCGGGCAGCAGCTGGCCGTCCGCCGGCTCGAAGCGGGCGGCCTCCCCGATGGTCTCGAGGTGGACGACCGGCTCGTAGCCCGCGTCGATGCGCGTCGGGTGGTTCAGCACCATCACCTCCGCCTGGAACTCCTGGACGGGGTCGGGGTCGGCGTCCGCCGGCAGCAACACCATCCCCCGCTCGACGTCGGCCTCCCGGACGCCCTTCAGCGCGATGCCGACGATGCGGCCGGCCTGCGCGCGGTCCACGCGGTGGTAGTGCATCTCGATGGACCGCACCTCCACCTCGCGGAACTCGCCGTCCGGGAACGGCCCGAGCAGGAGTTCGTCGCCCGCCTCCACGGTGCCGGACTTCACGGTGCCGGAGGCGACCGCGCCGACGCCCGTCACCTTGTACGAGCGGTCGATGTACATCCGGAACGGCCCGCTCGCCGCTGTCGTCTTCGGGAGCCGCCGGAAGCACTCGTCGAGGACGTCCAGGCCCTCCATCGTCACCGCGCTCGTGCGCACGATGGGGACGACGTTGTCCCCGATCTCGTCGATCGCGGCGTCGACGCCGTGGCGCTCCACGGGGAGGGGCGTGCGGCCGGCGTTCCGGAGCAGGCGCTCGACCTCGCGCTCGACGTCCGCGACGCGCTCGTCGTCGACGAGGTCGGTCTTCGTGATGGCGACGATGGTCGGCAGGTCCGTCGCCAGCAGCACGCCGATGTGCTCGCGGGTCGTGTCGGTGGGGCCGTCGTCCGCCGCGACGGTCAGCAGCCCGTAGTCGAGCTTCTGGCCGACCAGCCCGCGAATCGTCGTCGACAGCCACGGCTCGTGGCCGACCGTGTCCACGAACGACACCACGCGGTCGGCGTTCTCCACGACGGCCGCGCGCTCGTCCTTCCGGTGGGGGTTGCGGACGCGCATCGGCCCGTCGCCGTCGAAGCCGTAGACGCCGTACGAGAGGTCCGCCGACAGCCCGCGCTCGACCTCGTGGGGCTGGACGTCGAGGAACCCGCGCGTCTCGCCGTCGCCGTCGTCGGGGTCGCCCGTGACGAGGCTGCCGACCAGCGTCGACTTCCCGTGGTCGACGTGGCCAGCCGTCCCGACGATGATGTGGTCGTCGTCGGGCGCCAGCGACGCGCCGTCGCGGACGACGGCGACGCCGACGATGCCCTCCTCGGCGTCGCCGTCGGCGACGCTGTCGACGCTCCACGTCTGGACGTCCGCGATGTGCGCGCCCGCCTCCTCGGCGAGCAGGCTCAGCACGTCCATCGTCTCCGAGAACGTCTCCGGGGGCACCCCCGCGAGGCCGCCGTCGTCGGTGACGCCCAGGACGTACTCGGCCTCGCCGTCGCCGGAGAGCACGCGGTGCCGCAGCTGCGCGGCGAGACTCTCCATGCGGCCGTCGGCGAGGTGGACGTCGCGGCTGAACCGTTCCTTGAACTCGACGCTGCCGCCCTCCTGCTCCCCGCGGTCGAGTGCGCGAACCAGGCGGGCTCGGTCGCGGCCCATGGAAGCGGGTTGGGGAGAAGCGGATAAAAGCCTTCCCCGGGTAGCGGTCCGGAGACGTCCGGAGACGACGGTTACTCGTTCTCTTTCAGTCGCTCGTAGGCCTCGTTCACGCGCGAGAACTCCGCCTCGTCGCCGCCCCTGTCCGGGTGGAGCTCCCGCGCCTTCTCGCGGTACGCCGCCCGCACCTCCTCGCTGCTTGCGCCCGGTTCGACGCCGAGCACGCGGTAGTCCTCGCGGCGCGGCCCGCTCGCCGCCGCGCCGCCCGCGGTCTGTCGCTGCCGGCTCCTCTCGCCGCCCGCCCGCGTCCGGTTGCGCCCGCGGCTGCGACCGCTCGCCCGGCCGCTGTGGCGCTCCCCGCGGGTCCGCCGTCGGCGTTCGCGCTCGCGCTCGTACTGCTCGCGGGACACCCGGCGCTGCCGGAACGCCAGCTCCCCGAGTCGGCCCGAGGCGTGCAGCCAGAAGACGCCCGCCGCGAGCCCGAACGGCACCGCGACGCCGAGCGCCACCGGGCTGTACACGACGCCCAGCACGCCGAACACGACGCCCAGCACGCCGAACGTGCCCGCCAGCCCCCAGACGATGCTCGCGTCGGTCTCCACGGTCGTCCGCCAGTTCGGCGCGCGCACGTAAATCCTTGGCTCACACTCTTGGGGTTCGCCGCCGTAGCTCCCGGTATGAGTGTCACCGGCCTCTGTCAGATCTGCTCGGACGAGCAGGCGCAGTTCAGCTGCGACCGCTGCGGGAGCGTCGTCTGTCAGGCCCACTACGACCCCTCGACGGGGTTCTGCACCGAGTGCGCGAACGAGGTCCGGGGCGGCCGCGGCGACGCCGGCCCGCGCTGACTGTTACGCACCGCTCGCCTTCCTGCCGCTACCGGTGCTCGTTCAGCCGCTCTTTCAGCCGGCGCGCGGCCTCGCCCGCGGCGCGCGCCCACTCGGGGGAGTCCTCGCCCGCGAAGATGATGCCCCGCGTGGAGTTCACGAGCCCGACGCCCTCGTCGTTCAGGCCGTACTGCACGGCGGCCTCCGCGTCCCCGCCCTGCGCGCCGACGCCCGGCACGAGGAACGGGAGCTCCGGCACGCGGTTGCGTAGCGCTTCCAGTTCCTCGGGTGCGGTCGCGCCGACCACGAGCCCGACGTTCCCGTACTCGTCGTTCCAGCCCGCGGCGCGCTCGGCGACGTGCTCGTACAGCCGGCGGTCGTACGCCGCGAGTTCGAGGTGCTGGAAGTCCATCCCGCCCGGGTTCGACGTCCGGCAGAGCACGAACACGCCCGCCGCCTCCTGGGAGAGGAACGGCTGGAGCGCGTCCTCGCCGAGGTAGGGGTTGACCGTGATGGCGTCGGCGTACTCCAGCACATCGGCGTACTGGCGGGCCGTGTTCCCGATGTCCGCGCGCTTCGCGTCCAGCAGCACGGGCACGTCCTTCCCGTGGGCGTACGCCACCGTCTCGCGGAGCGCGCGCCAACCGTCGGCGTCCTCGTAGAACGCCGCGTTCGGCTTGAAGACGGCGGCGTGCTCGTGGGTCGCGTCGATGACGCGGCGGTTGAACGCCCACCGCGGCAGGTCGTGGTCGCGCACCTCCTCGGGGAGGCGGGCGAGGTCCGGGTCGAGGCCGACGCTGACGACGGAGTCCGCGGCCTCGATGCGCGCCGCGAGGTCGTCGAAGAAGCTCATACGTCCTCCTCCCGGCAAATCGGCAAAAGCGATTCGCTTTCCGGGAACCGTGGAAAAGCACTTACCCGCCCGCTCGCACCGTGGAGTCGTGCCCTCCGCTCGCTCCGTCGTTCGCGCCCTCCTCGCGGTCGTCGGTCTCGCGCTCCTCGCGCTCGGTGCCGCCATCGCCGTGCCGGCGCTCGGTCAGGAGGGGTTCCCGGTCGGCCTCGCAATCGGCCTCGGCGTGCTCCTGTTCGCCGTGGGTGGCGCCGCGCTCGGCGCCGCCGCGCTGCTCTCCGGCCGCGGCCTCCGCGCGAGCCAGCGCGCCGCGCTCGAGCTCGCCGGCGTCCTCGCCGTGCTCGCGCTCGTCGTCCCCGCGACCGGGATGTTCGTCACTCCCGGCCTGCTGTACGACTGGTTCGGCGTCGCCGCGCCCGCGGCCGCGGTGATGGGGTGGCTGTACCTCTCGCTGGGCGCGCTCGCGATAACGGTCGTCGTCGCACTCTGGCGTGCCGTAGAAATCGCGTACGCCGCCGCGACCGACTAAGTTTCCGCGGCCGCACCGAGCACGTCCAGCGCGCGCTTGACGTCCGCGCCCGTCGTCACGAACACGAGCAGGCGCGGCGGCTCGCCGCCGACCGGTCGCGACCGCAGGTCGGCGGCGACGGCCGCCTCCTCGGCCGCTTCGAGGCCGTCGTACAGCTCCACTCGCGCGCGCTCCGGCTGCACGTACACCCGCGCTAGCCGCTCGCCGTCGCGCTCCACGTCGTAGGCGCGCGCGCCGTCCGTCGTCGGCTCCACGTCCGGGTCCGCGTCCCCCACCGCGAGCCCGTCGTACGGCGCGTTCTCGTGGCCGGTGACTTCGCTCGACAGCAGCTCCGCCAGCCGCTTCCCGTCGGTTTCGGTGTCTTCGACCATCTCAGCCCTCCAGCTCCGTCCGGGCTTTCCCCGCCGCGTCGTCCACGTCGACGCCCCGTCGGCGCGCGTACACGATTGCTGCCGCGTCGGCCGTGACGCCGAGCTCCTGCTGGAGTCGGTTCACCGCGGCGACGGTCTCCTGGCGGTCGTGGCCGGCGTCGACGACGGCGCCGAGCGCGCGCTCGAACGCCGACCGCTCCTGGAACAGCGACGCGTCCGGCGTGAAGTCGTCGGGGATCTCGACGCCCTCGGGGTCGAAGTCCGCGACGAGTTCGCCGTCCGCGCGTTCGACGAGGCCCTCGCCGGTCGCGACGTCCAGCAGGCGCTTGGCCTGGTCGGGGCTCATCCAGTCGCGGTCCAGCGACAGCGCGACCACGAACGCCTGTTCGGGAATCCTGCGCTTGCCCTTCTGTTTGAACGGCGCGGCGACCGCGACCCGGAGGCTCATGCCCACAGGGACGACGGGGACGCCGGTAAAACCCGCTGTTTCCCGCCAACCGAGCCTTTCAAGTGCGTCCTGCGCCACTTCCCGGACATGCAATACCAGGGACGCTCCAAGCGCTCGAAGACCGGCGCGCGACTCCGCCCGCAGAACAAGAAGCAGAAGTCCAAGACGGGCCGCTCGCCCACCGAGACTACCGTCGGCGAGCCGCGCTTCCGCACGGTCGACGCCCGCGGCGACAACGACAAGGTGCGCGCGCTCTCCACGAACGTCGCGAACGTCGCGACCGACGACGGGACCGTCCACGCCACCATCGAGGACGTCGCCGAGAACGGCGCGAACCCGAACTACGCCCGCCGGAACATCATCACGAAGGGCGCCGTCGTCGAGACGGACGCCGGGACGGCCCGCGTCACCTCCCGGCCCGGCCAGACCGGGCAGGTCAACGCCGTCCTCGTCGACGACGAGTAACTCCTCTCTCTTTCCGTCTCTCACCGGCTCGTAGCGTCTCGTCTGTCTCTCAGCTATCGATTCAGCACGAACGAGACGTGTAGCGTCGACCGGTACTGCTCGATCTGACCGCCGTTCACCTCCGCAGTCTGGTCGACGAGTTCGATGCCGCTGATGTTCTCCAGCGTCTCGTCGGCGTCGTTGAGGGCGTTCTGCGCCGCGTCCTCCCACGACTCCTCGGAGTTCCCCACTAGCTCGATTACTTTGACGGTGTCTGACATAGCGAGAAGGACTAGACGGCGCCGCCGTCAATAAGCATTCGGGCAGTTACACGTTGATTACCCGAGGCGGCGCGTAGATTCCTCGAAGGCGGATGTGGAGCGGTAAGAGCAGCATACTCGGCCGAAGGGGGAGTTTCACTGCGCGAGCGGAGCGAGCGCAGGCCGACGAGCGACCGCAAGGAGCGAGGAGCGCTTTTTAGCGTAGCTTTTTGCCAGGGAGCGCGCCGGAGGCGCGCGACCGCAGCAAAAAGGTACTATTGGAACCCGATGTGGCCGCCGCGTTCCTGGCGGTTCTGGGGGTTCTGGCTGCCCTTGAACTGTTCTTCGACGCGGTCGTAGTAGTCCATGAGGTCTTCGGTGACGGTGGGGCGGACGTCCTCCATGGCGCGCCGGAAGTGCTGCATCTCGACGTCCTCGGCGTCCTCGTCGTCGCGGAGCGCTTCGATGGCGGCTTCGCGGGTGATGTTCGCGAGGTCGCTGCCGACGTAGCCGTCCGTGACTTCGGCGAGTTCGCGGAGGCTGACGTCGGGCGCGAGCGGGATGTTCTCGGAGTGGATCTTGAGAATCTGCTCGCGGCCTTCGACGTCGGGCTGGCCGACCTGGACGAGGCGGTCGAAGCGCCCGGAGCGGATGAGCGCGGGGTCGATGATGTCGGGGCGGTTGGTCGCCGCGATGACCATGACGCCCTCCATCTCTTCGAGGCCGTCCAGCTCGGTGAGCAGTTGGTTGACGACGCGCTCGGAGACGTTGTTCCCGACTTCCTGGCCGCGGCCGGGCGCGAGGCTGTCGAGCTCGTCGAAGAAGATGACCGTCGGGGAGACCTGGCGGGCCTTCCGGAACGTCTGCCGGATGGCCTTCTCGGACTCGCCGACCCACTTCGAGAGCAGCTGCGGGCCGCGCACGCTGATGAAGTTCGCGTTCGTCTCGTTGGCGACCGCTTTCGCCATCAGCGTCTTCCCCGTCCCGGGCGGGCCGTACAGCAGCACGCCGGCGGGCGGGTCGATGCCCATGCGGGTGAACTTCTCGGGCTGGTTGAGCGGCCACTCGACGGCCTCCTTGATGTCCTCTTTGGCCTCGTCGAGGCCGCCGACGTCGTCCCACGACAGTTTGGGGAGTTCGACGAGGACTTCCCGCATGGCGGAGGGTTCGACCTCGTTGAGCGCGCCCTTGAAGTCGTCGCGCTTGACGATCATGCGGTCGATGAGGCTCGGCGGGATGTCCTCCTCGTCGAGGTCGATCTCGGGGAGGTAGCGCCGGAGCGCGCGCATCGCGGCCTCCTTGGTGAGGCTCTCGATGTCGGCGCCGACGAAGCCGTGGGTGTCGTCGGCGAGCGACGAGAGGTTGACGTCGTCGCTGAGCGGCATGCCGCGGGTGTGAATCTTGAGAATCTCCTCGCGGCCGACCTCGTCCGGGACGCCGATCTCGATCTCGCGGTCGAAGCGGCCGGGGCGGCGGAGCGCGGGGTCGACGGCGTCGACGCGGTTGGTCGCCGCGATGACGATGACCTGCCCGCGGCCTTCGAGGCCGTCCATCATCGTCAGTAGCTGGGCGACCACGCGGCGCTCGACTTCGCCGGTGACGTCCTCGCGCTTCGGCGCGATAGAGTCCAGTTCGTCGATGAAGATGATAGACGGGGAGTCCTCTTTCGCGTCCTCGAAGATCTCGCGGAGCTGTTGCTCGGACTCGCCGTAGTACTTGGAGATGATCTCGGGGCCGGCGATGGAGAAGAAGCTCGCCGACGTCTCGTTGGCGACCGCTTTCGCCAGCAGCGTCTTCCCGGTGCCCGGCGGACCGTGCAGGAGCACGCCCTGCGGCGGCTCGATGCCGAGCTTCTGGAAGATCTGCGGGTGTTTCATCGGGAGCTCGACCATCTCCCGGACGCGCTGGATCTCGTTCTCGAGGCCGCCGATGTCCTCGTACGTGATGCCGCCGCCCGTGCGCTCGAAGCCGCTGATGGGCTCCTCGCGGAGTTCCACGTCCGTGTCCTCGGTGATGAGGCAGACGCCGTCGGGCTCGGTCTCGACGGCGATGAGCGGGATGGCCTGTCCCGGCGAGCGCATGAACGGGTGGTTCGTGCTCGACATCACCGGCACGATGTCTCGCGAGACGACCGGGCGCTTGAGGATCTGGCGTTTGACCATGCCGGCGGCGTCGCTGCCGAACTGGACGCTGGCGTCCTCCGGCGGCGCGAGCACGAGCCGGTCGGCCTTCTGGGCCTCGGCCTTCCGGATCTTGACGCGCTCGCCGATGCCGACGTCGGCGTTCTGCCGCGTGAACCCGTCGATGCGGATGGTGTCGGTGTTCCAGTCCTGCCGGTCGGCGCGCCAGACCTTCGCGGCCGTCGTCTCGGCACCCTCGATTTCGATGATGTCTCCCGGACTGAGCTTCAGGTGCAGGAGCGTGTCGGGGTCGAGGCGAGCGATGCCCCTGCCCGAGTCGTTCGGGTAGGCTTTCGCCACCTCAAGTTGGACTTCGTTCATGATTGGAGGCTACGGTGGATGTGTGCGAATCCGACGGCGCAACTGAAGTACTTTCCGCCGCACCCCACCGTGGCTGTCAAGTACTAACACACGAGGGCACAAAGTCGTGGCGTCTCGCGCCCCTTCTGCCGACACTCCGGATTCGACCCCTCACTCCTCGCGGTGACGCTCTAAGGCTTCGTCGAGCGTGAGCTCGCCGCGCGCGACCTTCCGCGCGAGCGCCTCCGTTATCGCCCGGTTCTCCTCGCTCGCTTCCCGCGAGCGGCTCTTGATGACCTGGAGTTCGCCCTGCGTGGGCTCGATGTTGCGTCCCTCGATTTCCTCGCCCGCCATCAGCGCGATGTTCGCCGCCGCGAGCACGTCGCCCATGCCGCGCGCGCCCGGCCCGAGGAACGGCGTCGTTCCCGTCTCGTCGACGAGTTCGACGCGCACGTCGTCGAGGTCGTCGACGATGCGCGCGCCCTCCAGCCGCGCGCCGTCGCCGATGCGCACCACGGCGTCCTCGTCGCCCGCGACCTCCTCGGTGACCACTTCGGCCGCGCGCTCGATGGGCACCTGGAACGCGCCGACTATCGTCCCGCCCCGCAGCACCGCGATGCCCGGCCGCGTCCCCGGGTCGACACCCACTATCGTTCTCCCTTCGCCGCCGCGCAGGTAGACCAGCGCCTCCTCGACCGCGCGGCGCACGTGCTCGGCGTCCGCGACCACCACCGGCACGTCGGCGTCCACGTCCTCGCCGGCCGTGATGAGGACGTCCGTCGTCTCCGGCAGCGCGTCGTCGGGTTCGACGGTCGTGAACGCCACGTCCCGGTCGCGCAGCTCCTCGACGACCTCGTGGTAGACTTCGAAGTCCGCCGTCGCGACGACTATCACTGTCCGGACGTGCGCGTTCCCGCGCCAAAAACACACCGGGGGTCTTTTGCCGGGGTGCGACGAACCCCCGGGTAGTGAGCGACGACACCCACATCTCGACCGGCTGCGGTGCGCTCGACGACCTCCTCGGGGGCGGCGTCGAACGCGGCACCGTCACGCAGGTCTACGGCCCGCCCGGCGCCGGCAAGACGAACGTCGCGCTCTCGACCGCCGTCGAGGTCGCGGCCGAGGGCGGCACCGCGGTGTACGTCGACACGGAGGGGCTCTCGGTCGAGCGCTTCGAGCAGGTGCTGTCCGCGCGCGCCGACGACCCGGAGGCGGCGTCCAGCCGCATCGTCATCTCGGACGCCCACGACTTCGAGGAGCAGGCCGAGGCCGTCCGCGACGTCGCGGACTTCGCCGAGCGCGCCGACCTCGTCGTGCTGGACTCCGCGACCGGCTTCTACCGCCTGGAGCGGGACGCCGAGGACGGCGGCGACGCGCTCCGCCGGGTCGCCGACCAGGTCACGCACCTGCTCTCGCTGGCGCGCAAACACGACCTCGCGGTCGTCGTCACGAACCAGGTGTTCACGGACGTCGACAGCGACAGCGACCGCGTCCGGCCGCTCGGTGGCCACACGCTCAACCACTGGACGGGCGTCGTTGTGCGCGTCGACCGCTTCCGCGGCGGCAACCGCCGCGCGACCCTCGAGAAGCACCGCTCGAAGCCCGAGGGCGAGCACGTCCGCTTCGAGATCACTGACACGGGAATCGAGGGCGTCCAGCAGCACTGAGTTCGGCCGTTTCTACACCTCGCTGCGCTCGTTGTAGACGACCACGACTTCGGCGCGTTCCGAGTCGATGAGCGGCCCGCCCGGCAGGTGAATCGCCGCCCCGATGCGGCCGATGTCGCGCTGTCGGAGGGTCTCGGCGAGCCGCGGTGGGTCGGTTTCCACCGGGTAGCCGACAGTGACGACGACGCGCTCGGGCTGCCGGGGCGGCACCGGGTTGGTGTACTCCACGGTCACGCTCATGAGCGTGAGGTCCGCGTACTCGGGCGAGTCGAGGGCGGCCCGGACCTCCTCGGTGACGTCCTCCTCGTAGCTCCCGACGCGGTGCGTGTCGTAGGTCACCGCGCCGAGCACCGCCGAGAGGACGAGAATGACGGCGACGAGGGCGACGGCGCGCTTCTGCGTCGCGATGCGGGCCTCGTCGGCCTGAACCCAGTTGTTCGGCCGGTAGCCCTTGTACCAGAGGACGGCGAGGCTGGTGATGTTGATGGTGAGGACGTTGACGAGGACGAGGACGGTCGCGGCGAGCGCGACGCCCGGGAGCCCCCACGCGATGCCGATGCCGACGACGCCCAGCGGCGGGACGAGCGCGGCGGCGATCATGACGCCGACGAGCGCGGCCGACGTGCCGGCGGTGAGCGTCCACGCGCCCGCGACGCCGGCGCCGGCCGCGATGACCAGCGAGAGCAGGTCGGGCGTGAGCCGCCCCTCGATTTCCGCCACCTCGAAGATGTCGAACATCGGCGAGACGAGCCCGGTCGTCCGCACGACGGACGCGAAGGCGGCGGCGGTCGCGATGCCGACGCCGAGCCCGATCGCCTGGAGTTTGAGCCCGCGCCGGAACAGCGCGTGGTCGTCGATGACGGTGCCGACGCTCGCGCCGAGCGCCGGGCCGATGAGCGGCGCGATGACCATCGACCCGACGACGACCGCTGGCGAGTCCAGCAGCAGACCCGCGGTCGCGACGACCACGCTCATTATCGTCATGACGACGTACGTGTTGAACCGGGGCGTGAGGTCTTTCGCCTGCGACTGGAGTTCCTCGCGGGAGATGCGCGGGTCGTTCTGGGCGTAGCGTTTCTCGAGGTCGCTGTAGTTCTCCGAGACGACGGTCTCGGCCTCGACGATGACCGTGTAGGAGTCTTCCTCGAGCCCGGCGTCGCGGAGATCGTCGAGGACTGGTTCGACTGCGGGCACCGGGAGCGGGAACGTGATGACGACGGAGGGCTCCTCGCGGCCCCTCTCCACGAGGAGCGTGTAGTCGATGTCCTCGTCGTGGAGGACGCCCTCTACGACGTCGGACTTCGCTTTCGGAATCAGAATCTGGACTAGTCGCATGACGCGGGCTCTCCGTCGCCGCGGCTGGCCGTCCGTCCCGGTTCCACGCCGCTGCGGGAGGGTCGTGGCGCGACTGGAGCGTGCCTGCCCATACGCGTTCGACGGCGCGTAGCTACTTCTATCCCCGTCGCCTCGCGGACTGTCGCTACTCCGTGTTCTCTGCGAGCACGTGGAGGAACGGCTCGATTTCGTCGAACTGCGGGCCGGGTGCGACGGTGCCGGCGTCGCGGTCCCAGTCGACGTACCCGGTCGCCTCTAGCTTCGGCAGGTGGCTGTGGTAGAGCTGCGGGCCGACCTGGTCGTCGTCGAGCAGGCGCTCCAGACTGTCGACGCTGACCTCGGTGGTAGCGTCGCGGACGTACTGGAGCACGAACCGCCGCGTCTGCTTCGCGAGCGCGTTCAGCATCTCGTCGACCCGCGACGGCGCCAGGGCTTCCAGTTCACCGAGCGCGGCGGTGTCTCGTGCCGCCGGGCCGTTCCACTGGTTCACCTCGTAGGTCGCCCACCGGCCGTACATCTCGACGAGCGTCACCTCCTCGTCCGTGAGCGGCGGGTCGCGGGGTTCGGTGTCCGCGAAGCAGAGGGTCCCGTACAGCTCGTCGTCGTCGGTGACCGTCGTGCCGACGTAGCTCTCCAGCCCGAATTTCCGGTGTGCGGGGTGGTCGGCGTACCCGTCCTCGTGGGCGTCGCTGATTACGAGGGTCCCGTCCGGGTCGCTGATCGTCTCCTGGCAGAAGCTCTCCGAGAGCGGGACGGTAGTGCTGGTCGTCTCCGCGAATGGCCCGTGGACGACCTCCAAGTGCTGGGTGCCGGCGTCGCGGTCGATGCGGGAGAGGTACGCCGTCTCCATGTCGAATTCGCGGGTCTCGGCGGCGAACAGTCGTTCGAGCTTGGTCCCCAGGTCGACGCCGGGAGCCAGCAGCTCCGCCCACAGTCGCTGGAAGTAGGACAGTTCCCCACCACATGCCTGCGTAGAGAGTGTGTGTGCCATGCTGGTTCGTCGTCCCGCCGTGCCTGCCCGCCCGATACCCTCCTCAGATTCCACGTGCCGTGGTAACATAGTGTTTTTCCTATACTATATCTAACAATATGTGGCGCGCGGGCCAGTTGGCGACCTACCGGTGCGAGTGAACGGTGGGGTGCGAGAACCCTCGCAGCGCTACCGGCGCGGAGAACAGCGGCAGTCGGGCCGCCTCAGAGCTCGTTCAGCTTCCGGAGGAGCTGGCCCTCGTACTCCTCGTCGTGCTCGACGCCCTTGTGTTCGAGGACGTTGCGTTCGAGGGTGTCAAGCGCCATGTAGAAGGCGTTGTCCGCGCCGTACCCCTCGCCAGTCCCCGCCATCTGGCCCTTGTTCGTTCGGAGGCGAATCTGGGCCTGGATCAGGGGCGTGCCGCGGAGCTTCTCCTTGTGCTTGTGGAGGCGGACGTGCGCGTGGTGGACGTTCATGTCGCTGTACTTGCTCGCGACCTGCTCGATGCGCTCCTGGACCTCCTCGCGGGCGAGCGCGTCCAGCAGGTCGATGTTCGTGATCTGGACGTCCATGCGCTCCTCTTCCGTGTACGTGAGCGCGCGCAGCACGTCCGTCTTCGTGAGCACGCCGCCGACAACGCGGTCGTCGTCGGCGGGCGTGACGACGAGCCCGGAGAAGTCGTTGTCCAGCATCGTCGCGACCGCGTCCTCCACGCTGTCGTCGATGGTCGCGGTCTCGACCGGGCTGGACATCACGTCGTACACCGGCAGGTCGAGCATCCGTTCGACCTCCCCGCGGCGGTCCCCGCGCGTGGTCTTCGAGATGTCCCGCACGACGAAGTCGACGATGTCGTGGACGGTGACGACGCCCGTGAGGAAGCCGTCCTCGTCGACGACCGGCAGCCGCGAGATGCCGTGCTCGCGGAGGCGGTTGATGACCGTCCCCATGTTGTCGTCCTCCTCGATGGTGATGACGTTCTCGCTGTAGATCTGGCCCACGGTGAGCGCGTCGAGGCTGTCGAGGACGGCCTCGAGGATGGCGTCCTCGGTGACGACGCCCCAGAGGTCGCCCGCCTCGAAGACCGGCGCGATCTTCGTGCCGCCCTCTACGAGCACGCGCGCGGTGTCGCGGACGTCCTCCGTCCGGTCGACTTTCGGCGCGGACACGGTGAGCGCGGCGACGCGCGTGTCGTCCTCGATGTGGGAGCCGAGGAGCTGGCGCTCCGTGATGACGCCCTCGTACTGGCCGGCCTCGGTGACGATGATGCCCTTCGGGTTCTCCTCCTCGAAGATAGAGCGCACCTTCCCCAACCGTTGTTCGGCCTCGACCTCGATGTAGTCGTTCGTCGCGATGTCAGAGATATCCATGGGCCTTCAGGTGGAACGTCTCGGACCAGCGCCTTCAACCTTGTTGCGACTATAAGAACCCCGGATTCCCCTCGTACAGTTTTGACCCTGGAGCGCGTACCGTGAGCCGTGCTACCACCCGGCGTCCCAGACATCGGCGCGGTGTTCGGCTCGTACACGTACCTCGTCTCCGAGGTGGTGTTCGGGGCGATCGCGTTCGCGCTCCTCCACCGGAAGAACGCGGTCCACCGCGCCGGCGTCACCATCGCCGCGCTCTACCCCGTCGCGTACGTCTGGGACTGGTACACGCTCACCATCGGCGTCTTCGAAATCCACCTCCGGACGGGCGTCGACCTGTTCGGCATCCCCATCGAGGAACACCTCTTCATGATCGTCGTGCCCGCGCTCGTCGTCGCGTTCCACGAGAACCTCCACGGGTAGGACTGAAGGCCCTGGCCGCGGTAGCCACTCGCATGGGCGACCGCGCGTGCTGGCTGGAGTTCTGTCCGGACTGCGACGCCCAGGTCACCGTCGTCGACGACGAGTGCCCGGACTGCGGCGCCGCGCTGGACGATTAACCGTCCGCGCCGAGCACCGTCAGTGTCACGTCGGCGTCCGCGGGCGGCGCGTCGAGGTCGACGCTGTCGGACTCGTAGACCGCGCCGTACGCCGCCCCGTCTGCGGTCGGGAGCGCCTCGACGGCGAACGCGGTCGTCGTGTCCATGCCGTCCTCGTGGCGCACCCGCAGCACGGTGCCGTCCGCCTCGATACCCATACTGGAGCGAGCGTGCGCGGCGACGATACGCGGTGCGCTCCGCGCGACTCCCGCGAACTGAAGTGGGCGGCCGCGAAAGGCGTACCAGAATGCCAGCACCACACGTCGCCGTCGTCGGCGGCGGCTCGACGGGCGCGGGCGTCGCCCGCGACCTCGCGATGCGGGGGTTCGACGTGACGCTCGTCGAGCGGGGCAACCTCACGCACGGCACGACCGGCCGGATGCACGGTCTGCTGCACAGCGGCGCGCGGTACGCGGTCGCCGACCGGGCGAGCGCACGCGAGTGCATCGAGGAGAACCGCGTGCTCCGCGACATCGCCGGTCACTGCGTCGAGGACACGGGCGGCCTGTTCGTCAAGCGCCCGGAGGACTCCGAGGAGTACTTCGAGGAGAAGCTCCGCGGCTGCGAGGCCTGCGACATCCCCGCGGAGGTCGTCGCCGGCGAGGCGGCGCGCGCGATGGAGCCCCACCTCGCCGCGGACGTCGAGAAGGCCATCGCGGTCCCGGACGCGGCCGTCGACCCGTTCCGGCTCGTCGTGGCGAACGCCGCCAGCGCCGAGGAACACGGCGCGCGAATCGAGACCCACTCCGAAGTCACGGACGTGCTCGTCGAGGGCGGCGAGGTCGTCGGCCTGGAAGTCGCACACGACTCCGGCCCCGGAAAGCACGTCCACGGCCGCGAGGGCTGCACCGAGGAGCTCCGCGTCGACCACGTCGTGAACGCGACGGGCGCGTGGGCGGGACGGGTCGGCGACATGGCGGGCGTCGACGTCGACGTCCGCCCGTCGAAGGGCGTGATGACCATCACGAACGTCCGGCAGGTCGACACCGTGCTCAACCGCTGCCGGCCGAAGGGCGACGCCGACATCCTCGTGCCCCACGAGACGACGGCCATCCTCGGCACGACCGACGTGGAGGTCGACGACCCCGAGGACTACCCCGAGGAGCAGTGGGAAGTCGACCGGCTGATAGCCGAGCTCTCCGAGCTCGTGCCGATGCTCGCGGACGCCCGGACGATTCGCTCGTTCTGGGGCGTCCGGCCGCTGTACGAGCCCCCGGACGTGGACAGCGACGACCCGACCGACGTCACGCGGGACTTCTTCCTGCTCGACCACGCCGAGCGCGACGACCTGCCCGGGATGACCACCGTGGTCGGCGGGAAGTTCACGACCTACCGGCTGATGGCCGAAGACGTCGCCGACCACGTCTGCGAGACGTTCGGCGTGGACGCGGACTGCCGGACCGCCGACGTGCCGCTGCCCGGCAGCGAGGAGGTCTCCGTGCTCCGGGACTACGTGGACGAGTTCGGGCTGCGCTCGCCCATCGGGCAGCGGAGCGTCGAGCGCCTCGGCTCGCGCGCGGACGACGTGCTCGACACGGACGGGCCGAACCCGGTCGTCTGCGACTGCGAGGGCGTCACGCGCGCCGAGGTCCGGGACGCCATCTCGCAGTCGGGCTCGGACCTCAACGCCCTCCGCATCCGCACCCGGGCGTCGATGGGGAACTGTCAGGGCGGGCTCTGCTGCCACCGGCTCGCCGGCGAACTCCACGACGCCGGCGGCTACGACGAGGCGACCGTCCGCGCCGCGTGGGACGAACTCCTGCAGGAGCGCTGGAAGGGCCAGCGTCACGCGCTCTGGGGCGAACAGCTCTCGCAGGCGGCGCTGAACTACGCGCTGCACGCCGCCACGCAGAACCGCGATTCCGACCCCGCGGACGGCGATGGAATCGACTTCTCGGCGTTCGACAGCGGACCGCGAGCGACCCGGACCGACGGAGGGCAGCATGGCGATTGAGTCCGAGGTGCTCGTAATCGGCGGCGGGCTCGCGGGCCTCACGAGCGCGCTCGCCGCCGCGCGAGCGGGCGCTGACGTCCGCCTGGTCTCCGCCAAACAGAGCACGCTCCGGCACGCCTCCGGGCTCGTCGACGTGCTCGGCTACACGCCCGACGGGGACGGCCCAATCTCGAACCCCTACGATGCGATTCCGGACCTCCCCGACGACCACCCCTATCGGACGGTCGGCGCGGAGACGGTCCGCGAGGCGCTGGCGCTGTTCGACGACGCCGTTCCCTCCTATCGGGGCTCGCACACCGACGCGAACGCCTTACTGCCGACTCACGGCGGCACCGTGAAGCCGACCGCGCGCTACCCGGCGGGCGCGAGCGCCGGCGTCGCCAGCGACCCGCGAGAGACGCTGCTCGTCGGCTTCGAGTCCTCGGTCGACTTCGACGCGCTCCGCGCCGCCGCCCACCTCGACGCCGCCGGCGTGCCGTTCGACGTGCGCGGGGCGACGGTCCGCTTCCCGGGTGACCTGCGCGCCGACGCGAAAGTCACGCGGTACGCGGCCCTGCTCGACGCGAATCGCGAGGTCACTGTGGGCGGCCGCCAGCGGCCAGTCCGGGAGGCGCTCGCGGAGCGCGTGAAACCCGACCTCGGCGATGCGGAGCGCGTCGGCTTCCCGGCCGTGCTCGGCGACGACGACCCGGCCGGCGTCCGCGAGTCGCTCGGCGACGAACTCGGCGCTGCCGTCTTCGAGGTGCCGATGGGGCCGCCCTCGCTGCCGGGGCTCCGGCTGGAGGACGCCCTATTCGACGCGCTCGACGACGCCGGCGTCGGCATCGAGACCGGGAATCCCGTGGTCGACTTCGACGGTGGCGACGCCGTCGAGCGCGTGTACGTCGAGAAGAACGGCGCGCGAATCCCGAACGCGGCCGACCAGTACGTGCTCGCGACCGGCGGGCTCGTCGGCACGGGCGTCGACTCCGACCGCGAGGGCGTCCGCGAGCCGGTCTTCGACTGCCACGTCGAGCACCCGGACGACCGCTACGAGTGGTTCGAAGACGAGGCCTTCGGCGACCACCGGTTCCCGCGCTTCGGCGTCTCGACTGACTCCGGGCTGCGCCCCGAAACAGCGGACGGAAACGTCGAGTTCGCGAACCTGCGGGCCGCGGGAAGCGTGCTCGGCGGCTACGACTTCGCGGCCGAGAAGTCCGGCGGCGGCGTCTCGATTGCGACCGGGTACGCGGCCGGCCGGCGCGCCGCGGAGGCGGTACGATGAGCGACAGCCGGCACTCCGAGTTCGACCCCGCGGTGCCGGAGACGGCCGAGCGTGACCCGCCGGGCGACAGCGTCGTCGACGGCGAGAACCCCGACTTGCGACCGGGCGCGGACTCCTGTTACAAGTGCTCGACGTGCGACACGAGCTGCCCGGTGGCGGAGGTCGACGACGACTTCCCCGGCCCGAAGTTCCAGGGGCCCGAGCAGTGGCGGCTCAAGGACGGCGACGACTCCGTCGACGAGTCGGTGATGGACTGCTCGAACTGCATGCGCTGCGACAGCGCGTGCCCGACGGGCGTGCCGCTCTCCCAGATGCACAACACCGCCCGCGGCGAGTACGTCAGCGAGGAGCTGAGCAAGCTGTCCGTGGAGTACGTGCGCGACCGGCTGCTCGCGAACTACCGCAAGTCGGCGTGGCTCGCGAGCAAGGTGCCGCGGCTCGCGAACGCCGCCGCGAACTTCGGGCCGGCGCGCTGGCTCGCCGAGACGCTGCTGGGCGTCACGCGCGAGCGGGAGTTCCCCGAGTTCGCCACGGAGACGTTCACCGAGTGGTGGGCGGCGAACGGCGGCGCAGCCGGCTCGAAGGAGCGCGCGAGGGCGGCCCGCGAGCGCCGCGGCGAGCCCGCGGACGCCGAGAAGCAGGTGGCGTACTTCCACGGCTGCTACGCGGAGTACAACACGCCCGAGGTCGGCCGGGCGCTCGTGCGCGTCTACGAGCACTTCGGCTACGAGGTGGTCGTCCCCCAGCAGGGCTGCTCGGGCACGCCGATGTTCGCGAACGGGATGCTCGCGGACGCGCGCCGGGACGCCGAAATCAACGTCTCGTCGCTGTCCGACCTCGTCGACGAGGGCTACGACGCCGTCGCCTCCTGTACGTCCTGTTCGATGGCGCTCCGGCAGGAGTACCCCGAGCTGTTCGACATCGAGGGAATCGAGGACGTCGCCGCGAACACGTTCGAGTCCGTCGAGTACCTCCGCGTCCACGAGGACCTCGCGGGCGAACTCGCGGAGGCCGACGTGGGCGCCGACCTCGCCGCGGAGTTCGCGTACCACGCGCCCTGCCACGCCCGCAATCAGGGCCTCGACCGGCAGGCCGTCGAGCTGTTCGGCGACCTCGACGGCGTCGGCGTCGAGGACGTGGGGGACTCCTGCTCGGGCATCTCCGGGACGTACGGCTGGAAGGCCGAGAAGTACGAGACGTCGATGGAGATCGGCGCGGAGATGTTCGACCACATGGAAGCCGCCGACGGGGAGACCGGGCTGACGGAGTGCCCGACGTGCGCGATGCAGATGGAGCACGGCACGGACTACGACGTCCGCCACCCGCTGGAGCTCCTCGAAGCCGCGCTCGTCGACTGACAGTCGAGCGGTTAACGGACCGACGTCACGGGGGCCGGCGAGTGCCGGAACACCTTCTCCGCGACGTTCCCCGTGAACAGCCGGTCGGACAGCGACCCGCTGTGCGAGCCCATGACGACGAGGTCGAACGACTCGGCTTCCTCGACGATCGCCTTCGCCGGGCTGCCGAATGCGAGGTCCGTCTCGACCTCGTGGTCGTGCTCGGTGGCGAGTTCCCGGGCGCGGTCGAAGACGACGTCCGCCGCCTCTCTCGCGCGCTCCTCGAGGCCGTCTTCGAGCGCGATTGCCGTCGCCCCGCCCATCATCGGGGACGGGCCGCCGGCGACGTGCAGGACGGTGATTTCGGCGTCGGGGTGCTCGCCGAGCGCGAACTCGAGGGCGCGCTCGGCCATCTCGGAGTCGTCCATCGGGACGAGAATTCGCGTGACCATGCGGGGCAGTACGGCGAGCGCGGGTATAAGCCTCCGCTGCCGGCGCGGGAGAGCGCGAGTAGCTCGGCGCGGCAGCGGACGCGTCTGTCACTCTCCGACGGCGGGCCCGGCGTCGGTGCGCCGTTCAGTCGTCGTCTCCGGTCGCCGAGTCCTCGCCCTGCGGCGCCGGCTCGTTGTGCGTCTCGGAGATGGCGTCCGAGACGCTCATCGCCGGCCCCTCGATGTCGTGCTGGTTCATGAACGAGAACTCGCCCTCCGTGTCGGGGGACTCGCCGGACGTCCACGGCTTCCCCGGGTCGTCCTGCGGGTCGAGGTTCGTCGAGAGGTACGCGTAGTTGAACTCCTGGTTCTCGACCTCGTCCGGGAAGCTGTCCGGAATCGGGTGGACGTCGAGCAGCTCCTCGGGGTCGCCGAGGTCTTTCAGAATCGAGATCCACTGGTTCTGGTGCATCGTGTCGCGGGCGATGAGGAACGCCAGCATGTCCTTCATCCCGGGGTCGTCGGTCATCTCGTAGAGCCGCGTCGCGAGCAGGCGGCCGCCGGACTCGGCCATGATGTTGGCGTACATGTCCGACGCGAGGTTGCCCGTGGCGACGATCCAGCTCCCGTCGAACGGGACGCCGTTGGAGTCGTTGGGCATCGCGTGCAGTCCCGAGGAGAGGAAGTGCCGGGGCTGCTGGGCGGCGACGGAGCTGAATCCGTCGGCGAGGCTCACGTCCGCGCCTTCGAGGTTCTTGTTGACGGCCGTCGCCAGCATCTCGATGTGCGCGAGTTCCTCGGCGGCGGTGTCGCGGAGCACCTCGCGGTACTCGGCGTGCTCGTCCGGGACCGCCGCGGACTGGAAGAAGTACTGTAACGCGACCCGCATCTCGCCCTCGATGCCGCCGATGGCCTGCTGGAGCATCTTCGCGAACGCCGGGTTCGGCTCTTCGACTTCGACTTTGTACTGGAGCTTATCTTCGTGGTAGAACACGGTCGAACACCAAGCGAGAAGTCAACAGTGAACTGAAAGTTTCTTGTTGCAGACTCGCCGAGACGTGCCGTCACGATTGTTGCACGTTCGTACTCGCCGGACACCGACCGGCGCGAACGCCGGGTGAGACGCGTAGCTCCCGGCGAGGAGGGTTCGCCGGGAAACGCGCGTACAACCACTGTCGTCGCTATCGAGCACGGTATCGTGCTCTAGGACGCTCCGCAGTACGGCTTTTACCGCTCGCGCTGCCCCCGAAATCGAGTAGTCCGCCAGCGGCGTTCACTCGTGACGCGTCACTCGCCCAGCGGACTGGTCACGGCTTCTGCTATCGGCTCGTCCCCGGCGAGCAACTCGAACGTCACGCCGTGCGTCGCCTCGGCGGGAATCGCGGCGACGAGCGTCTGCGCGACGTCGACGCGCGGCACGTCGCCGTCGCTCGGGTCGAGGCTGGCGGCCGTCCGAATCCGGCCAGTCCCGTCCTCGTCGGTGAGCTCCCCCGGCCGAACGATGGTGTACGTGAGATTACTCTCCCGGAGCCGCTCGTCCGCTTCGGCCTTCGCTCGCAGGTACTCGCGGAGCGCCTCCGGCCCCGACTCGGGGTCGCCGGCGCCCATCGAACTCAGCATGACGAACCGGTCGGCCCCCGCGTCCTCCGCGGCCTCGATCAATCGAATCGCGCCGCCACGGTCGACCTCCCAGACGGCTTCGCCGCCCGACCCCGCGGCGAACACGACCGCGTCGCAGCCCTCGACGGCGTGCGCGACCGACTCCGTCAGGTCTGCGACGACGGCCTCGGCGCCGAGCGCCTCGATGTCTCCGACCTGCTCCTCCGACCGGACCATCCCGCGGACGCCGTGGTCGCTGTCCGCGAGCAGTTCCGTGACGTGCTGGCCGACCTGGCCGTGGGCTCCCGCGACGAGTACTTCCATACCCCACGTTCGCGCTCCCGCGGCGAATACGTGACGGCTACGGCGCTCGCTCGTGGGTGTGAGAATATGGGTGTCGGGCGGAATGTGAACCTCCGGAGGACGTGCTCGTTCACCGCGTTCGCTGCGCGCGACTTCCGTGGTTCAAATCCGCAAACGCCATTCACGTACTCACCACGCGCTCAGCGACACAGGCGTCGTTGAGCGGCGTGAGTTAGCTGAGAAGTGGGTTGGGGCGGATTTGAACCGCCGACCTCCTCCATGTCAAGGAGGTGTCATAGCCTGACTAGACCACCAACCCGCGGCGGTCTTCGAACGCATTCCAGCGTAGTCCGGGGGTACAGTTGAAGGTTTCGAATTGGCACCCGTTCGGCAACGAGTGCCCCGGCAGAGTTAAGTCGATGTACGGATTTGTACACTATAACGCGAAACCATACATTGGTGTCCACAATGCAGGAATACATCGAGCGCGTCACCGCCGGCGAGGACCTCTCCCTCGACGAAGCGCGTGACGCCGTCACCCGGCTGTTCGAGGACGCGACAGACGCGGAGATCGGCGCGCTGCTCGCCGCGCTCCGCGCGAAAGGCGAGACCGAGACCGAAATCGCGGGGTTCGCGCAGGGGATGCGCGACGCCGCGAACACCATCGACGTCGACCGCGAGCCGCTCGTCGACACCTGCGGCACGGGCGGCGACGACTACGACACCATCAACGTCTCCACGACGTCCACGATGGTCGCCGCCGGCGCCGGCGTCCCGGTCGCGAAGCACGGTAACTACTCCGTCTCCTCGTCGTCGGGCAGCTCGGACGTCCTCGAGGAGGTCGGCGTCGATCTCGACGCCAGCCCGGAGGCGGTCGAGCAGCGCATCGAGGAGCACGGCATCGGCTACATGCACGCGCCCGCGTTCCACCCCGCGATGAAGGCGGTCATCGGGCCGCGCCGCGAACTCGGCGTGCGCACTATCTTCAACGTCCTCGGCCCGCTGACGAACCCCGCCGGTGCGGACGCGCAGGTCGTCGGCGTCTACGACGAAGACCTCGTGCCCGTCATCGGTCGCGCCCTCTCGCACATGGGCGTCGACCGCGCGCTCGTCGTCCACGGGGACGGCCTCGACGAGTTCGCGCTCCACGGCGAGTCCGTCGTCGCCGAACTCGACGACGGCGACATCGAGGAGTACACTGTCACGCCCGCGGACTTCGGGCTCGAGGAGGCGCCCATCGAGGACGTCTCCGGCGGCACGCCCGAGGAGAACGCCCGCGACCTCCGCGGCATCGTCACCGGCGACGTCACCGGCCCGAAGCGCGACATCATCCTCGCGAACGCGGGCGCCGCCATCTACGTCGCCGGCGAGGCCGACTCGCTCGAAGCAGGCGCCGAGCGCGCCGCCGAGGCCATCGACTCCGGGGCGGCCGCCGAGACCCTGGAGACGCTCCGGGACCCCGCGCCGGCGACGCAATGACGCGCGCGAAGGTCTGCGGGCTCACGACCGAGGCCGACCTCCGTGCGGCCATCGACGCGGGCGCGGACGCCGTGGGGTTCATCGCGGACGTCCCCGTGGACACACCTCGCGAGGTGAGCGTCGAGCACGCCGCGGACCTCGCAGCCGCCGCGCCGCCGTTCGTCACCACGGTGCTCGTGACGATGCCCGAGACGCCCGAGCGCGCCGTCGAACTCGTCGAGCGCGTGAACCCGGACGCCGTCCAACTGCACGGCGACCTCCCCGTCGAGGACGTCGAGTACGTCGCGGAGAACGCCCGTGCAGCGGTCCTGAAGACCGTGGACGCGGAAGACCCGGAGGGTGCGCGCTACGACGACGCTGCCGACGCGCTGCTCGTGGACTCCGTGGACAGCGAGGGCGCGGGCGGCACGGGCCGCACGCACGACTGGGACGCGACCCGGGAGTTCGCCGACGCCGTCGACTCGCCGGTCGTGCTCGCTGGCGGGCTCACGCCCGAGAACGTCGCCGGAGCCGCCGCGACCGTCGAGCCGTTCGCGGTGGACGTCGCGTCGGGCGTCGAGAAGACGGGCGGCGAGAAGGACCACGACGCGGTCCGGCGGTTCGTCGCGAACGCGACCGAGCGCCGGGAGGTAGAAGCGTGACCGACGCCGAGGAAGCGGCCGCCGCGGGGCTGGACACCACTCGCGGCGAGTTCGCCGACCTCGCGGCCGACGGTCCCGCCGTGGTCCGGGTCGCCGCCGAGCTCGATATCACCACGTCGCCGCTGACCGCGTACGCCGCGCTCACGGAGGGGGACTATGGTTTCTTGCTGGAGAGCGCGGAGAAGACGTCCGCGAGCGACCCGGACGGCGCGTTCCGGCCGTCGGACGCGACCGAGGACCGCCACGCGCGGTACTCGTTCGTCGGCTACGACCCCGCGGCCGTCGTCACCGCGCACCCCGACGACACCGAGGTGCGGGCGCTGCGCGACGACCGCGTCACGGAGTTCCTCGACGCCGGCGACGGCGACGTACTCGACCGCCTCCGGGGCGCGCTCCCGGACGTCGACCGCCGCGGGTTCCCCGACGAGGACCGCCAGCTGCTCGACGGCGGGCTCGTCGGCTTCCTCGCGTACGACGCCGTCTACGACCTCTGGCTCGAAGAAGTGGGCGTCGAGCGCCCGGAGACGCCGCTGCCCGACGCCGAGTTCGTGCTGACGACGCGCACGCTCGTCTTCGACCGCGCGACCGACACCGTCTCGCTGGTGTTCACGCCGCTCGTGGGTGCCGACGACGACCCCGACGACGTCTACGACACCCTCGTCGCCGAAGCCGAGCGCGTACAGCGCGAACTCGCGGCGGCCGCCGAGCCCGAGTTCGGCGGCTTCCGCGTCACCGACGAGCGGGCGGGAGCCCGCGAGGACTACGAGGACAGCGTCGAGAAGGTCAAGGAAGCAGTTCTCGACGGCGAGGTGTATCAGGCGGTGGTGTCCCGGACGCGCGAACTCGACGGCGACGTCGACCCGCGCGGCCTGTACGCGGCGCTGCGCGACGTCAACCCCTCGCCGTACATGTTCCTGCTGTCGCACGACGACCGCACCGTCGTCGGCGCGAGCCCCGAGACGCTGGTCGCCGTCCACGACGACACCGTGCTCAACAACCCAATCGCGGGCACCTGTCCCCGTGGGTCGAGCCCCGTCGAGGACCGGCGGCTCGCCGGCGAGATGCTCGCCGACGAGAAAGAGCGCGCCGAGCACACGATGCTCGTCGACCTCTCGCGGAACGACGTGCGCCGCGTCAGCGAGCCCGGGAGTGTCCGCGTCCCCGAGTTCATGCGCGTGCTCAAGTACAGCCACGTCCAGCACATCGAGTCCACCGTCACGGGGACGCTGCGCGACGACCGGGACGCCTTCGACGCCACCCGCGCGTCGTTCCCCGCCGGCACGCTGTCGGGCGCGCCGAAGGTCCGCGCGATGGAGCACATCCACGCGCTCGAAGCCTCTCCGCGCGGCATCTACGGCGGTGGCGTCGGCTACTTCTCGTGGAACGGCGACGCCGAGTTCGCCATCACCATCCGGTCCGCGACGATTACACACGATCAGGAGGACACCCTCCGCGTTCGCGCCGGCGCGGGCATCGTCGCGGACAGCGACCCCGCCGCGGAGTTCGACGAGACGGAGGCGAAGATGGACGGCGTGCTCGCCGCCGTCGAGCGAATCCGCGAGGAACGCGAGGAGCCGGAGACGCCGGAGGTGGAGGGATGAACGTGCTGTTCGTGGACAACTTCGACTCGTTCACGTACAACCTCGTGGAGTACGTCTCCGAGCAGACCGTCGACGGCGAGCGCCCGGAGACGACCGTCCTGAAGAACACCGCGAGCCTCGACGAGGTGCGCGCCGCAGACCCGGACGCAATCGTCATCAGTCCGGGGCCCGGCCACCCGAAGAACGACCGCGACGTCGGCGTCACCGCGCCCGTGCTCCGCGACGTGAGTACGGAGGTGCCGACGCTCGGCGTCTGTCTCGGGATGGAGGCCGCGGTCTACGAGTACGGCGGCACGGTCGACCGCGCGCCCGAGCCGATGCACGGCAAGACCAGCCCCGTCGAGCACGACGGCCGCGGCGTCTTCGACGGCATCGAGCAGGGGTTCCCGGCGGCCCGGTACCACTCGCTGGCCTGCGGCTCGATTCCGGACTGCTTCGAGATCTCCGCGCGCACCGACCACGACGGCACCGAGCTCGCGATGGCGGTTCGGCACCGCGAGCACCCCATCGCGGGCGTGCAGTTCCACCCGGAGAGCGTGCTCACCGCGGCCGGCCACGACATCGTCGAGAACTTCCTCGCGTCCGTCTAACCGAGCACCGTCGTCACGACCCACGCCGCGCCGACGAGAATCGTCGCGACGACGAGCAGCTTCCACGCGACGCTGAGCACGAAGCGACCGACGAGGACGATGACCGTGATGGCGACGAGCGCGACCAGCAGTGTGCCGAGCGGCGACGACGTCAGGCCGCCGAGCGCGAGTGCGAGTACAGCGAGCATACTCGGAGCCACACGGACCGCGAACTTAAGTGAGGTGGCAGGCGAGCGCAGGGTGTCTTTTCTGCGCCCCCTTCGGTTCGACTGGACGACCGAAACTGAAATCCGCGCCCCGTCGGGGGGTTGGGCTGTCCTCGGACTGCCACTTTCACCGCGCTTTGGACACCGTTATATCAGTTCCAGCCTAACGCTTCAGGCACCCAGATTGGGGCGAGTTGGGGGCGAGTTGGTAACCCGTCGCACGGGGTCGGAAAACACAACTACTAACCAACCGTGCGCGGTACCTTGTCGTCCCCATCGACACCCCCGATTAGACCATCCATGATACACCAACAAGCGACCTCACCGACTGTAGCAGGGAGTGACCGTCAATGAGCACGCCGAACGTCTCCGCGGACGAAGTCGACCTGCCCATCAAGCGCACCACCGGTGACTCCCTCGAGGAGCGCCTCACCGCCAACGCCTACCACAACATCCTGCCGGCGCGGTACCTCCGGAAGAACACCGACGGCAACCACATCGAGGAACAGGAGGACCTCTTCCCGCGCGTCGCGAAGAACATCGCGCTCGCGGAGGTCGTCTACGAGAGCGACGAGCCGGTCACGGTGACCCCGGACCAGCTCAAGCCCGACCACCCGCGCCGCGACGAGCTCGCCGAGGAAGTCTTCGGTGAGGGCGTCTCCCCCGACGACGACGAGACCGTCGAACTCACCGAGTCGAACGTCAACAAGTTCGCGTACGACACCGTCGTCCCCGAACTCGACGACGAGTCGGTCCGCGAGCACGTCGAAGCCCAGCGCGAGCAGTTCCAGCAGCTCATGGAGGACCTCTCCTTCATGCCGAACTCGCCGACGCTGATGAACGCCGGCGACGAGCTCCAGCAGCTCTCGGCGTGCTTCGTCGACTCCCCGGACGACGACATCACTGACATCCACCAGACCGCCAAGGAAGCCGCCGAGGTCTTCCAGTCCGGCGGTGGCATGGGGTACGCGTTCTGGAAGCTCCGGCCGTACGGCGACACCGTCGGCTCCACCGGCGGTATCGCGTCCGGCCCGCTGACGTTCATGGAGACGTTCGACCAGATGTGCGAGACCATCGCGCAGGGCGGCGCGCGCCGCGGCGCGCAGATGGCCGTGATGCGGGTCAGCCACCCGGACGTCATCGAGTTCATCCACGCGAAGAACAAGGACGTCTCGCTGGCGCACACGCTGAAGCTCAACGACCCCGACGACTACACGTACACCGAGTTCTCGGAAGCGCTCGAAGAAGCCCGCGACCTCATCGACGACGAGGGCCGCGTGCCCGAGCACCTCCGGAACGCCGTCGAGGGCCACCTCTCGAACTTCAACATCTCCGTGGGCGTCACGGACGGCTTCATGGAGGCCCTGGAGAACGGCGAGGAGTACACGTTCACGAACCCGCGCACCGAGGAGCCCCACATCGCCACCGAGGAGACCGAGGAGATGTACTCCCGGTACGGGCTCGGCGAGTACGTCACGCCCGGCGAGGAGCTCTCGCTGCCCGCGGAGCTCGTCTGGGAGCGCATCGTCGAGGGCGCCCACGAGAACGGCGAACCCGGCGTCATCTACCTCGAACGCGTCAACAAGCAGCACTCCTTCGACGTCGAGGAGCACCCCGAGCACCGCATCCTCGCGACGAACCCCTGCGGCGAGCAGCCCCTCGAGGAGTACGAGGCCTGTAACCTCGGCCACATCAACCTCTCGACGCTCGCGGCGCAGGACGCCCCTGACTGGCGCGTCTGGAGCGAGGAGCACGACTTCGGCAGCCTCGAAGAGGGTGTGAACCGGTTCCTCGACGAGGCCCTCGACAACGAGGAGTTCGACCAGCGCATCGAGGCCGGGACGCGCTTCCTCGAGAACGTCGTCACGATGTCGGACTTCCCGGTCGAACAGATCGAGGAGAAGGTCGCCGAGATGCGGAAGGTCGGCCTCGGCGTCATGGGCCTCGCGCAGCTGTACATCCAGCTCGGCGTGAAGTACGGCAGCGAGGAGGGCAACGAGATCGCCCGGCAGGTCATGCGCCACATCGACCACGGGTCGAAGGCCGCGTCCCACGAGCTCGCGACCGAGCGCGGGAGCTTCGACGAGTGGGACAAGTCCAAGTACGCGAACCCGACGGAGTACCCCGAGTGGTTCGAGCACCACACGGGCGAGGACCCCGCCGACTGGGCGGACGGCTTCCCGGTCCGCAACCACAACACGACGACCATCGCGCCGACCGGCACCACGTCGATGGTCGGGAACACCACGGGCGGCTGCGAGCCCATCTACAACGTCGCCTACTACAAGAACGTCTCCGACGACGTGCAGGGCGACGAGATGCTCGTGGAGTTCGACGACTACTTCCTCCGCACGCTGGAGGCCAACGACATCGACGTCGACGCCGTCAAGGAGGAGGCCCAGGAGCAGATGTCGAACAACGAGTTCGACGGCGTCGACGGGCTGACGACCGTCCCGGACTCCATCGGCGAGCTGTTCGTCGTGACCTCGGACCTCTCCGGGAAGGACCACGCGGCGGTCCAGACGGCCTGCCAGCAGGGCGTCGACTCCGCCATCTCGAAGACGTGTAACTTCCCGAACGACGCGTCCGTCGAGGACATGGACGAGGTGTACCGCTACATCTACGAGAACGGCGGGAAGGGCGTCACCGTCTACCGCGACGGCACCCGCAGCAAGCAGGTGCTGACGACGCGCGCCGAGAACACCGAGTTCTCCGAGATGGACGAGGACGAGGCCGCGGAGGCCATCGTCGAGACCATCCAGGAGACGTTCGGCGGCATCGAGGGCTTCCTCGACAACGAGGACGTGCAGGCCGCCTTCGGCGACGACCTCCGCGAGGTCTTCGCGGGCGACGAGGACGCCTTCGACGGCGAGTTCGCCGAGAAGCAGCCTCGCCCCGACCTCCTCCACGGCGTCACTCAGCGCATCGACACGGGCTACGGGAAGCTCTACGTCACCATCAACGAGGACCCCGAGCAGGAGCGGCCGTTCGAGCTGTTCGCGAACACCGGCAACTCCGGCGGCTTCACGGGCTCGTTCACCGAGGCGCTCGCGAAGACCATCTCGGTCGCGCTGCGCTCCGGTGTCGACCCCGAGGAGATCGCGGACAAGCTCCAGGGCATCCGGTCGCCGAAGGTCGCCTGGGACAAGGGCGAGCAGATCAACTCCATCCCGGACGCGTTCGGCACCGCGCTGCGGCGCTACCTCGACGGCGACGTCGACCGCGCCGCCTATCCCCAGCAGCAGCGCCTCGGCGAAGTGGCCGACGACGCCACGACGCCCGAAACCGACGGCGGCGCTGCCTCCGAGCCCGCGGTCGGCGGCCCGCAGGGTCCGTCCGGTGCCGGCGAGGAACAGCAGGACGACGCGACGCAGTCGCTCATCGACGCGGGCGAGAGCCCCGAGTGCCCGGACTGCGGGTCGATGACCCTCTACTACAGCGAGGGCTGCAAGACCTGCGAGTCCTGCGGCTGGAGCGAGTGCTGAACTGAGCCAGTAGCCTCTCTGCGGTTTTCTCTCTGTTCTCGACGCGCGAGGAACACGCCTATACTCGTCGCGCACGCAGCCGTGAGTATGAGCGAGCAGTCGGCGGACGCCGGCGGCAGCCGCTGTCCGATGTGCGACGCCGCGATGTTCAAGCGCCACTGCAAGTACGTCTGCCCGCAGCACGGCGTAATCGCCGACTGCGCGGACCCGTTCACGTTCTGACTACGCGCGCCGGCGCCACGACCGGTACGCGACCGGGCTCAACAGCACGGCAGCGACGACGACGCCGCCCGCGACGACGACCGGGTTCACGTCGGTCGCGGCGACCGTGAACGCGTCGAGACCGCTGCCGACCGCGACGGTGGCGACGACCCACGGGAGTTCGCCGACGAGCGTCCCGGCGGTGAACGACCGGAGGCTGACGTTCCCCGCACCCGCGGCGGCCGAGACCGGCTCCGCGGGCGTGGGCGCGAATCGCGCGGCGACGAGCCCGCGAACGTCGCCCGTCGCCGCGAAGAAGCGCCGGCTGCCGTCCGAGAAGCGGCCGAACAGCCGGCCGTCCGCGGGCGCGTACCGGCCGGCGACGTACGCCGGGAGGCTCGTAGCGAGCGCGCCCGCGAGCGCCACCGGTACGCCGACCGCGAGCCCGTACTTGAAGCCGACGAGCGCCGACAGCACGCTGATGGGCCAGCCGAGCAGCGGGCGCACGACGTACAGGCCGACGAGCAGCACGGGGAACCACGGGCTGTCGAGGGCGGCCCTGAGCGCGCCGAGCGCGTCTGCCGGCCGGGCCACGACGGCGAGTACGACCACCGCGGTGAGCGCGGCGCCGGCCGCGTACCGTTTCATCGCCGCCTGCTATCCGAGCGGCGGGTTTAGCGTTGTCCCTTCGCGGGAGTCGCGCAAGCGTTAAGCGCGCGCTCGCCCCACCACGACGTATGCCCGACGGCGACTCCGGGAGCGTCGAGGACCCCGTCGAACTCGGCGTGGAGCTGCTCGCGCACCTCGAGTTCGAGTCGCTGTCCGTCGCCGACGCCATCGACCGCCTGGAGGCCGTGACGACGCACCCGCGGACCACGCGGAAAATCCTCGAAGCGGCCGAGCGCCGCGGCGTCGTCGAGCGTGAGGGCGGCGAAGTCCAGCCCCAGGGCGGCAGCTACGTCTCCTTCCAGTCAGACGTGATAACGAAAGAGGGGGAGTTCTCGTGTCGGCGCTGCGGCGCTTCGATTTCGACCGGCTACTTCATCAACTTCGAGCACGGGGAGCTCGGCGCGTTCGGCTCCTCGTGCATCCGGAAGGTCACCGGGCGCGAGTAGCTACGCCTCGTCGACGAGCTCGCGGAGCGCCGCCAGCCGGTCGCGCTGGGCCTCGATAACCGCCTGCTGAGCGTCGAGCGCCTCGCGCTGGCGCTGTGCGAGCTCGCGCTGGTCGGCGAGCGCGTCCGCCAGCTCTTCGATGGTGTCCGCGAGGTCGTCGAGCTCCGCGTCGAGCTCCTCGGGGTCGACCGGAGGTTCGACCTTCGCGGCGGCGGTCTGGAAGCCGCTGGACGCGAACTCGTCGCCGTCCGCGCCCGACGCCGGTTCGCGGGTCGCGCTCGCGGCGCCGCCCGCTTCAGGCTCCGCGCTCGTGCCTGCGCCAGCGCTCGCTCCAGTGTCTGCGCTCGTGTTCGCCTGCGGTTCCGCGTCCGCCTCGTCGTCCTCGCCGACGCCGCTCGTGTCGATGGGGTCGACGCCGCCGCCGAACGCCACCTCCCCGGTCGCCGCGTCCGCGTCCTCGTCGACGTTCATGCGCTCGAACTCCTCGGCGCTGGCGGCGTCGTGGTACGCGTAGACGGCGTCCTCGACGGTCTCGCGGACGTCGCGGAACTGCTCGTTCGGCGCCTTGATGCGCTGGGTGCGGCCCGAGGTCTCGAGGACGAGCTGGCTGGAGACGTTGCCGTCCTCGACGCCGATGCCGGTCACGGAGTCGTAGCCGATCTCCTCGTACTCCGGCCCCCAGACGGCCTCGCCGACGTGCTTGACGACGCGGTCGCTGGTGACGACGAGCGTGAGCTCGCTGAATCGGTACGTGCGTTTGACCGTCTCCCCCGGCTGGGTGACGTCCGCGGCGTTCAGCACGCCCGCGATAATCGGGTGGAGGACGTCGTCAACTTTCCCCGACGGTACCGAGAACGACTCTTCGCCGTCGAGCCCGTAGTCGAGCGTGACCTTCGCCTTCCGTCGTCCCTCGCTGACGCCGATGCCCTCGACGTCGTGGGGGTACTCCTCGACGTTCTCGTCACTCAGCAGGCCGTCGGCCGTGTAGACGAGCGTCCGCGTCGGCGTGACGAACACCGCGTCCTCCCCCTTCAGCGGCACGTGCGCGGCCACGTCCTCGTCCCCGAGCGAGGACTGGACGAGCGCAGGTACGTTCATGCACGTTCGATGCCGCCGCCTCGGCTTAAACCCGGCGGGTACGCCGACCGAGATGAGAACCTTCAAGAGCGACCTCCCCCTAGCCGGAATCGAGCCCGGGTGGCTTAGCTGGTCATAGCGCCGCACTCATAGGGTTCCGAGCTTCGGTGCGGCATCCCACTCGCCACGTGGATGCTCAGCATGTCCGCGAGGCCCGCCGAGCCTCGAACCTGGGACATGCGGAGATCGAGGGTTCAAAACCCTCCCCGGGCACTTCTCTCAACGCCGCTCCCGTTACTGAGTGACCGCTATGTGTACATCCTAGTCCTTCTGGCGATACTATCTGAGACAAATAGTTGCAAGCCATCACTTCTGCATCTGTTCGCGAGCCAAATTCACGAATTTCCGGCCCATCGATTTTGAGACGGGGTATTCATCATCAATTCCCGATCCTTGGAGAGTGATTTTTGCAGTACGAAGCCCAGATTCGAACTTGACGCTAGCTACCTCCCCAAGGGAGTAATCCTCGCTGTCAAGACCGACGAGCGCTTTTTTGACGGCGATAATTCGTGAGTCCGTGAGGACGAGTTTCTGATTAGTTGTGGTACGTACTCGTCCTTCTTTGACGTCGACGGCGTACTGGAACTCTTCGTCGTCGAACATGAGACCCTCGACGGCTTTCCGCCGGCGCCTGTCGAGGTCTCCGAGGCTATCGTAGGACTTATAGCGAAACATTGTCTAGCATGCTTCTTCGTTCAGCACGATAACCGTATCGACCATCGTGAATCTGATTCGGCAATTCCTCGCCCAAACGCACCTGCCGCGGCTCTATGCGTCCACCAACATCTAGGCGGCGGACGTAAGCACGTGCGGCGACTCCGGGACGTATTCAGATGCGCGACATCCTCGACGTTCGACGCCAGCCGTGCGGAGGCCGCTCGTGAACAACAAGCGCCACCACGACGAGTATGCCGGCCGGAAGGCCCTGCAGGACGCCGGCTGGCGTGTCGAGAAGCGGGACGCCGTCGCGTTCAACTCCGGGAGCGAGACGGACGCGCACCTCGTGGCGAAGGCGCTGGTCGCGAAGGTTCTCCGGGGCAGGGGGTACCGCGTCGACACGGAGGTCGTGAAGGACGGCGTCGGGGAAATCGACGTGGTCGCGTACGGCCTCGACGAGCCGCCGTTCGCCGTCGAAGTGGAGACGAACCCCACTCGGGAGGTTATCTCGGACAAGCTCTCCCGGTACTACCACGGTGAGCCGTTCTGCGAGTGTTACGTGCTTGACCCGACGGAGATGCCCGACAGCCTCGAAGCCGCTCGCGAATGGGTGGAAGCGAAGCTGTAAGCCACCCGAGAAACACAGCCACTACTGTTCACGCGAACGACGCCTCTAGCCACGCACCGACTGAGAGGCTGGCGGCAGTCGCGGCGAGACCGACGACGAACGACACGTACGCGAGCAGCGCGGGGCCGGCGTGGCCCGCTCGGTACACGCCGTTTGTTATCCGGCGGCGAACTGTTCAACGTTCGTCGGCCCCGCTCGGTCGCCCGACGGTTCGCCGGCTGCTAACCCGCCGCGAGACACCCCGCCGGAACCGGTGCTATTCGGTGGAACTATCCGAACAGCAAGACGGACGCAAAATACAGTATAAACTTTCTAACCGCGTCTGGTAGAGTCGTAAAACGTCCGGAACCGGAGGAACAGTCGGGTGAAACGAACTGAATTCCAGCCAACGGTCGACCCCCTATATGGGGGTGGCAGATGTACGGTGGAGTAGACGAGGTGAGACCCAATGTCTGTTCCCTCCCGCTCCGCGCTGACCGAGGTCGCATCGGACGCCGTGAACACCCCCGCGTCCGCGACGCTGCTCAAGCCCTTCGAAGTCGCCGGCTTCTGGGCTGCCGTCGCGCTCCCGTTCCTCTACACGCCCCTGCTGATGGCCGGCCCGGACACGTCCTCCCAGCAGCTCGCGCTCGGCGCCATGGTCGCCCTCCACGTCGTGGCGCTCGTGCTCGGGCACCGCCACAACACCCGGTAGCGAAGCGAAGACGCGCCGCTTAACAGCGCCGCCCCACTCGGTCCCCGCATGGGTCTCGACGCTGTCCCCCTCGGACGCACTGGTCTCCGCGTCTCCGAAGTCGCGTTCGGTACGTGGCGGTTCGGCCGCGAGAACGACGCCGGCGAGGTCGAAGTCGGCCGCGACCGGGCGCACGACCTCCTCGACGCGTACGCCGACGCCGGCGGGCGCTTCATCGACACGGCAGACATGTACGGCAGCGGCCGCGCCGAGCAGTACATCGGCGAGTGGCTCGCCGGCCGCGACCGCGAGGAGTACGTCGTCGCCTCCAAGATCTACTGGCCGACCCGGGAGGGCCCGAACGGCCGCGGCCTCAACCGCAAGCACCTCCGGAACAACGTCGACGCGATTCTCGACCGCCTCGGCACGGATTACGTCGACGTCCTCTACGTCCACCGCTGGGACGACGAGACGCCCGCCCGCGAGTTCATGCGCACGCTCGACGAGTTCGTCGGCGACGGGAAGGTCCACTACCTCGGCGCGTCCACGTTCGAGCCGAACGCGTGGAAGGTCGCGAAGGCCAACGAGATCGCGCGCCGCGAGGGCTACGAGCCGTTCACCGTCGCCCAGCCGCGGTACAACGCCGTCAACCGGGAAATCGAGGGGAACTACCTCGACATGTGCCGGGACTACGGCGTCGGCGTCGTGCCGTGGTCGCCGCTCGCGGGCGGCTTCCTCACGGGGAAGTACACGCGAGGGGAGACGCCCCCTGAGGGCACCCGGGGGGCGACCGACCAGCAGTTCGTCGACTCCTACCTCACGCCCGAGAACTTCGACGCGCTCGAAGAGGTCGAGGCGGTCGCCGCGGAGGTCGACGCGACGCCGGCGCAGGTGTCGCTGGCGTGGCTGCTCGCCCACGACCAGGTGGTCGCGCCGATCACGGGCGCCCGCACGCCCGACCAGCTCCGCGAGAACCTCGCGGCCGCGGACCTCTCGCTGACCCGCGAGCAGTTCGACCGCATCGCCGCCGCGAAGTAGCTACGCCCAGACGCCCCGCACTTTCCGCAGTTCGTCGGCGAGCGCGCGCCGCTTCAGCAGGCAAAAGCCCGCGAAGATGACGACGAAGCCCGCGACCGTGTTCGACGTGATCGGCTCCGCGAGCACGAGCAGCCCGACGACGGCCGCGAAGACCGGCGCGACGTAGCTCACGAGGTTGATCTCGATGGGGCCGAGCCGCTCCAGGAGCTCGAAGTAGACGAGGAACCCGGCGGCGCTGGCGGCCAGCGAGAGGTACGCGATGGCGAACAGCGC
Organism: Halobacterium sp. R2-5; assembly: GCF_011734195.1. NCBI lineage: Archaea > Methanobacteriati > Methanobacteriota > Halobacteria > Halobacteriales > Halobacteriaceae > Halobacterium > Halobacterium sp. R2-5. The sequence continues at coordinate 469,261 of NZ_JAANTH010000002.1, forward strand.
GTCCGCGTTCCGGGGAATCGTCTGCGTCTCGCCGCGCGCGAGGCTGACGACGTGCATCAGGAGCGCGCCGAGTACCATCGCCCACGCCTCCATCGTCTCCACGTCGAGGTCGTCGTCGACGCGCTGCGTGAGCACGCTCCCGAGCGCGAAGCACATCGACGCCGCGAACACGAGCAGGACGCCGACCGTGTTCCCGCCGAGGAGGTTCGACGGGTCGGGGTTCGAGAGGACGACGACGCCGACGAGCCCGAGCGCGAGCCCCGCGAGACCGGCGACCGAGAGCCGCTCCGAGGGGAGCAGCGCCCGCGCGTACCCCGTCGTGAGCACGGGGCTGAGGCTGACGACGACGGCGGCGACGGCGCTCGTCGTCTGCTGTTCGCCGACGAACAGGAACGCGTGGTAGGCCGCGATGAGGAAGACGGCGGCGACGGCGACGACGGTCCAGTCGGCCCGCGAGCGCGGCAGCCAGTCGTCGGCGGCGTACGCCGCATACGCGAGCATCAGCACGCCCGCGACGTCGTAGCGGACGGCCGCGAACAGCACGGGCTCGAAGCCCGCGTCGAGGCCGGCCTTGATGGCGACGAACGCCGACCCCCAGACCGCCGCGAGCGCGAGAAACAGGAGGGCGTTCCGGTAGTTGGTCACGTCGAATCTCCGTCCGGGGGTACGTTTACGCTTTCGGACCCGGTGCCGTTTTGCCGCGACGGCTACTCGGTGCGCTCGTCGTGGAGCGCGCGCAGGACGTCCTGCCGGGTGACGATGCCGACGACGACGTCGTCCTCGACGACGGGCACGCGGTTGACGTCGCGCTCGTCGGCCGCGAGGATGGCGAGCACGTCGTCGACGCTGGCGTCCGGCTCGACCGTGAGGACGTTCTCGGTCATGATGGTCTTGACCGGCTTGCCGGCGTTCTGCGCGAGATCGAGTTCCGTCTCCAGTTCGCCCCACGAGAGGTCGATGCCGTAGTCCAGCGTCTCCAGGAACGGCGGCAGCCCGATGGGGATCCAGACGGTGCGGTCCTGTGGCTCGAACAGTTCCACGAAGTCCCGCTGGGTGACCACGCCGACGAGGCGGTCGTCGTCGTCCACCACGGGGAAACCGGTGAACTCGCGGCTGGCCAGTAATCGGAGGACGTCGCTGATCTCGTCGTCCTCGTGGACGGTCTCGACGTCCGCTGTCATCAGGTCGCGTGCCTGCATACGCGACACCTCGCGGGCCCGCCACGTATCGTTTTGGATGCGACCGCCCCGGAGACGTTCGGGACAACCCTTTCGCTGGCGGCCGGGAAACGAGCCGTCGATGACAGAGAGCTACGACGACCTGCCGCTCGTCTACTCGTGTTCGGGCTGTTCGAGCGCCGCGCAGATGGCCAACGACCTCGCGGTCCGCCTCGACCGCGAGCGGGTCGCGGAGATGTCCTGCATCGCGGGCGTCGGCGGCGACGTCGGCCCGCTCGTCGACACCGCCACCTCGGGCCGCCCGATGCTCGTCGTCGACGGCTGCCCGCTGGAGTGCGCCCGGAAGAGCTTAGAGCAGCACGGCGTGACGCCGGACCGCCACGTCAACCTCGCGAAGCGCGGCGTCCCGAAGGAGTACCACACCGACTACGACGACGAGCAGGCCGAAGCCCTCTACGAGGACCTCGTCGAGGAAGCCGAGGGGCTGACGGACCGGCGGACCGCTTAAGTTCCCACCGCCTGTACGGTGCGTATGGCCATCGTGGGCCGGTCGAGCCTCCGAGACCTCTTCGACGACGCGCCGACGCCGCACATCGCACACCCCCCGCAGTCCCACCGGCGAGACTTCTACGTCGCGACCGACGGCTCGTACTCCAGCGACGGCAGCGGCCTCGGCGTCATCGTCGAGACCCGGACCGGCGAGCGGGTCGCCCGCCTCGCGGTGCCGGACGAAGCCCCGAACAACAACGTCGCCGAGTACCGCGCGCTCCACCTCGGACTGGACGTGCTCGCGGCGCGCGCGCCCCGGGACGCCCGCGTGGGCGTGCTCGTCGACCACAACGACCTCGCGGGCGACGTCAACACCGCCGCGCTCGCCGCGCGCGCCCACGATTACCGCCCCATCACGGAGTTCTCGCCGCCGGCGACCGCCGACCACCACTGGCGCGGCATCCGCGCTCGCGTCGTCGGCTTCGAGGAGGTGCGGGCCGCCCAACTGGACAGCAAGACGAACCCCGCGCACCCGCTCGCGAACGAGCCCGAGCAGTACGTCCACGTCAACGACGAGCCCGCGCGCTGCCTGCTCCCCGAGCGCGACACCGGCGACGCGCAGGTGCCGCCGCCGTCGCGCAGCGACCGTCGCGCCAGCGACTGAAACCCACTTTTTGCGCGGTCGCCGAAGGAGCGCGTAGCGCTCTTTCGAGAGCAGGCGAACGCTGTGCGTTCGCCGCCTTCGCGAATCTTCGATTCGCCCGGTGACGAGAGACGCCGCAGGCGTCTCTCGGGCCACGTGGGGCGCGCTCCGCGCGCCCCACTCGGCAAAACTTGGGGAAAAAGCGCCGTCACCCCACCTCCGGTGGGGTTCGGCGCCCGAGTGCTCACTCCGCTCGCACTCGGTGAAACTCGGCGTCGCTCCGCTCCGCCGAGTACGCTAGTCTTCCTGCTGCGCGTCGACGACCGCCACGGCCGCGAGGTTCACGATGTCCTTGACCTCGTCGCCGCGCTGGAGGACGTGGACGGGCTCGCCCATGCCGACCAGCATCGGACCGATGGCGTCCGCGCCGCCGAGGCGCTGGAGGAGCTTGTAGCCGATGTTCCCGGCTTCGAGGTTCGGGAAGAGGAGCACGTTCGCGGGGTCGTCGAGGTCGCTGAACTCGTAGGTCCCTTCGAGGATGTCCTCGACGACGGCGGTGTCGGCCTGCATCTCGCCGTCCACCGGGAACGCCACGTCGTCGTTGTCACGCAGGAGCTCGGCGGCCTCCCGGGGCTTGCGCGTGCCCTCGTTGTCGACGCTGCCGAAGTTCGAGTACGACAGCATCGCGACGCGCGGCTCGACGTTGAACCGGCGCGCGAGGTCCGCGGTGTGCTGGGCGACCTCCGCGAGCACGTCCGCGTCGGGGTCCTGGTTGACCGTGGTGTCCGCGCAGAAGATGACGCGGTTCTTGAACGTCAGCATGTAGACGCCGGCCACGTAGTCGGCGTCGGGCGCGGTGCCGACGACCTGCAGTGGCGGCTTCAGCGCGCTCGGGTAGTGGTGGGTGAGCCCGGTGAGGAACGCGTCCGCGTCGCCGGCTTCGACCATCGTCGACCCGAGGAAGTTCGGGTCGCGCTTCACGAGCGACTCCGCCTCGCTGCGCGTGATGCCCTTGCGCTGGCGGAGCTCGTAGAGGCGCTCGGCGTACTCCTCGTGGTCGCCCTCGTCCGGGTCGACGACCTCCGGGTCGAACTCCAGGCCGAGCCCGGAGACGACGCCGTCGATGGTGTCGCGGTCACCGATGAGCACGGGCTCCGCGATTCCCTCCTCGGCCATCTGGTAGGCCGCGCGGATCATCTTCTCGTCGTCGCCCTCGCCGAGCGCGACGCGCTTCGGGTCGCTCTTGGCCTTGTTCAGGACGATGCGCATCATCTCGCGGCTCTTCCCGAGGCGCGCTTCGAGCTCCTCGCGGTACGCCTCGCGGTCGAGCTCGGTGCGCGCGACCCCGGACTCGACGGCGGCCTCCGCGACCGTCGGCGCGACCTCGAAGAGGACCCGCGGGTCGAGGGGCTTCGGGATGATGTACTCGGGGCCGAACTGCAGCGGCTGGTCGCCGTACGCCTTCACGACGGCGTCCGGGACGTCCTGTTTCGCGAGGTCGGCGAGCGCGCGCGCCGCCGCGACCTTCATGTCCTCGTTGATGTCCGTCGCGCGCACGTCGAGCGCGCCCCGGAAGATGAACGGGAACCCGAGGACGTTGTTCACCTGGTTCGGGTAGTCCGAGCGCCCGGTCGCCATGATGACGGTGTCGTCGCGGGCGTTCTTGGCCGCCTCGTAGCCGATTTCCGGGTCGGGGTTCGCCATCGCGAACACGATGGGGTTGTCGGCCATCGACTGGACCATCTCCTCGCTGACGATGCCGCCGACCGAGAGCCCGACGAAGACGTCCGCGCCGTCCATCGCGTCCGCGAGGTCGCCGCCGTCGCCGGGGCTGGCGAACTCGCGCTTGAACTCGTTGACGTCGCGGTCCTCGGTGATGATGCCCGAGGAGTCACACATCGTGATGTTCTCGCGCCGGACGCCCAGCGAGACGTAGAACTTCGCGGACGCGATGGCCGACGCGCCCGCGCCGGAGAAGACGACTTCGAGGTCTTCGAGGTCCTTGCCCGCGATCTCCGCTGCGTTCAGCAGCGCCGCGCCGGAGATGATGGCGGTGCCGTGCTGGTCGTCGTGGAACACCGGGATGTCCATCTCCTCGCGGAGCCGCTCCTCGATTTCGAAGCACTCCGGCGCCTTGATGTCCTCGAGGTTGATGCCGCCGAACGTCGGCTCCATCGCCGCGACGGACTCGATGATGTCGTCAGCGCTCTCCTGGTCGAGCTCGATGTCGAAGACGTCGATGTCCGCGAACCGCTTGAACAGCACGCCCTTCCCCTCCATGACAGGTTTGGAGGCCTGCGCGCCGATGTCACCGAGTCCGAGCACGGCGGAGCCGTTCGAGACGACGCCGACCATGTTCCCCTTCGCGGTGTACTTGAACGCGTCCTCGGGGTTGGCGTCGATGTGTCGGCACGGCGCCGCGACGCCCGGCGAGTACGCCAGCGAGAGGTCCCGCTGGGTGTTCGTCGGTTTCGTCGTCGAAATCTCGATCTTCCCGGGCGGGTCGCTGGCGTGGTAGTCCAGTGAGTCCTCGTCTAATCCCATGTTGTTCCCTGCCGCGCCGACCGGCAAAAACCTATCCCAACGCGTCGAACGTTGCTTCGTCGGTCGTCGAAGGAAGCGGTGTTCGTTCGACGGAAATCCGGCCGGCGGGAGAGAGTTCGGCGCTGCTCCTCGGGACGGCGTTGGTCCGCCACGCCGCGCGCCACGCTGCTCACGGCTCCCTCCGGTCGCCGTTCGCACCAAACGCGGTTCTCGCTCGCTCCGAACCGCGCTGAATACGACACGCATACGTACCGACCGCGAAAAGACTCGCCTATGGACCGCCGCTCGTACCAGCTCGCGGCCGTGACCACCGTGTTGACGTTCGCGCTCATCCTCGTCGGCGAGTACACCGCCGTCTCCGGGTCGGGCGCGACCTGCGGCCTCCAGTGGCCCGACTGCAACGGCCAACTGCTCCCGCTCGGCCTCCAGGTTCACGACTTCGTCGAGCAGTTCCACCGCGGATTCGCGATGGTCGTCGGCTTCTTCATCCTCGGCACCGGCGCCGTCGCGTGGCGCGGCTTCGACGCCCGGGACGTGAAAGCCGGCGGCGTGCTCGCCGTCGTCCTCCTGCCGCTGCAGGTGATTCTCGGCGGCACCACCGTGACGTTCAGCGGGCTCGTCCCGTGGGGGTACATGCCCATCACGCAGGCCGTCCACCACCTCGCCGCGCTCGCCATCTTCGCGACGCTGCTCTATACCACGCTCCGGATGCGCGAGCTCGCGGGCGTCGGCCTCGGTCGCGTCCGCACCGCTGCAATCGGCGGCCTCGCGGTGCTCCCGGTCGCGCTCGTGTTCTCGCGGAACACCGTCTTCGCGGTGTACGGCACTCGCGTCCAGCTGATCCACCACGCGCTCGAACTGCTCGTGTTCACCGCCGCCGTCGCCGCGTTCGTGTGGGCGCGCCGCCACGGCGACCGACGCGTGTCGCAAGCGATGCTCGCGACCGGCGTCGTCGTCACCGTCCAGATTCTCATCGGTACTGGCGTCGTGCAGTTCTCCCCGACCGTCCAGCTCACGTACTACGTGCTCACCGCGGTCGTCGCCGCGCTGTTCCTCGTCGCCGCGCGCTCGACCCCGAACCGGTCGGTCGCCGCCGCGTCGTAGAGCGGATGTGCTCGCACCGGTTCGATTGTCTTTAAGGGATTCAACCCGAACGGGCGTGGTATGTCTGACCTGAACCGGCGGACGTTCCTGAAGAGCGTCGGCGGTACCGGCGTCGCACTGTCAGTCGCTGGCTGCTCGCAGCTCACCGGCGGCGGCGGGGACGACTCGAATACTCTCACCCCCGGCACTGCGTCCGGGTTCCCGCCGTTCGAGTACGTCAACGAGGACAACGAACTCGTCGGCTTCGACGTCGACCTCCTCTCGGCCGTCGTCGAGGAGACCGACTACGAGCTCGGCGAGTGGGAGGACCTCGAGTTCACCCAGCTCACCACCGCGCTCCAGAACGACAACATCGACGTCATCGCCGCCGCGATGACCATCAACGACGAGCGCGACCAGAACATCGACTTCACGGACCCCTACTACGACGCCAACCAGGCGGTGCTCGTCCGCGAGGGCGGCGACTTCCAGCCCGAGAGCACCGACGACCTCGCCGACCGCCCGGTCGGCGCCCAGTCCGGCACCACCGGCAAGGCCCAGATGGACGCCCTCGTCGACGACGGCACTATCAGCTCCTCGCAGGCGACCACCTACGAGAACTACGTGCTCGCCGTCGAAGACCTGACGAACGGCAACATCGACGCCGTCATCGTCGACACGCCCGTCGCGAACACGTTCGTCGAGGACCGCGACGTCGTCTACGCGTTCACTATCGAGACCAGCGAACAGTACGGGTTCGGCGTCCGCGAGGGCGCGAGCGACCTCCAGAGCGCGCTCAACGACGGTATCTCGGCCGTCCGGGACAGCGGCACCTACCAGGACCTCGTCGAGGAGTACGACGTCGGCAGCGAATAACGCCAATGGACCCGACGCAACTCGTACTGCAGGCCGAACCCGGCGACTGGGCGTTCGTCTGGCGCCAGCGGCAGTTCTTCGTCGACGGGACGATACTGGCCGTCCAGCTGACGTTCTTCAGCATGGTGCTCGGGTTCCTGCTCGGCCTGCCGGCGGGCGTCGTCGAGGCCTACGGCGGCAAGTACTCGAAGGGCGTCGTGCGCCCGCTGGGCGTCGTCGTCCGCGGCACGCCGATTCTCGTCATCATCTCGCTGACGTACTTCGCGGGCGGCGTCTCCCCCGCGTTCCTCGCGGCGACGCTCGCGCTCGGCGTGCGGTCGGCGGCCTACCAGAGCCAGATCTTCCGCGGCGCCATCGAGAGCGTCGAGGGCGGCCAGATGGAGGCCGCGCGCGCGGTCGGGCTCTCGAAGCTCGACGCCATCCGCCACGTCGTGTTGCCGCAGGCGCTGCGGCGCTCCGTGCCCGGGTTCCAGAACGAGTTCACCATCGTCCTCAAGGACACCAGCATCGCGTACGCCATCGGCGTCGCGGAGCTGTTGAAGCGCAGCTACGACCTGTTCTCCATCCAGACGACCGCCGCGCTCGAAGTGTTCCTCGCGGCGTCGCTGATCTACTTCGTGTTGACGTTCAGCGTCAACCGCGGCATCGAGCGGCTCCACGACTACGTCGCGATTCCCGGAGGTAACCAATGACGGACACACTACTCGACGTCGACGACGTCCACCAGAGCTACGGTGAGGAGAAGGTACTCGAGGGCATCTCCTTCGAGATGGACCGCCAGGACGTGAAAGTGCTCGTCGGGCCGTCGGGCTCCGGGAAGTCGACGATGCTGCGCTGCATCAACCGGCTCACGGACATCGACGACGGCGACATCAGCCTCGACGGCGAGTCCATCTACGACGTGGACGTCAACGACCTCCGGCGGCAGGTCGGCATGGTGTTCCAGGACTTCAACCTGTTCGCGCACCTCACCGCCCTCGAGAACGTCACGCTCGGGCTCAAGCGCGTCCGCGACATGGGCGAGCGGGAGGCCACCGAGAAGGCCGCTTGGCAGCTCGAACAGGTCGGGCTCCGCGAGCAGGCGAACTCCTACCCCGCCGAGCTCTCCGGCGGCCAGAAGCAGCGCGTCGGCATCGCTCGCGCGCTCGCGATGGACCCGAAGCTGATGCTGTTCGACGAGCCGACGTCCGCGCTCGACCCCGAGCTCATCGGCGAAGTCCTCGAAGTGATGCGCGAGCTCGCCGAGGAGGGGATGACGATGCTCGTGGTCACCCACGAGATGGGGTTCGCGAAGCAGGCGGCGACCGACGTGTTGTTCCTCGAGGACGGCCGCCTCGTCGAGCAAGGGTCGCCCGAACAGCTCTTCGAGAACCCCGAGCAGGACCGCACGGCGGCGTTCCTCAGCCGCCTCACACAGCTCCACGGCGGCCAATGACCCGGAGCACGCAGCGCGTCGTCCGGGACGCCGTGCTCGCGGTGTTCTGGGCGTGGTTCGCCGCGCGCCTGCTCAACGACTGGTTCGGCGGCGTGCTCGTCGCCCGCGGACAGCCGTTCGTCGACCCGCAGCCCATCGCGGCCGCGGGCGTCGCGCTCTCCGACACCGCGGCCGCACTCGGCGTCGTCGGGATTCCCGTCGGCTGGGTCGCGGACCTGCTCGACTCGGTCGCGTTCGCGATGACGTACCTCCCGGACCTCGCCGCGGGCATGTGGCTCACCGTCGTGCTCACGACGCTCGGCATCGTCTTCGGGCTCGTGCTCGCGGTACCGCTGGCGGCCGCCCGCGTCTACGGCCGCGTCACCCACTGGGTCGCGCTCGGCGTCATCGAGCTCATCCGCGGGACGCCGCTGCTCGCGCAGCTGTTCGTGCTGTACTACGCGCTCCCGCTCTCGCGGTGGTTCGCGGCCGTGCCGTTCGTCGGCAGCGGCGTCGTCCCCGCGCAGGCGGTGTGGGTCGCCATCGTCGGGTTCACCATCAACAGCGCCGCCTACCAGGCGGAGTACATCCGGGGGTCCATCGAGGGCGTCGACCCCGGCCAGCTCACAGCGGCGCGCGCAGTCGGGCTCTCCCAACTGGAAGGCATCCGGCACGTCGTGCTGCCGCAGGCGCTCCGGTTCGCGATTCCATCGTGGACCAACGAGCTCGTCTACCTCGTGAAGTACTCCTCGCTGGCGTCGTTCATCACGGTGCGCGAGCTCTACCACGCCGCGGAGGCCGCCGCCTACGACAACTACGCGTTCCTCGACCTGTTCCTGCTCGCGGCGGTGTTGTACGTCCTGCTCGTGCTCTCCGCGACGACCACGATGGAGTGGGTCCGCAAGCAGGTCGCGATTCCGGGCGTCGGCGGCTCAGCGGGCGGCCGCGCCTCCGCGGAGTAGTCAGAAGAAGTCGTCCAGGCCCGCCTGGTCGTCCGCGCTCTCCGCCTCACTGCTGCCGTCGTTTTCCGTCTGCTCCTCCGCGTCGTCCGTCTCCTCGTCCCCGACGTCGGCGTCGCCGAGCGTCGTCTCGCCCTCGAAGGCGCCGCCGGAGTGCTCGACCGCCCGGTCCTCGCGGAGCTGTTCGGCGTCCTCGACGATCGACTGGACCTTGTTCGTCGTCTCCCCGGAGCCCGTGACGAACGAGACGTGTTCGGTGTCGAGGTCGTAGGCCGCCGTCATCGCCACCGTCAGCTCGCGGTTCTTGCAGTGGTGGGTCATCGTCGCGAGGAACGGCACGACCTTCCGGCGCGCCGTCGCCATACTGGTGCCGCTGACCTCCGCGACCTTCCGCGCGACGTAGTCCCGCTTCTCCCGGGTCGCCCGCGAGGACCCGAGCTTCCGCCAGTACGACGGCGGCCCGTACCGCGTCCAGCCGCCGTGGTCGTGCTGGCGCGAGGCGGCCACGCCCGCCGCGATGTTGTCCGTCGCGTACCGCCAGTACGAGTAGTTCTGGGTCGCGCGCACGCGGCCCAGCCAGACGTCCGCGTTCGAGAGGAACTCGTAGGCGTCCGCGAGCTCGTCCCCGTAGTAGTCCTTCGGGACGTTGTCCTCCACCCAGTTGATGAGGTCGTCCGGCGTCTCGTCGACGTCGTAGGCGGCCTCCAGGGCGTCCTGCGCGCCGAGGTTCTTGATGAGGTCGTCGAGGAAGTCGAAGACCCCCTCCGTGCGGTCGCGCTCGCCCATCACCACGTCGTCGGCGGTGAGCGTCTCGGCGGTCTCCGCGAGCGCCTGCAGGTCGTTGACAGCAGAGCGCAGGTCTCCGGAGTTCTGCTCGGCGATGGCCTCCAGGGCCTCATCGTCGTACTCGATGCCCTCCCGGCGGCAGATATCCCGCAGCACGGGCACGATGGAGCGTTTCGAGACATCCCGGAACTCGATGTCCCGGCAGGCGTTCCGGAGCGTGTTGCTCATGTCGTAGAACTCGTTCGCGATGAGCACGATGGGCTGCGTGGAGTCCTTCACGAGGCGGGTGATGGCCGCGGAACCGCCGCGGTCGACGTTCCCGTGGAGGTTGTCCGCCTCGTCCATCACCACGAGCTTGCGACCCCCGGTGCCGCCCGACAGCGTCCCCGACTTCGCGGCCTCGCCGGCGACGCGCTCGACGACGTCGGCGGTGCGCTGGTCGGACGCGTTCAGCTCCACGACGTCCCACCCCTCGTCCGCCGCGAGCGCGTGCGCCGCCGACGTCTTCCCGACGCCGGGGCTCCCGTGGAGGATGACGGCCTCCCCGTGGTCCTCCCAGGTGTCCGCCCACTCTCGGAGCGCGTCCCGGGCCTTGTTGTTCCCGCGGACCTCCGACAGCGACGACGGACGATACTTCTCCGTCCAATCGGTCATTACCGGAGGAAAGCGCGAGTCGCGTTTAGTGGTTGCGGAGCGCGTGCTCGACCGTAGGGAGAGCACGGAACGGCGAACGGCGATCGCAGGGAGCCGTGAGCCGCGTGGGCGAGCACGACGGAACTACGAACAGAGCGAACAGCGAACCGCCGTGTCGACTTTCCAGTTGCGTTCCGAAGGTGTACTGTGTCCCGACGCTCCAGCGTGACCGGATTCGGCAAGCGCGTGTTCGCGGAGTTCTCCGAGAAGAACGTCACGTTCATGGCCGCGGGGCTGGCGTACAACGCGTTCGTCTCACTGGTCCCGCTGCTCGTCCTCGTCTTCCTGGTGCTCACCACCATCGGCGGCGGGCTGGAGGACCGCATCATCGAGGCGGCGGGAACCTGGCTCCCGGGACCGATTGCGGAGGTCGTCCGGCAGCTGTTCGCGGGCGAGGGAGCGGGCCGCGGTGCGTCGGTCGTCGGGCTCATCGTGGTGGTGTGGGGGACGCTGAAGATCTTCCGCGGGCTCGACGTCGCGTTCTCGGAGATCTACGAGACGGCCGGGAGCAACGACTTCACGGACAAGCTGAGGGACGCCGTCGTCGTGCTCGTCGCGCTCGTCGTCGCCATCGTCGCGACCGTCGGCGCGAGCGCCGCGTTCGCGGCGTTCTCGGACGCGGTCCCCTACCTCGGGCTGCTGACGCCGCTGGTGCTGGTCGCCGGGCTGGCCCTCGCGTTCCTCCCGATGTTCTACGTCTTCCCGGACACCGAGGTCGGCGTCCGAGACGTGCTGCCGGGGGTCGTGTTCGCGGCGGTCGGCTGGGCGGCGTTCCAGGCGCTGTTCCAGGTGTACCTGGCGTTCAGCGACCCCGGGTCGGGGAGTTTCTTCGGCGGCGTCGTCGTCGTCATCACGTACCTCTACTTCTCGGCGCTCGTGCTGTTGCTCGGCGCCGTCATCAACGCCGTCGCCGGCGACCACTCCTCCGGGGTTCCCGGCGGCATCGGGGCGGGAGCCACGGGGTACGAGACCAGACACGACGGCGCGATGAGCACCGACCGACTCGCCGCCTACCTGAACGACCTCCGCGAGGACCTCACGGGGTACCACCGCAAGATGGAATCTCGGACGGACGGCGCGTACGAGCGGCAGTCGCCCGACAGTGACGTCGTGGTTGTCGAACAGACGACGTCGGACGACGGCGAGCGGACGTCGAAGGTCACGCTACAGTGGACGGCCAGCGAAGACGGCGAGCGGCAGACGGACGAACGCTGAGCGCCGGGAGCAGACTAACGGGCCCCAGAACCACCCTGCACAGTTTTCCTGTCGGCCGTGGTAGGAGGCGGCATGGAAGACCCTCGGGCGGTTCACCTCGACGACGCCGACCGCGACGCGTTCCTCGGCACCGGCGGCACGGGCGTGCTCTCGTTCCCCACCGAGGACGGCGACGCGCCGCACTCGATCCCCGTCTCGTACGGCTACGACGCCGAGACCGGCCACTTCTTCTTCCGGCTGGCGTACGGCGCGCACACGGAGAAGCCCGACCCGACGGCGGGCCCGGTGACGTTCGTCGTCCACGGCGAGACCGGAGACGGCTGGCGCAGCGTCGTCGCGCGTGGTCCCCTCGAAGCGACCGACGACGAAGCCATCTCCACGACGGCCCTCGACGCGCTCCAGCGGGTGGACATCCCACTCGTGGACATCTTCGAGCGGTCGCCCCGCGAGGTGAATTTCGGGTTCTACCGGCTGTCGCCCGACAGCGTGACCGGTCGGATGGAGGCGGACCGCTGACCGGCGCCCGCACCCCGTCTCCTGACAACGTGTGTCGCGATTTTTCGCGATTCAGCTGCCACAAAGGCTTTTTGCCGCGGGCGGAGGTGTACAACCATGTCACAGCGAACCGCCACCGGCTCTCTCGGGAAGACGCTCGGCGTCGGCGCCGCCGCCGGCGCTCTCTCGTACGTCGTCGGCTACCTCGTCACGTACCTCTGGCAGGCGTCGTCCGTCCAGGAGCGCCTCGAATCGTACAACGCCATCGTGGAGTTCCTCGGCGGCGACCCGATCCCCGCCTGGCAGGCCGTCGGCTGGCTGTTCTACAACGCCCACGGCGTCGCCTTCACGTACCCGGCGCTCGGGGAGGGACAGGCGTCCCGGAACCTAATCGCGGACGGGAGCGCGGCGATGCTGCTGTACCTCGTTCCAGCCGTCGTGCTCGTGCTCGCCGGGTTCGTGCTCGCGCGGTACGCGAACGCCGACGACCCGTCGACGGGCGCGAAACGCGGCGCGGCCGTCGCTGCCGGCTACGTCGTCCTCGCCGTCGTCGGCCTGTTCGTCTTCGAGTACACCGCGGGCGGGAGCGCCATCCACCCCGAGTACGTCCCCGGCGTGCTGCTCGCGGGCGTCGTCTACCCCGCCGTCTTCGGCGCGGTCGGCGGCGTGCTCGGCAGCGTCACCGCCACCTAGAGGTCCCGGGCGACCATCTCGCCCCAGTGCTCGAAGCCGTACCGCTCGTAGAACGCCTGCGCTCGCTCGTTCCCCCGATCGACGTCGAGTACCATCCGGTCGAGCGGTAGCGACTGCTCGCGCGCGGCGGCGAGCGCGGCGTCCATCAGGTCGTCCGCGACGCCCGTGCCGCGGTGCTCGGGCGCGACGTAGACCTCGTTCAGGACGGCGGCGTCCCAGACGAACGCCAGCGACTCGGGAAGCACGAAGACGTACCCCGCGAGGCCGTCCTCGCTTTCGGCGACCTGCACGCAGCGCTCGTCCTCGGCGACGCAGCGCTCTGCCCAGTCCAGCCACTCCCGGCGGTAGCCGTCGTCCAGTTTCGCCTCGTAGACCGCTCGTTTCTCCTCGTCACCCGTGCCCTCGCCGAGCCCCGTCTCGAAGCCGCGCTTCAGTTCCCAGAGTTCGGCGCTGTCCCCGTCCGCGTACGGCCTGACCATGCCCGGACTCGTCGCTCCCAGGCGTTAGCGTTTGCCCTCCCGGAACCGGCCGGCGACGCCCGCGAGCGCGGTCAGCACGACGACGAGCTGGAGCCCCGAGGAGACGACGGGGAACACGCGCTCGGCGTTCTCCGGGTCCTCGCCGCGCTCCAGGTCGACGCCCGTGTAGTAGTGGGTGTTCTCGGTGGTGCCGCCGACGGTGCCGCCGCCCCCGGGCTCGTCGCCGAAGTCCACGAACGTCTGGACGAGCCCCTCGGTGCTGGAGAGCTCTATCGACCCCGCGAACGTGTAGAAGCGGTCGTGGACGGGGTAGAGGAGGTTCACGCCGTTCGTCATCAGGTCGGGGAGGACGCCGCCGAACAGGAGCGCGACGACGCCGACGCCCGCGACGTGCGGGCCGTTCGGTCCGAACCGCTCGCAGAGCCACGAGTCAGGGCGGCGGCTGTCCCAGTAGACGAACGCCCCGAGAACCGCCGGTAGCAGCGCCGTGTGGAGGATGGCGCGGTGGCCGCCCGCTATCCAGATCCCGAGGAACGTGTCTACGTCCGGGAGCGCCGCGAACGCGCAGACGGCGGCGAGGAGCTTCGCGTCGAACTCCCGGAGCAGCGCCGTCGCCACGAGCGCGCCGAACGCGACGTGGACCACCGACGATGGCATGCGTGTGTGGTACTCACACACCGGGATGGGTCTTTCTCTTCGGCACGTGTCGAAGTTCTCCGGCAGGCTTTTTGGCGGCGACTCCGGAGTCCCGGGCATGACCGACGACCCACGAGCGGACCTCGCCGAGCGCGTCGCCGGCGACATCACGCTCAGCGACGACCCCGGCGCCACGCTCCGGAAGTGGCGCACCGACTTCGACGTCTCCCAGACCGACCTCGCCGACGAGCTCGACGTTTCGTCGTCTGTCGTCTCCGACTACGAGAGCGGCCGCCGCTCCAGCCCCGGCATCGCGCTCGTCACGCGCGTCGTCGAGGCGCTGCTGGACATCGACGAGCGCCGCGGCGGCGACCACATCCGCCAGTACGGCCGCGTGCTCTCCGCGGGCTTCGACAGCGACGTCGTCCTCGACCTCCAGGAGTACTCGACCGCGCTCCCCGCCAGCGAACTGTACGACGCCGTCGGCGCCACCGAGGTCGTCACCGGCGACCACGACACCGTCACCGGCCACACCGTCATCGACTCCATCGAGGCCATCCGGCGGCTGCGCGCCGACGAGTTCTACCGGCTGTACGGGCAGTCGACGAGCCGCGTGCTCGCGTTCACGAACGTCTCCCGCGGCGAGAGCCCGCTGGTCGCGCTCCGCGTCGTCAACCCCACACCGAACGCCGTGCTCCTCCACGGGCTCTCCACGGACGACCTCTGGGAGCACGCGCCCGCGCTCGCCCAGCGCGACGGCTACTCGCTGGCGGTCACCGAGATGGACCTCGACGAGATGCTCGCTGCGCTCCGCGAATACGCCTAACGGCCGGCGAAAAGCGGGAGAACGGAGAGGCGGCGGAGCGAGAGAGGCGGCGGGAGTTACTCGACGTACGTGTACTGGCGCTCGTTCATCGGGCCCCAGCCGTCGAAGACGAACTCGCTGTCGGGCTGCGTGAACGGCTCCAGTTCCACGCTCTTCTCGTGGTTGTGGCGGTCGTGGACCTGCTCGTACTCCGAGAAGTCGAGGTCGTAGCGGCGCTCGATCTGTTCGTCGACGTTCAGCGCAGCGACCTCGTCCTCGAAGCCGGGCTGGACGGTCTCCTCGTGGATTTCGGCCTGGGCGCCGGAGCCGTACGACGCCACCAGGAGCTTCTCCCCGGCGAGGTCGCGGCCCTGCTCGGCCGCGTGCTTGAGCGCGCTGACGCGCGCGATGTGCACCGAGCCCGTGTACCAGTTCCCGACCTGACTGGCGATGTTCAGCGTGGGGTCGATGGCCTCGCCGTACCACTCGCGGTACGCGTCGGTCTCCTTGAGGTCGTCGACGTACCCGCGGATGGCCTCGTCGAACTCCTCGCGGGAGTCGAAGTCGTCGCGGCGCGGCTGCCGGCCGATGTCGTCGGCGAGCTCGTCCTCGACGTCCGTTCCGCGAATCATGTGCCGGTAGCCCAGCACCGCGGCCTTCCGCACCATCCCCGGGAACGGCGTGTGGAACGGGATGAACGCGTAGTCGTCGGGGTGGGTGTCGCCGGCCGCGCGCTCGAAGTCCTCCAGCGCCTCGCGCATCCGCGCGAGGTAGACCTGCACGGAGCGCTTGCCGTCCACGCTCGGGAACTGCTGGTTCGGCTTCAGGAAGTCCGTCTCGTCCGCCGAGCCGTAGCCCTGCTCGGTCGAGAGCTCCACGAGGTCGGGGTCCTCGGTGATGTACATCGCGACCGCGCCCGCGCCCTGCGTCGCCTCCCCGGAGGAGTCCCGGGCGTACAGCGCCGTGTCCGTCGCGACGACGAGCGCGCCGCGGCCGCGGTTCCGCCCCGCGAGAATCCAGTTCACCGCGTCGTCCAGCGACTGGGTGCCGGCGATGCACGCGAACTTCCGCTCGCCCTTGTTCGCGTGGTGGAAGTCACCGTCGTACACCTGCTCGAGACACCCGGCGATGTACGTCGACACCGGCTTCGAGTTGTCGAACGACGACTCGGTCGCGACGTCGATACGCCCGACGTCGTCGGGTTCCAGTCCCTTCCGTTCCATCAGACGGTGGGCGGCGTTCGCGCCCATCGTCACGATGTCCTCGTAGGCGTCCGGGAACGACGACGCGTACAGCCCCAGTCCCTTCGTGTACTTCTCGGGGTCGTCGCCCTGCTTGGGCGCGAACGTCTCCGCGAGGTCGAGTTTCAGCCGCCCCGTTCGCACTTCGATGGCGTCGATGCCGACGCTAGTCATGCTCGTGTGGTAGTCGAAGCGGTCTTATGGCTTTGTCGATGGGGGTTTTCGACGGGTGTCGAAGTATCAGTTCACGTCGACTGTGTACGTCTCCGACGTTCCGTCCCCGTAGTGGAGGGTTATCTCGACTGTCTTGCCCCGCATGTCCACCTCGTTCCCACCGTTGTTCCGGAACGCGCTCAGGGAGACTGTCGCCGTCGTTCCGCCGTTCACCGTACCCGTTTCGGTCATCGGCTCCTCCTGGCCGAACGGTAACGGCGTCCCCGAGTCCTCGTAGTACGGCGTCCCGTCCATGTCCAGAACACCGTCGGTCGACGCCGCGACGAACACCTCGTGTTGGCCCTGAGAGTAACTCCCCGTCTGAGTCTCGGAGAGCTCCGAAACCTGGGACCCCGAGACGCTCTCCAGCGTGACCGCCGTGACGTCGACGGCGTCGTCTCCCGTGTTCTCGACATCGAAAGACACTCTGGCGTTCCCGCCCCAGAACGTGTCCCCGCTGTCGGTGACGAGTCTCATCTGCTCAGCCGACGTGTTTCCGTCACCACCACCACCGCCACCTCCGCCGCCACCGCCACCCCCGCCGCCTCCGCCGCTGGCATCGACGCTAACGGTCACGTTCTCGCGAACGTGGGCGTTGTCGAGGATGGCGAGTGTCGCGTCACCCTGCTTGTTCCCGTCGACGACGAACGTCGCCTGCCCGTTCTCGTCAGTGACGTGCCGTTCGTTCTCGAAGAGGTTCGCTACCGTCGACTCGTCGACGTTCACCCCGACGCCACTCTCCGCGTTGTTGAAGCGGTCCCGCGCTTCGACGGTCACGCGGTCGCCGCGGTTCTCCACGAGCGTCAGGTAGTGCGGCGGCGGATTCTCGGTGTTGCTGCCGACGCCGACGCGCGCGGTCTGGAGCGTGAAGCGGTCGGTCCAGTTCACCTGCACGACGACGCGGTTCTCGTCGGGAACGTCCACGACGTCGACGACGCCGGGGTGGCCACCGAGGTCGGTGCGGCTCTCCAGCTGGCTCGCCGACACCCGCGTCGGCACGGAGACGTTCACGGGGCCACTGGAGGCTTTCGTCACCTGCACGCGCTGGTAGGGCGCGCTCAGGGTCTCCGGGGTCACGGTCACCGAGCTCGCGCGCGACGTGCTCAGTGAGCCGTTGAGCGTAACCAGCGTGATGGTCCGCGTCTCGTTGTCCACGAGCAGCTGGTCGGTGAGCGGAATCGCCGTGCCGCCGTCCGCGTTCGGGTAGAAGTTCGAGAGCACCGACGCCTCGTAGAGGAGGTTCGGGGCGTTGTCGTACTCGCTGTAGTCCGGCTCGTACTCCAGGTACTTCGTGGACGCCGTCCACTCCTCGTTCAGGAAGTCACGCGTCTCCCTGTTCGTCGCTCGGACGTTCGAGACGCGAACCGTGTCGTCGTCGTAGCTGCCAGTTCTGAGCGTGCCCGTCGCCGGCGGTGGGTTCATCAGGAAGACCCGAGAGGGGTACTGCGTACCGAGGGTGACCGACGCCGGCTGCGCGTTGCCGGTCGCTGCGGAGCGGAGAACCCCGTTGCGCACGTCCGTCAGCTGGTTCTGGACCGTCTGGCTGTGCTTGTACTCGACGTCGGCGTTCTGCGAGGGGACGACTGTCGCCTGGTACAGCGAGAGCGCGATAATCAGCGTGGCGAAAAGTAGCACGGCCCCGATCTGGACCGTGACTGCCCTGTTGTCGTCCCTGAAACGCACGGTTACGTGGACTCGTGGGGGCAGCGGCATAAACGCGACGCCTGTCGGGGCGCCGCCGAGGACAGTCCGCGGCAGACCGGCTCGCGACCGTCAGTCGTCGTCTTCGATGACTTCCGGGTCCGAGAGCGCGCTCTGGAGGCTGTCGAGACCGTTGACCCACTCGGTGACGAGGCCGTACTCGACGTCGTCGAGGACGCCCATGTCGAGTTCCTCGCCGTCGACGACGCGCGTGCCGGCGCACGCGCTCAGACCGAGCGCGCGGTCGAGGTCGTCCTCCTGTTCGGCCTCGGCGGCGGCCTGCACGTAGCCGGTGACGTCGGCCTCGTCGGCGACGCCGTCGGCGACGTACTGCTCGGCGCTGTAGAACACGCAGACGAGGCTCGTCTGGACGCCGTCGACGAGCATCAGCTTGTCCTCGTCCTCGAAGTTCGGCTCGGAGAGCACGACTTCGCGGATGTCCGTGAGCTCGTCGAGGGCTTCCTCGTCGTCGATGTCGTCGCCGTCGTAGGCCTTCAGAATCTTCGCGACGGCGATGGCGACGTCGTCCTGGAGGTTCAACAGGAGGCGGGCGGAGTCCTCGTCCTCGGGGTCGATGTCCTCGTCCCGGAGCCGGTCGAGCCAGTTCTGCCAGCGTTCTTCGGAGTAGAACTCCTCCTCGGGGGCACTCATACTCCGAATGCCGGCCGCCCGAGACAAAGGCCTTTCCTTCAACCGTGCCGCGAGTCACGCGTCCGCACGGATAGCCGACACGAACGCAACCGAATCCCGTTACCCGTCGAGGGTGCCGCGGGTGTCGATGCCGTAGACTGCCTCCGGCGTCTCGACGTGCGCGCGCCGGATCGCCTCGTCGTGGCCCCGCTCCTGGAGCCAGCGCACGCGCCGCGGCACGGTCTTCGGCCCCATCACGGCGCCCGGGCGGTCGGCGTCGTCCACGAAGTCCGTCTCCATCAGGAACGGCTCGCCGGCCTCGACGGCGGTCTCCAGGTACTCTTTCTCACACATCACGCTCTTCGTGACGCCGTCGAGTTCGCCGCTCGCGTAGTGTTTCACGACGCGCTCGGGCGGTAGCCCGGCGTCCTCGGCCCACTCCGCGACGTCCGTGAGGTCCTCGGTCGCCTCGGTGTGCAACTGGAGCGCGACCCCGGTCTCGGCGGCGCGCTCGCAGGCGTGCCGGATGACGGCGTTCGAGGCCTCCCAGACGGCGTCGCTGACGTCGTAGTGCGGGCGTCCGGACTTCAGCGCGACCGCGCGCCCGTCGCTGGCGTACTCCGCCGCGGTGTCGATGCCCGCGCGCATCAGCTCGCGGGCTTCCCCGGGAGAGAAGCCGCGGTCGTCGACGAGCCGCGAAATCAGACCGGGGTGGACACCGAGCACGGGCCACGCCCGGCCCGGGAGCACCTCGCTCGCCTCCTCGACGAGCCGGAGCGTCTCCTCGAAGACGGGCCGGAACTCCTCGCCCGTGTCGGGTTCGACGCCGAGGTGCCAGGAGGGCTTGTTCACTACGAGCAGGTGCGTCCCGCCGAGGTGGACGAAGTCCTCTACGGCGTCGATGCCCCGGTTCTCGGCGTCGAGGTGGAGGTGGTCGTCGAGTACCGGCGTCCCGAGGTCGGTCATGGCTGCGGGTTGGCGGCCGGCGCCCGAAAACCTGTCCGTCTACTCGCCGAGGACGACCGCGTCGTCGGCGGCGTTCCGGAGCGCGTCCGACCGGCCGTGCTCGCCGGGCGCGATGGCGAGCGTGCGCACGCCTCGCCGCGCCGCCGTCTCCAGCACGGGCTTGAAGTCCGTGTCGCGGGACGCGATGGCGAGCACGTCGACGCCGCCGTCGACGACGAGCTCGGTCGCGTCCACCGCGAGCTTCACGTCCACGTCGCCGCTCGTGACGCGGACGTCGTAGCCGCGGGCCTCCGCGGCCTGCATCAGTTCGGGCGTCGCGTGTTCGTCGACGTACAGCCGCGTCACCGCGAGCCGGCCGGCCGCTTCCGCGGTCTCCCGGACGTCGTCCAAGTCCACGTCGAACTCGTCGCGGAGGACGTTCGGCCCGTCGACGAACAGCGCGACGCCGCCGTCGTCCCCCTGGCCCGCCGGCGGGTCCTCGCCGTCCAGCAGGCCGCTGAGTCGCTCCATACCCGCGTTCGGACGCGCCCGGACAAGAGCGTGCCGGAAGTCCGGCGGTACGTTGTAGTGGCTGGCGCCCACACCCTCCGGTATGGCCGACACCGAGGACGCTAGCGACGCCGCGCTCCGCCGCATCGTCCGCGAGGAGGTCTCGCGAGCGGTTCGGTCGGCGGCCTCGACGGTCGTCTGGACGCTGCTCTCGGTCCTCGGCGTGCTCGTCGGCCTGCAGTCCGTGCAGGTCGCGCTCCAGCCGACGGTCACGGGCGCCGCCGCGGCCGGATTTGGTGCCGGCGGAGTCGCCGTCGTGGCGTCCAGCGCGTACCTCCTCTACGTGCTCCACGCGGAGTGACGGCACCGCGGCGGGATACGAAAGCATTACTTGCCGGCCGCCGACGCCACGGGTATGGCTCTCCGAACGCCGCCGCTGTCCGACCGCCACGGCGACCGGGGCGCGCAGTTCACGGAGTTCGGCGGGTGGGAGATGCCCGTCGAGTTCGACTCCATCCGGACCGAGCACGCCGCGGTGCGGGAGTCCGCTGGCGTCTTCGACGTCTCCCACATGGGGGAGATCGAGGTCGGCGGTCCGGACGCCGAAGCGCTGATGCAGCGGCTCACGACCAACGACGTCGCCGCGCTCGACCCCGGTGAGGCCCAGTACGCCGCGATAGTGGACGACGAGGGCGTCATGCTCGACGACACGGTCGTCTACCGGCTGCCAGAGGGCGACGACGCGGAGTTCCTGTTCGTGCCGAACGCCGGCCACGACGAACAGATGTACGAGCGGTGGACCGACTACCGCGACGGCCACGACCTCACGGCGAGCGTGGACAACGTCACCAGCGAGTACGGCATGGTCGCCGTGCAGGGCCCGGACGCCCCCGGTCTCGTCGCAGCACGCGCCGGCGACTCTGTACTCGACCTCGGGCGCTTCGAGGCCGAGTACGCGGCGGTCGCGGGCGTCGAGTGCTGGGTGGCGAACACCGGATACACCGGCGAGGACGGCTTCGAGGTCGTGTTCCCAGCGGACGGCGCGGGCGCAGTCTGGGACGCGTTCGCGAACAACTGCCAGCCCTGCGGGCTCGGCGCGCGCGACACGCTCCGCCTCGAAATCGGGTTACTACTGTCCGGCCAGGACTTCCACCCCGAGGAGAACCCGCGCACGCCCTACGAGGCCGGCGTCGGGTTCGTCGTCGACCTCGACACCGACTTCGTCGGGCGGGACGCCCTCGAAGCCCAGCAGGGCGCGGGCCTCGACGAGGAGTTCGTCGGGTTCGTCCTCGAGGAGCGCGGCGTCCCCCGACACGGCTACGAGATCACCAGCGAGGACGGCGACCCCGTCGGCGAGGTCACGAGCGGCACGATGAGCCCGACGCTGGGCGAGCCGATCGGGCTCGGCTACGTCGACACCGACTACGCAGAGGACGGCACCACCGTCGAGGTCGTCGTCCGCGGCACCGGCAAGCGAGCGACCATCACCACACCACCTTTCATCGACCAATGAGCTTCGAAGTACCCGACGACCTGTACTACCTCGAATCGCACGAGTGGATCGACCCCGAGACCGGCCGCGTCGGCATCTCCGAGTTCGCGCAGGACGAGCTCGGCGACGTCGTCTTCGTCGAACTCCCGGCCGTCGGCGACGAACTCGACCGGGAGGAGGAGTTCGGCGTCGTCGAGTCCATCAAGGCCGTCTCGGACATCTACGCGCCCGTCTCGGGCGAAGTGACCGCGGTCAACGACGCGCTCGAAGACGAGCCCGAGCTGGTCAACGACGACCCGTTCGGCGACGGCTGGCTCGTCGAACTCGACTTCGAGGAGGCCGACCTCGAGGACCTCCTGGACGCCGACGAGTACGCCGACCAGATCGCATAGGTACCGTTTGCTGCGCTCGCGGCCTTCGGCCGCTCGCTGGCAAAAGCTACGCTAAAAGCCCTCCTCCTTCACTTCGCGCTCTTCGAGCGCTCCATTCAGTCGTCGGCCCACGCTCGTTTGCTTCGCTCACTCGCGCGGTGAACCGGCGACCTTCCGGGTCCTTCGGACCACTCGGTCGCCGGATGCTGGCTGTTTCGTGCCGAACGTTCTTGTCGTGTCGGTGTGACTGTTCGCAAATGGCACCGACCGTCGACGACCTGCGGAACGAGATTCGGGAGGCAGTCGGCCGGTACTCGCGCGTGGAGTCCACCGGCTTCACGAAGGAGGCGCTGGCGGCTATCTGCGAGGAACTGGGGTACGACGTCGGCCCGGGGAGTCTCCCGCCGAAATCCGAGATGCGCGCGGAGATTCGGTCGCGGGTCGGACTCGCCGACGACGCCGACCCCGAGAGCGCGGGCGGCGCGTTCCGGAAAGCCGACCTCGAAGCGATCGCCGAAGCGCTCCGCGACCCGTAGGCCGTTCGCAACGTTTGCCGCTCGGGTGGCGCGTTCGTGTCTACCTCCTCGTTCTCGACACTGACCCACTACACGTTCGTGGTCACTTCTGCTCGGGTGGGGGCACCGGAACCGGGAGTATCTTGGTGTCCGCTCCGTAAGCCACGCGTATGTCTGGATTCGAGGCCGGTCCGTCGCGGGGTGGACGCCGATGAGCGGGAGTCCGTACGCGCCGCACACCGAGGAGGAGACGGCGGCGATGCTGGACGCCGTTGGCGTCGAGGACGTCGAGGCGCTGTTCGACATCCCGGAGTCGGTGCGCTTCGACGACGAGTTCGGCATCGACGCCAAGTCCGAGCAGGCCGCCGTCACGGAGACGCGCAAGCGCCTGCAACGAAACGACGACCTGACGGAGTTTCTGGGGCGGGGCCACTACGAGCACTACGTGCCGTCGCTGGTCGATCACCTCTCCCAGCGCTCGGAGTTCCTCACGTCGTACACGCAGTACCAGCCCGAGGTCACGCAGGGGTTCCTGCAGGCCTTGTTCGAGTACCAGTCGATGCTCGTCGAACTCACGGGCCTCGGCGTCGCGAACTGCTCGATGTACGACGAGGCGTCCGCGCTCGCGGAGGCCGCGCTGCTCGCCAAGCGCGTGCGCGCCGCGGACGGCGACCGCGTGCTCGTTCCCGAGTACGTCCGCGACGGCCACGTCAGCGTCCTCGAGAACTACACGGGCGGCGCCGACGTGTCCGTCGAGCGCTACGGCACCGACGCCGGCAACGTCGACACCGACGCGCTCGCCGACGCACTCGACGACGACGTCGTGATGGTGTACGCCGAGAACCCCACGACGGTCGGCGCCGTCGAGGAGAACCTGGACGCAGTCGGCGACCTCGCCGACGACCACGGCGCGCTGTTCTGTCTCGGCTCGGACCCAGTCGCGCTGTCGCTGCTCCAGCGGCCCGTCGACGTCGGCGCGGACGTCGTCGTCGGAGACGCCAGCGTCCTCGGGATGCCCGCGAGCTACGGGATGGGCCTCGGCGTGTTCGCGTGCCGCGAGGACTTCCTGCGGCAAGTCCCCGGACGACTGGTCGGTGCGAGCGAAGACGAGGACGGGAACCGCGCGTACACGCTCACGCTCCAGACCCGCGAGCAGCACATCCGGAAGGAGCGCGCGACGTCGAACATCTGCACGAACCAGGCGTGGGTCGCGCTCCGTACCGCCATCCACGCCGCCTCGCTCGGCTCGGAGGGGCTCGTCGACCTCGCCGAACGCATGGTCGAACTGCCCCGGGAGGTCGCCGCGGAGCTGAACGACATCACGGGCGTGCGGGCGCCCGTCCACGACCGCCACCACTTCCGGGAGTTCCTCGTCTCCACGGACCAGCCCGCGCCCGCCATCGCGACCGACCTCGAAGCCGAAGGGTTCGCCGTCCACGCGGTCGCGGACCACCGGCTGCAGGTCTGCGTGACGGACGCCAACGAGCACGCCGCCGACCGCCTCGTCGCCGCGTTCGAGGAGGTGACCCACTGATGGAACACTACGACCAGGCCGCCTACGCGCAGGCCGACGACGACCAGTACGAGCCGCTGCTCGCGGAGAAAGACGAGACGACCACGGACGTGGAGTCGTCGCTGCCCGACGACCTCACGCGGGACGAACTCGAACTGCCGAGCCTCGCCGAACCCGAGCTCGCCCGGCACTACGTCCGGCTCAGCCAGCAGAACTACGGCGTCGACTCCGGGCCGTACCCGCTCGGCTCGTGTACGATGAAGTACAACCCCCGGTTCACGGAGGACGTCGCCGCGCTCGACACCGCGAGCGTCCACCCGGACCGCTCCGCGAAGAGCGTGCAGGGAACGCTCGAAGTCATGCACGACCTCCAGGACTACCTCGGGCGCATCGGCGGCATGGACGCCGTGACGCTCCAGCCGCCGGCGGGCGCCGCGGGCGAGTTCACGGGCATCCTGCTCGCGGCCGCCTACCACGAAGCCAACGGCGAGGGCCACCGCGACGAGGTCGTCATCCCGGACGCCGCCCACGGCACGAACTTCGCGTCGGCGGCGCTCGGCGGCTACGACGTCGTCGAGATTCCCTCGGGCGACGACGGCCGCGTCGACCTCGACGCGCTCGACGCCGCGCTCGGCGAGGACACGGCGGCGCTGATGCTCACGAACCCGAACACGCTCGGGCTCTTCGAGCGCGACATCGAGGAGATCGCGGACATGGTCCACGACGCCGGCGGCCTGCTGTACTACGACGGCGCGAACCTCAACGCGTTGCTCGGCCGCGCGCGCCCCGGCGACATGGGCTTCGACATCATGCACTTCAACGTCCACAAGACGTTCGCGACGCCCCACGGCGGCGGCGGCCCGGGCGCCGGCCCGGTCGGCGTCACCGAGGAGCTCGCGGAGTTCCTCCCGGACCCCCACGTCCGGGAGACCGAGAGCGGGAAGTACGAGCGGTACACGCCCGAGCAGTCCGTCGGGAAGGTCCACGGCTTCGCCGGGAACTGGCTCGTCCTCGTGAAGGCGTTCGCGTACATCGACCGCCTCGGCGACGACGGCCTCAGCGACGCCTCCGCGAAGGCCGTCCTGAACGCGAACTACCTCGCCGAGCGGGTCGACTACGACGTCCCGCTCGGGCCGTTCCACCACGAGTTCGTCGCGAGCGCGGGCGACCAGGGCGCCGCCGACGTCGCCAAGCGCATGCTCGACTACGGCGTCCACCCGCCGACGACGAAGTGGCCGGAACTGGTCGACGAGGCGCTGATGACCGAACCGACGGAGGTCGAGACGAAGGGGAACCTCGACGACCTCGCGGACGCGTTCAACGCCGTCGCGAGCGAGGACGCGGAGACGCTCGAAGCCGCGCCGAATCGCACGACTGCCCGGCGCATCGACCAGACGAGCGCCGCGCGGAACCCCCGGCTGTCGTGGCACGACCTCGACTAACTCGTCGCCGCTGAGAGCGCGAATTTAGCCAATCCTTATTACTCGACGCGCCGTCGATTAATACATGACTGTCGTCAGCGTCTCGATGCCCGACGAGCTCCTCGAACGGCTCGACGAGTTCTCCGAGGACCACGGCTACACCGGCCGCAGCGAGGTCGTCCGGGAGGCCGCGCGCAACCTCCTCGGCGAGTTCGAGGACAAACAGCTCGAGGACCGCCCGCTCATCGGCGTCGTCACCGTGCTGTTCAGCTACGAGAACTCCACCGTCGAGGAGCGCATGATGAACCTCCGCCACGAGTACGAGGGCCTCGTCACGAGCAACGTCCACAACCACGTCGGCGACCACTACTGCATGGAGCTGTTCATCCTCGAGGGAAAACTCGACGAGATCTCGGAGTTCGTCGGCCGCGTGCGCGCCACGAAGGACACGATCACGGTCGACTACTCGGTGATTCCCGTCGACGGCTTCACGGCGCTGTCGGACGCCTAGTCGATCACCCGCGGCTCGTAGATGCGCTTCCTGGCGTCCGGGATGTAGACGCGCTCCTCTACTAGATTCGCGTCCTTCAGCAGCGCGAGCCCGTGGCGGGTCGTCCGCTTCGAGAGCCGCGTCCGGTCCCGCAGTTCGGCCTGCGTGAGCGGCGAGTCGTACTCCAGAACCTTGAACACGAGCTTCGCGCTCGGCGGCAGGTCGTTCAGGGCGTCGCTGTCGGGGGTCGGCGATGCGTCGTTACCGTCGGCAAAAACGACCACTGGTCTCTGCCATACAGGTGCCGGGAGGACGCGAGCACAGTTAGGTGTTTGCCTCCCGCCAGAAACGGCCGGCGTAGCCACCCGGTCACTACCCTACCAGTACAGCTAATCCCCGGGCTGCCGAACACGAGCCCGTGACCGGTGCCGCTACGGGACTCGTCCTCGGGAGCATCATCGGCGCAGTCGCGACTATCGCGGGCTCGTACTTCCTGTTCTGGCGGCGCCGACAGGCGACGCGCGCCCACCTCCGGCAGGCCTTCGAGACGGAGCTCGCCGCGCTGTCGTACGTCGACGGGATGGCCGACCGGGGGAACTACGAGACGCTCACCGAAACTGTCGAACAGCCGGTCGTCTACGAGAGCAACGCCGACGAAATCGGCCGGCTCTCCGGCGACGAGGTCGAGGCCCTGGTCTCGTTCTACACCGACCTCTACTGGCTGCGCGACCAGCAGGACATCGAGGACAAGAAAGAGCGCGTCCACGAGATCGTCGAGAAGCGCCAGCGCGCGCTCGCCGCGGTCCGCGAACACGAGTAGACAGCGAACACTCCGGAATCCGTCCCGTTAGCTTCTCGGCGGCTACCCGCTCGGCCGTCGCTCTCACTCTGAGCGCAGACGGATCGAATTTCGTATCCCAATATACAGTTTACGTATTCGTCAAAGACGTCTTCACGGCGCCACAGTTCGACTCTCCGCGGTCGAACAACCCGATTCGGGTCGAAACGTTCTCTCAGTAAGCGGTCGCACTCGGTAGGCAGTATTCGAGCAGCGGGTAACGTTAGTCAGGCGAGAGAAGGAGACGGGCCGACCTGGCGGGGCAGGCCAAACGCAGTATCCAGGTCGCGCTGAAGCCACGGGGACACGCGCGCGAATTCAAATCGACTCCTTCGGCCAGATGGACTACCGCACCTCGGAATATCTACGACGTTTCCGGCCGTAGCGGCTGTGGTCTCCTCCGTAGTGACGAGTTCCGACGACGAGTAGGTCAGTCGAGGTATCGAGAAGACGCGTTCGTCGAGACGACACCCGGGGTTCGCCGGTCGAAGACCGGGTTCCGGAATCGGGGTAGTCCGAGCGATCAGGCGCTGGCCGCGGAGCTGATGTCGCCGTCGATGCGGATGAAGCCGTACCCGCACTCGGGACAGTACCACTTCGTCTTCAGGCCGAGGTGGAGTTCGGTCGCCGCAGCGCGGTAGAACGACTGCGTCTCCTCGCACTTCGGGCACTCGTGTTCGAGTTCGCTGGCCATGCCCCGAGTTCGGGGAGCCACTCCATTCAACGTACTGGTTTCGCGGTTCTGTACCCGGCACTGTCGATGGATGAACCACATATAACGATACAGAGTTACGACACACGGACCGAACAGCGCTCGTCGCCCCTGCTATCGAAAAACCTACTCGCTGGGCGCGAACACGTCGGTCTGGACGTCTGTTCGCACGCCGTGTCGCGCCTCTGCGACAGACGCCGGTGGCTCCTCGTCGTCGTAGCGGCTGGCGTAGCTCGCTCGCACGGCGTCCCGGACGCAGGCGCGCGCCGCGGCCCCCACTTCGGTCGCGCTTCCGGAGAACGCCGCCGGCTCTCCGTCCGGGTCACAGGCCGCGACGACCGCGTCCGTCGTCGTCCCCGGGAAGCCCACCGCGTCGAGGAGCGTCGCAGTCTTCGCCTCCGCAGCGACGGCGACGAGGTTCGCGAGCGCCGCGTCGTCTATCGCGCGCGTCGTCCCGACGAACACGTTCACCGTCCCGGCGACGGGTTCGGGCTCTTCTGGGAGCGACCCGCCCTCGGGGTCCATCGGGAGCGCGGCGGGGTTCGAGACGCCGACGGTCGCGACCGCCTCGACGGGGCCGCAGCGCGCGCCGCGGGCGTGGCGCTGCGCGATTCCGGTGAGCAGCACGGGGTCCTCGGCGTCCCGCGAGAACTCCGCGTCGGCGAGCCGGTCGGCGACGTACGCGTCGAGGTCCTCGGGGTCCCAGCCCTCGGGGACGGTGACGTTGAACGCCCGGTCGGCGTCCGCGAGTCCGCCGTCCCAGCCCGTCGACAGCCAGCGCGTCCGCTCGCGTTCGAGCGCGAGGACGCCGTCCCGCGTCGTCGCCTCAAACATCCAGGGCCTCCAGCAGGCGGTCGTTCTCCTCGGGCGTGCGGACCGCGACGCGTACGTGGCTGTCTAGCCCGCGGAACGTCGTCGCGTCTCGGATTGCGACGCCCCGGGACTCGGTCGCTTCGCAGAGCGCGTCCACGTCTCGGTCGCCGACGTCGAGCAGGAGGAACGGCGCGTCCGAGCCGTGGACGCCGAAGTCGTCGCCGAGTTCGCGTGACACCCGCCGGCGCTCGCTGGCGACGCGCTCGCGGGTGTCCGCGACGAACTCGCGCTGGCGCATCGCGTGCGCGCCGACGGCCGCCGCGGGCGTCCCGAGGTTCCACGCGCGACGCCCGGTCCGGAGGTCGCCGAGGCGGTCACCGGTCGCGACGAGGAAGCCCGCGCGGAGCCCGGGCAGCCCGAACAGCTTCGTGAGCGAGCGCGCGACGACGACGCCCGGCGTCCCGGCCAGCGACGCCTCGCCGGTGAACCCGAGGAACGCCTCGTCGACGAGAAGCTCCGTGTCCGCGTCCCGGCAGCGCGCGGCGAACTCGCGGAGCGCGTCGGAGTCGGACAGCGTCCCCGTGGGGTTGTTCGGGTTGCAGGCGACGGCCATCGCGTGGTCGCTCGGGTCGGCGTCGAGGAGCTCGTCGTGCGGGACGAAATCGGGGACGGCGCCCTGCAGTTCGACCTCGCGCGCGTACTCGCCGAAGCTCGGGTACGGGACGAGCACGCTGTCCCCGGGCTCGACGCGCGTCTCGATTGCGAGCCGGATGCCCGCGAGGCCGCCGGGCGTCGGGACGACGCGCTCGGACGCGCAGCCGACGTAGTCGGCTGCGGCGTCCCGGAACTCCGGGTAGTCGTCGTTCGGGTAGCGCGCGGCATCGCCGAGCGCGGCCTCGTACACTTCGCGAACGCCCGGCGGCGTCCGCGGGTTCACGTTCGCGGAGAAGTCCAGCACGTCTGGGTCGTCGCTGCCGCCGTGTGGCACGCGGCCGGCGGCGCGGACGGCGTCAGGGTCCATCATCTCCCTCCACATCGCCCGTGGATTTCGGTGCGTCGGTCCGCGGCCCGAGTAAGCGCTCGGCGAGCGCCGCGTCCGACCGGCGGTTCACGTTCACCGCGAGGCGCGCGTCGTAGCTCCGGAACACGGTGTCCTCGTCGTCCGCGACGACGTTCACGCCCGTCGGCACCCACGCGCCCACCCCGTCTGTACTCGCCCCCAGTGCTTCCTTCAGCGCGGCCGGGACGCGCACGCTCGTCGAGCCGCCAGCCGCGTCGAGCACGGTGTTCACCGCGTCGCCGTCGAGCAGCGGGAGGTCCGCGGCGACGGTCAACACGGGCGTGTCGACGGCGTCGAGCGCGGTCGTCAGGTCCGCGACGTAGCCCTCGCCCGGCGTCTCGATAACGGGGAGTTCACTGTCGAGGTGCGCGCGCGTCTCGGGCGCGTTCGGGGAGACCACGGCGTACGCGGTGTCGACGCGGCTCTCGGCGAGCGCGTCGCGGACGTAGTCGACCATCGGCCGCCCCGAGATCTCGAACAGCGGTTTCTCGGCGTCGCTGTCCAGTCGCGTCCCACGGCCGCCGCACATCAGGAGAGCGTCCACGCGACCACCCCCAGGTGGAGTCCGACCACGCGGCCGACCTCGTTGACGGCGCCGAAGACGTCGCCGTTCACGCCGTCCAGCAGGGCCTGCAGGCGCCACAGGACGACGAACCCGGCGAGGAATGCACCGACGAGCGCGCCCGCAGCAGCCGGCGTCGGCCACGAGAGCACGACGGCCGGGAGAGCGACGAGAACTGCGGGGAGCAAGTCCGACCTCCCCGCGCGCTCCGTGAACTGTGAACCCAGTCCCTCGTGCGCGGCGGTACCGAGACAGGCGACGCTCGCCATTCCGAGTTTCGCGCCGACCTCCGCGGCGACGACGACCGCGAGTGCGGCCCGAGTGGGTAGCCGAGCCACGCCGAACGCGCCGAGCGCGAGGCCCGCAACTGCGAGCGCGACGGCCGCGACGGCGCCGACGCCGACCGTGGTGTCCTTGAGCACGCGCGTGCGCTCGTCGCTGTCCCCGTGGACGACGAGCGCGTCGCCGACGTCCGCGACGCCGTCGAGGTGGTTGATTCCCGTGACGGCGAAGACGGCGGCGAGGTACGCGAGCGTGACTGTTCCGGCCGGAAAGTGGTCGGCGAAGACGAACGGAGCGGCGAGCAGCGCGCCGACGACGTAGCCCGCCAGCGGGAACGCCCACGGAGAGCCGCGGAACGCCGTCCACGCGGCCTCGCTGTGGCCGACGCGGAGCCGCGTCAGGAACCCGATCGCACCCCGGAGCGCGGTCACGACCACGCGACCACCCCCGCGGCGAGCGCGTACGAGAGCACACCAGCGGCGCCGACGACGCGCACCCCGCGCTGGCTCTCCGCGACCGTAGGGAACTCCGCGCCGAGCGGGAGGT
Organism: Halobacterium sp. R2-5; assembly: GCF_011734195.1. Classification (NCBI taxonomy): domain Archaea; kingdom Methanobacteriati; phylum Methanobacteriota; class Halobacteria; order Halobacteriales; family Halobacteriaceae; genus Halobacterium; species Halobacterium sp. R2-5. The sequence continues at coordinate 500,104 of NZ_JAANTH010000002.1, forward strand.
CGTAGACGCCCGGCTTCGCGAGGCGGACGCCGAGCACCGCGGCGAGCGTCGCCATCGGCCACCCGGAGTTCGGGGACGGCGGCGCGTCGGCGTGTTCGCGGGCGCGAGCCAGCGCGCCGAAGTCCAGCCCGGCGAGCGCGACGAGCGAAGCGCTCAGGCGCGCGGGCAGCCACATCACGGCGTCGTCGAGGCGCGCGCTCGCGGTCCCGACGGGCTTCGAGCGGTAGCCGAGCATCGAGTCGAGCGTGTTCGCGCCCTTCACCCACGCCGCCGCGCCCGCCGCGACCGGCAGCGAGACGACGGCTCCGAGCGCGAACGCGAGCAGCGGCGCGACGAGGCCGTCCGCGAGGTTCTCGGCGGCGCTCTCGACCGCCGCGCTCCGCAGCTCACCCGTCGAGAGGTCGCTCGCGTCCCGGCCTGCCAAGGACTGCAAGCGCTCGCGAGCGGCGTCGAGGTCCGAGTCGGTGGCCGCGACGACCGCGCGCGCTTCGCCCAGCAGCATCCGCAGGCTGGTCGTCGCGAACAGCGCGAGCCCCGCGACGGCCGCGGCGAGCAGCGGGTCGATTCGGCCGGCGAGCGCGACCAGCGACCCGACCAGGAGGCCGGCAGCCAGCGGGAGCACGAGCGCGACGAGCACGCCGACCGCCTGCGGGTTCGCCCACTCGCGGTCGAGCGGCGCTATCGCGCGCCCGAACCACGCCACGGGGTGGATTCTCGCGGGCGGCTCCGCGAACGCGGCTTCGAGGGCGAACGCGAGCGCGACCGCGCCGACCGCCGTCAACGACACGGAATCCCCTCCAGTTTCGCCGGAATCTCGGCGAGCGGCGTCTCGTCGAGGAGAATCGCGCGCCCGCCGACGGCTTCGATACCGCCGTCCGCTGTGGGGTCGTCACCGACGTGGACGAGCGATTCGGGCGCCGCGCCGAGTGCGTCGGCGACCGCCTCGAACGCTCGCGGGTCGGGCTTCCGCCACCCGCAGCCGACGCTCGTGACGACGGTTTCGACGCTCAGGTCGGCGCGGTCGAGCGCGCGCTCGGCGAGGCCGGGGACGCTGCAGTTCGAGAGCACGGCGACCCGTCCGTGCTCGCGCGCGGCGTCGAGGGCTTCCCGCGCGCCGTCTCGCACTGCGACGGGCCGGTCGAATGCGGCGAGGATCGCATGCTGGATGAGTTCCGGGTCGGCGTCGACGCCGCGGCTCTCCAGCGCGGTCGCGACGTGGTCGGGGAGCGGCCGTTCGGCTCCGTCGGGAACGGAGCCGTGGGGATCGCGGTAGGCCGCCATCCAGTCGTCGGGCACGCGGACGTCGCGCGCCGCGAGCGCCTCCGCGACGGCCGCAGCGGGCTCGCCCGGGCGCTCCGCGGCGACCAGCGTCCCGAAGAGGTCGAACGACGTTGGCACTGTGCTTTACTTACTGCAAGCGGACTTGAATCGGTCGGTGGACGCTACGTCGGCAGGTCGAGCGCCGCGAGGTCGACGTGCTCGCTGACGAGGTCGGCGGCCGCGTCGTACGGCGACTGGCGGTCGTCGTCCAACTCGGGGCGTTCGCGGTCAGCGTGCTCGTAGACGGCGTCCACGAACGCCTCGCGGGCGGTCTCGTTCTCGAAGAGGCCGTGGAGGTACGTGCCGAGCACGCAGTCGGTCGCGGCGCTGGTCGGCCCGACCGGATTCGGCAGTTCCTCTGGAACGTCGGTGCGACCCATGTGAATCTCGTAGCCCGACACGTCGCCGGACGCACCCGCGAGAGGGCCCGCGCCGTCGAGTTCTCTGGTGACCGCCTCGACGCGCTTGGCCTCGCGGAACGCCGTCTCGACGGGCAACAGTCCGAACCCCTCGATGGCGTCGAGGTCCTCGGTGGACTCGACGCCGGCGTTCGCGACGCGCCCGCCGAGCAGCTGGTAGCCGCCGCAGAGCCCGACGACCGGACCGTCGAATTCGCGGAGCTCGTCGCCGAACCCGGCCGCCCGGAGGTCCCGGAGGTCGTCGACGGTGTTCTTCGTGCCGGGGAGCACGACCGCGTCGGCGTCGTCGAGCGGAGCATCGAGCGGGGCGTACGCGATGCGAACACCGGGGACGCGCGCGAGCGGCTCGAGGTCCGTGAAGTTCGAGATGCGCGGCAGCCGCGGGACGGCCACCGTGACGCTCCGCTCGTCGGGAACGTCGTCGTCACCGGAGACCGCGCGCTGGTCGCCGTCGGGCAGCGAGACGCTGTCCTCCTCTGGGAGTCCGGGGTCGTCGTACGGCAGCACGCCCAGAACCGGGACTCCCGTGCGGTCCTCGATTTCGGCGATGCCGGCGTCGAGGAGCGCGCGGTCCCCGCGGAACTTCGTGATGACGGCGCCGACGACGCGCTCGCGGACGTCGTCGGGGAGCAGTTCGAGCGTGCCGTAGAGGCTGGCGAACGCGCCGCCGCGCTCGATGTCCACGACGACGACGATGTCCGCGTCGGCCAGCCGCGCGGTCTCGACGTTCGCGAGGTCGCGGTCGTGGAGGTTGACCTCCGCGATGCTGCCCGCGCCCTCCGCGACGACTACGTCGTGGTCGGCGGCGAGGCGCTCGTGGGCGGCTTCCGCGGTCTCGCGGGCCGCCTCCCAGTGCCCGTCGTAGTAGTCGCCGGCTGCGTAGTGGCCGACCGCCTGCCCATCGAGGACGAGCTGGCTCTCGGCGTCCCCGCGCGGCTTCAGGAGCACGGGGTTGTGGTCCGTGTTCGCGGGGACGCGAGCGGTCCGCGCCTGCACGTACTGGGAGACGCCGATTTCGCCCCACGCCGCCCCGGGCGCGCCCTCCGAGGCGGGGACGGCGCGCGCGTTGTTGCTCATGTTCTGAGCCTTGAACGGCGCGACCGACACGCCCGAGTCGGCGAGGTGACGGCAGAGCCCGGCGGCGACGGTGCTCTTCCCGACGTGGGAGGCCGTGCCCGCGACCAGCAGCGTGCGGCAGTCGGCCATCAGTACTCGGTGCCCTTGCGGGCGCGCTGGCCCGCGTCGATGGGGTGAGTCTGCTTGCGCACCTCGGTCACGAGGTCCGCGCGCTCGGTGACGTAGTCGGGTTCCTCGTGGCCGCCCGTCAGCACGAGTTCGAGGCCCTCGGGCTTGTCCTCGACGAGCGAAACGACGTCCTCGGGGTCGACGAGCCCGCGGTTCGCGGCGTACAGTATCTCGTCCAGAATCAGCATGTGAACGCCGTCGTCGGGCGGGCCGTCCAGCGGGAGTTCGCTCTCGACGTCGCTCGCCTCGACGAGTTCGCGGGCGCGAGCGAGACCACCCTGCGCACGTGCTCGGTGCTCGTCGTCGTCGCTGCCGTCGAGGAAGCCGTGCCAGCCGTAGTGCCCGGAGTTCTCGTACGTGAACCCCGGCATCTCCGCGATTGCGTTGTACTCGCCGCGGACGTCCTCGACGCTCGCGGTGCCGCCCTTCATGAACTGGAGGAGGTGGACGCGGTGGCCGTGGCCGGCCGCCCGGAACCCCATCCCGAGCGCGGCGGTCGTCTTCCCCTTGCCGTCGCCCCACCAGACCTGCACGAGCCCGAACTCCTCGGGCGCGGTCGGCGTGATGTCGCGCGCGGTCGGCGTCCGGCCCTTCCCGGGCGTTCGCGCGTGCTGGTCCTGCTCGTCGGTCGCGTCGGTGGTGTCGTCGGTCATAGGTTCTCGATGAATCGGTCGAAGGCGCCGCTGTCGGCGTGGACGTGCGCGTACGTGCCCAGCGTCCGGTACTCGGTCAGTCCGTCGTGCTCGTCGGTGATGCCGGTCCCGCGCTCGACGTCGAACGCGAACCGCGCGTCGCTGGCGACGTCCGCGTCGGAGTAGTGGAACTCGTGGCCGCGTAGCGTCTTGCCCGCGCTCGCGGTGAGCGCGTCGCTCCGGGCGCGGAGTTTGACGTGGTCGAGCGCCTGGTAGCGCTCGCGCATCGTCACGGCAGCGGGGAGCACGCCCCCCATCTCGTACATCTCGCCGTCCGTCGTCGTCAGCGACTCCGCGAGCGCCATGAAGCCGCCGCACTCGCCGAGCACGGGCAGGCCGTCTGCGGCCCGCTCGGCGATCGAATCGAGCGCGGGCGACTCGGCGAGCGCTTCGGCGTGAAGTTCCGGGTAGCCGCCGGGCAGGTAGACGCCGTCGCAGTCGGGCAGGCCGTCGCCCGCGACCGGCGAGAACGTCACCACGTCGGCGCGCTCGCGGAGGCGCTCGCGGGTCGCCGGGTACGCGAAGCAGAACGCCGCGTCCGCGGCGACGGCGACCCGCTTCCCAGTCTCGGGCTTCTTATCCTCGGAGGCGGGTCGCGGCGGCTCGCGCGCGAGGTCGACCAGTCGCTCGGCGTCGACGTGCTCGGCAGCGGCGTCGAGCGCGTCGGCGTCGACCGGCGCTTCCCCGCCCATGTGGAGGCCGAGGTGACGGTCCGGAATCGACAGCGAATCGTCCGGCGGAATCCGTCCGAGGTACGCGACGCCGTCGGAGAGCGCGTCCCGGACGCCGTCGGCGTGGCGGCCGCCGTGCGCTCGCTGGGCGAGCACGCCGACCACGTCCACGTCGTAGCCGGCTTCGGCGGCGTACTCGCGGAACCCGAGCGCGGTCGCGCCGACGCTCTGCATCCCCGCGCTCGCGTCCACGACGAGCACCACCGGGAGGTCGAGCAGTTCGGCGACGCGCGCGGTGCTGGCGACGCTGCCGTCGTACAGCCCCATCATCCCCTCGACGACGCAGACGTCGCCGTCGCCGCGGTGGTAGTTCCGGCGCACGCCCTCGTCGCCGGAGAGCCACGGGTCGAGTGTCCGCGAGGGCTTTCCCGCGACCGCCTCGTGGTGGCTCGGGTCGATGAAGTCCGGGCCGGCCTTCGCGGGCTGGGGGTCGTAGCCCGCGGCGTCGAGCGCGCGCAGGACGGCCAGCGTCGCGACGGTCTTCCCGACGCCGGAGGCCGTGCCGCCGAGGACGACACCCTTCACGGCGCGACCTCCCGCTCGGTGACGCGGTCGTACACTTCGGCGACGGCTTCGCGGACCGAGTCCGTGCCGACGCCGCCCTCGTCGGCGAGCGCGAGCGCGCCGCCCATCCCGACGCCTTCCTTGGCTTCGCCGGCGAGGTACGCGGCCATCGCGGGGTGGTCGTCGCGGCGCTCGAAGCCGGGGTCGGTGACGGTGAGCGCGAGGTCGTTGTCGGCGGCGAGCGCGCGCACGTCCGCGGAGTCGTCGCCCGCGACGAACGACGTGGTCGCGAGTTCGAGGTCGCTGGTGACGCCGGCGTGACGGACGAGCGCCCCCGCGGTCGCGAGCTGCGTGCCGCCCGCGAGCAGGACGTCGGTGCCGGCTTCGAGCGCGCCGACCGCGACCCCGGCAACCGTGGCGAGCACGGGGTCACCCATCCGCCGGATGGCCTCGGTGGGCTGGCCGGCGAGGTCGCCGCGGTCGAGGCCGCTGGCGTCGAGGCCCTCGCGGACGACCTCGCGCTTGAGTTCGAGGGGGTTCTCGGGGAGCGACGAGGAGACCGCGCGGCGCTCACCGAGCGCGGCGAGGACGCCCATTGCGGTGGTGGTGCCGCCGGGAATCGTCTCCGCGAGCACGAGCCGCGCGGCGGGGAGGTCGGCGCCGAAGCGGCGCGCGTCCGCGAAGACGCCTCCGGCGTCCGGGACTGGTTCGGGGTCGCGCACGTTGCCGCCGGGGCCTGCGCCCACGTCGACGGTCGGGGCGCCGGTGGGTTCCGCGAGGCCGGCGTCGAGGACGACTGCCCCGAACTCGACGCGCTCCCGGACAGCGCGCGTGACGACCGCGGGTGTCGGGCATCCCGTCGGACTGACGGGGACGACGGGTGCACGGACGGGTCGGCCGTACGCGAGGATTTCGGCGTCCGCGCTGGGTGTGTGCGCCATCAGCGCGGGGTCGGCGCCGGCGGCGCTGATGCCGTCGATGGCCGCCGTCTCGGTGGCGCCGGCGGCGAGCGCGAACAGCGTGTCGGGCGTGCCGGGCATGCGTACCGAGAGAACACAAGCGGACTTTAATTCAGCGGTCGTCGCGTTCATCGCTGGCTGAGTTCGGGCGGGGCCGTCGCAAGCTATTAGGGGCTCTCGGTCGACCCAGTAATCAACTGCAGTTGGATTACAACAATCCAACTTTACACCACCATGACACGCGACGCTCTCGTCCTGCTTGGCCGGGACACGCCACACGCCCGCGAAACGCTCGCCACGCACGCCCGGCGGCTCCGCGACCGTGGCGTCGCCGACGCGGTCCACGCCTGCCACTACGAGCACGAGCCCCGGCAGGACCTCCGCGACCCGCTGGCCGCCGTGGACGCCGACCGCGCGTTCGTCGTACCGATGACCGCCGCGCACGCCCGCGAGACCACCGTCGACGTGCCCGCGGTGCTCGACCGCGTCGACGCCGCAGTCCACTACTGCGAGCCCGTCTGCCGGAGCGGCGCCGTCACCGACGCGCTCCGCGACCGTGCCGCCGAAGCCGCGGCCGGCCAGCCCGCCGCGCTCGGCCTCGTCGCGCTCGGCGCGAGCTCGCTCCCGTACCACCGGCAGGTCGCCGAGTACCACGCCGCGCGCCTCCGCGAGCGCGGCGACTACGAGGACGTCGCCACCAGCTACCTCGTCCAGAACCCAGCCGCGGAGTGCCTGCGGTACAACCTCGACGCCGACGACGCCGTCGCCGTCCCGCTGTTCGTCGCCGCGAGCGACGCCACCGACCGCGACATCCCCGAACGGCTCGAACTCGACCGCGGCGGCCTCGCGTACGCCGATCCGCTCGGCGACCACCCGCGGCTCACGGACGCCGTCGAAGCCCAAATCGCGGAGAAGCGCGTGCTCGCCGAGCGCGACGGCACCGAGACGTTCGAGGACTCGCTCACCCGGAACGTCACGGCGTTCGCGGCCGACGGCGACGGCCGCTAGTCCCGCCGCACTGCCAGCACCGACAGGTCAGAGAACGGCGTCTCGTCGCCGGCGTGCTCGGCCAGTTCGCCGAGTGTCGTGCGCGTGATCTTCTCGTCGTCGTGCGTCAACCGCTCCAGCACGAGCGCCGACAGCCCGGCGTCAACGCCCGCGTCCAGCAGGTCCGCGGCGACGTCGCCGGGCATCAGGTCGAACGGCCGCGGCAGCACCAGCAGGTGCCGGCCGCCCGCGGCCTCGCGGAGGCACGCGAGGTCGTCGTCGAGGTCGCCGCTCTTGTGCAGCGTGACGAACTCGGTGTCTTCCATCGGGGTGCGCGCGCGACTGGCCGCCACCTGCAGCGACGAAATTCCCGGAACGACCCGGACGGGCGCATCCACGGCCCGCTCGACCTTCCCGAGGAACTGGTAGCCGGAGTGGTTCGGGTCGCCCATCAGCACCGCGGTCCCCGCCTCCCCAACCGCGACGCGGTCTGCGAACGCCGCGAGCGTCTCGCCCTCGTCGCGGTAGCCGCACGTCAACAGGTCGGCGTCCGTTCGGTCCGCGACGAACTCCACGACCGTCTCGAAGCCCACCACGACGTCCGCCTCCCGTATCGCGCGCTCGCCGCGCGGCGTCAGGAACTCGGGGCTCCCGGGACCGACGCCGACCGCGTGGACGGCGCGCTCCGAGCCGCACTCGGGTTCGCGGGCTGCGAACGCCGCCGGGTCCGGGCCCGAGTCGAGGTCGTAGGCGTCGCTCACTGTTCGAGTTCGACATCACCGTCGCGGGCGTCGCTGGCGACGTGAATCAGTTCGTTCGTCAGCCCGGCGGCGAGCCCGCTGCCGCCGCGCCGCCCGACGTTCGTGATGGCGGGGACGCCGTGTTCGCTGGCGACCTCGCGGAGCCGCTTCCGGCTCTCTGCGGCTTTCACGAAGCCGACCGGCGTCGCGACGACGACGGCGGGACAGGTGCCGTCCTCGATGCAGTCCGCGAGCGCGAGCGCAGCCGTCGGCGCGTTCCCGACGACGGCTATCGCGCCGTCGTAGACGCCCTCTCTGTCGAGTTCGAGGACGGACGCCGCGGTGCGGGTCATCCCGGTCTCCGCGGCGAGTTCGGCGCCGTTCCCGATGGCCTTCCGCACCTCGCAGTCGTGGCCGCGGCCCGTGACGCCCTCCTTGACCATCGTGATGTCTGTCACGACGGGGGCTTCGTCGAGCACCGCGCGGGCCCCCGCTCTGACCGGCTCGCTGTCGTCGCTGCCGGTGAACCGAACGAGGTGCTGGAACTCGGGGTCGCCGGTCGCGTGCACGGACTTCTGGCGCACGCGGTCCGCGAGCGTCTCGTCGGGCACCAGTTCGCGCACGCGATCCATGCTCGTCTCCGCGATCTCCATGGCGTTCTCGGTGGTCGCGCCGAGGTCCGCGTACGCCTCGAAGTCGCCGTCAGTCGTCATCCGAGGACACCTCCGCGCTCGCCGCCGGAGAATCTCTCGCTCTCGCCTCCAGGTCGCCTTCGACCTGCAGGTTCAGGTCGCGCAGGCGCTCGGCCGTCTCGTCGTCGGCGTTCCAGAGGCCGCGTTCGATCGCCTCCAGCAGTGTGTCCGTAATCGAGTCTAGCGCCCACGGGTTCACGTCCCGCAGCCAGTCCTGTCTGTCCTCGTCGAACGCGTACTTCTCAGCGACCTCGCTCCAGAGGCGGTCGGAGACGACGCCCGTGGTGGCGTCCCAGCCGAGGGTGACGTCGACCGTCGAGGAGAGGTCGCCAGCGCCCTTGTAGCCGTGTTCCTCCATCGAGTCCAGCCACTCGGGGTTGAGCACGCGGGCGCGCATCGCTTTCCGCACCTTCTCCTCGTTCGTGTACACGTCGACGTTGTCCGGGTCGCTGGAGTCCCCGACGTACGACGCCGGCTCCTCGCCGCTCTCCTCGGCGACGGCCGTGATGAACCCGCCGTGAAACGCGTACCAGTCCGAGGAGTCGAACTCGTCCTGCTCGGCGGTGTCCTCGATTTTCACCGTCGCGTCGACGTTGCCGAGCCGCCGCTTGAAGGCGTCGTGCGCCTCCGAGACGCGACCCCGCGACCCCATCGCGTAGCCGCCCCACTGGACGTACACGTCCGCGAGGTCCGAGCGGTCGTCCCACTCGCCCTCGTCGACGGCCTTGTTCGTGCCCGCGCCGTAGCCGCCCGGCCGCGTCGTGAACACGCGGTGTTTCGCCGCCGTCTCGGGGTTCTCGACGCCCTCGTCTTCCAGTTCGGCGGCGTCCTCCTCGACGTGTTTCTTCACGTAGTTCTGTTCGTGGGACTCGTCGAGGTCGACCACGGCGTCGACGGCGTCGTGAATCACGCCCGCGGCCTGCGGGAACGCGTCCCGGAACAGCCCGGAGACGCGCGTCGTCACGTCGATTCGCGGCCGTCCGAGTTCCTCTAGGGGAATCGGCTCCACGTCGTCGACGCGGCCGGCGTCGGTCCACACCGGCCGGACGCCCATCAGACCGAGCACCTGCGCGATCGTCTCCCCGCGAGTGCGCACTGTGGGCGTCCCCCACGCGACGACGCCGACTTCCTCGGGGTACTCGCCCTCGTCTCGCGGGTCACTGTGTTCCCCGCTCGACTGGTCCGCGGCGCCTCGCACCGCGCTCTCCTCGTCGGAGTGGCGCTCCGCCACGCCGTCCGCGATCTCCTTCCCGACGTCCCACGCCGTCTTCGCGGGTACTTTCCGGGGGTCGAGCGTGTAGAAGTTCCGGCCCGTCGGCAGCAGGTCGACGCCGCCGCGAGTGGGCGCGCCGCTGCCGCCGGGTTCGACGTACTCGCCGTCCAGCGCATCCGCCGTCTGGGGAATCTCGCTCTCCGCGCCGAACACCCGCGGCGCGGCATCCTCGCAGATGAACCGCAGGACCTCGCGGAGGTCGTCGTGGGCGCCCGACTTCGCGCGAGCGTCCCCGATAGTGTCGACGTCCACGACGAGGAGATTCATGTTCACCTCGTCTTCCGGCCCGGCGTCGGCGTTCGACGCGGGCACGTCGAAGTCTTCCGCGGCGAGCGTCCCCACGAGGTCGACGCTCGTCTCGTACACCTCGTCGGCGGCCTCCGCGTACGTCATCCCGAGGTCCTCGCTGTACTCGCCCGGCGACTCCAGCATCGTCTCGTAGTCGACGCCGAGGACGCCGGCGACCGACTCCCGGAGCGACGGCGCGCCCGGATTCTCCAGACGGGTGAGCGAGACGAGGTACTCCACGAGGCGGTCGTCCGCGGGCGGTTCGCCCATCGTGTGGAGCCCCAGCCGAATCTGGGTGGTCTTCACGTCCGTCACGTACTCGTGGACGCGCTCGACCAGTTCCTCGACGTCCACGTCGTCGCCTGACACGTCGCCCTCCGCGAGCGTGTTGCCGGCTTCCTCGGGGCCGCGAACGTCCGCCTTCTCGTCGATTTCGCCCGCGACACCGAGTTCCACGGCGAGGTCGAGCTCGTCGACGTGCTCGCGGATGCGGTCGGCGAGGTGGTCTTCGGCGTCGGCGCCCGCGCCGGTGCCGGCTTCCCGGTAGCGGGACGCGAGCTCTTCGAGTTCCGCGAGCTCGTCGTACGTGCCGGCGTTGCTCATCACGGGCGTGAGGTAGTCCACGACCGCGGCGTACGACCGGCGCTTGGCCTGCGTGCCCTCGCCGGGGTTGTTCACGATGTACGGGTAGACGTTCGGCAAGTCGCCGAGCAGCGCGTCCGGCGCGCTCGCCGAATCGAGGCCGACGGTCTTCCCGGGCAGCCACTCCAGGCTGCCATGCGTGCCGAGGTGGACGACCGCGTCCGCGTCGAAGTCGTGCCGGAGCCACGCGTAGAACGCGTAGTAGTCGTGCGGCGGCTGGAGGTCGCTGTCGTGGTAGACCTTCTCCGGGTCCATCCCGAACCCGCGCGGCGGCTGGACGGTGACGAGCACGTTCCCGAACTCGACGCCCGGAATCGCGAACGGGCGCTCGGGCGGCTCCCCCCACTCCTCGACGACGTTCTCGCGGAAGTCCGGGTCGGCGTCCGCCCACCAGTCCGCGTACTCGTCGGTCGAGACGACGTCGACGCTCCGTTCCGCAACGTCCTCGGGCGCGACCCAGCGGTCGTCGAGGGTGAGCTGACCCGTCAGTTGTTCGACGAGCGCCTGCCCCTCGGGCGGCGTCTGGCCGCCTAAATCGTACCCGCGAGCGTCCAGTTCGTCGAGCAGGTTCACGGTGCTCTCGGGGGTGTCGAGGCCGAACGCGGTGCCGATGCCGTCGTCGCTCGGTGGGTAGTTGTGGAGGACCACCGCGACGTTCTTCTCGTCGTTGTCGAGGTGGCGCAGGCGCGCCCAATTCACCGCGAGGCTCGCGGCGTGGTCGACGCGGTCCTCGAGGGGGAAGTGCTGCTTGGGCGCGGTGCCGATGCCCGCCTCGTCCTCGGTGCGCTCCTTACCCGAAATCGGGTGCGTGATGACGTTGCCGTCGAACTCCGGGAGCGCGACCGACAGCGCGAGTTCGAAGCCCATCACGCCCGTGTCGGCCGACTCGTACCGGGACCGCGAGCGCATCGTCGTCACCGTCTGGAGCACTGGGACGCCGAGGCGGTCGAGGAACACGTCCTCCGCTGAATCTCCTTCGTCGCTCGCGGAGCGCCCGCGCTCGTCCATCGACAGCGAGAACATGAACGACGACAGCACGGCGTCGACGACCGGCTTGCCGTCGGCGGCTCCACCGCCTCCATTCCGAGGCGTCTCCGACGCCTCGCTGTCCTCCAGAAGCCACGTGTCCGTCACCCACTCGGCGTCCTGCTGTTCGTCGCTGTCCGTCGCCGGGTTGCAGAAGACTGGGAGCGCGTTCGCGCCCTGCGCTTCGAGCGCGCGCACCTGTGCGTCCACGTAGCGGGTGTTCTCGTGAGTCCAGTGGGACTCGTAGAACCACACCGCGACCGTCGGGGCGTCCGGGTCGAAGGTGGCGCGGAGCTCGTCGTAGCTCGCGCCCGGGTGGTCGGGGTGGTAGACGCCCTCCGTCGGGAGCGCGACGGGGTCGTCGTGCCGCCGATCGGCGCCGGTGTAGCGGTCGACGAGGAAGCGCACGCAGTTGGCGACGTTCGCCGTGCCGCCGCGGTCGAGGTACTCGTAGACCGTGTCGCGGTCCTCCGCGGCGACGGTCGTGTCCTCGACGGCGTAGGCGTCGCCCGTGGATTTGACGACGAGCGGGACGCCGGCGTCGGCGAGGCGCTCGGTCGCGCGCTCGTAGCCGGGCATGCTGTCCTCGGCGCCGTGCAGCCAGAACACGGCGGCGTCGGCGTCCGCGGCGGCGTCGAGGAACGCCGCGACGTCGGCGTCGCCGTCGAGGTCGCTCTCCGAGCGGACGACGAGGTCCGCGTCGACGCGCTCGGCGGCCGCCTGCACGGAGCCGAGTTCGTTCTCGGTCGCTGTGTAGAGTGCAATCTCAGGCATAAGTATGTTAAACCCTCGTTGTGGTATTACAAATATGGTTGAATTAGGAAGCGGCAAAAAGCTGTCGGCGGCGGGGCGGGCCGAAGTACCGTTCCCGGCCGTCGTCGGCCAGCGCCCCCTCAAGGACGCGCTCCTCGCGGTCGCCGCCAACGACGACCTCGACGGCCTCCTCGTGACCGGCGAGAAGGGAACGGCGAAGTCCACGACTGCGCGCGCGCTCATCGACCTGCTCCCGGACCAGCGCGCCGTCGTCGACTGCCCCTACGGCTGTCCCCCCGACGACCCGCAGCGACAGTGCGCCGACTGCCAGACCCGAGACGACCCGCCAGTCGAGACTCGCCCCGTGCCGTTCGTCACGCTCCCGCTTGGCGCGTCCCGGGATCGCGTCGTCGGATCGCTCTCCGTCCCCGACGCGCTCGACGGCGACGCGGAGTTCAACCCAGGTTTACTCGCGGCCGCCAACAGGGGGTTCCTCTACGTCGACGAGGTGAACCTGCTCGACGACCACCTCGTCGACGTCCTCCTCGACGCCGCCGCCGCCGGCGTCAACCGCGTCGAGCGCGACGGCGTCAGCGTCACCCACCCCGCCGAGTTCACCCTGATCGGGACGATGAACCCCGAGGAGGGAGACCTCCGCCCGCAGTTCCGCGACCGGTTCGCGCTCCGGGTCGCCGTCGAGGGCAGCGACGACCTCGACGACCGGACGGAAATCGTCGAGCGCGCGCTCTCCGGCTTCGACGGCGACCACGGCGCGGAGACCGAGCGCGTCCGCGAACGCCTGCTCGACGCCCGCGACCTGCTCGGGGACGTCGACCTCCCCGAGTCGCTCGTCCACGAAATCGCCGAATTCTGCCGGGACGCCGGCGTCGACGGCCACCGCGCGGACGTTGCCACGGCGCGCGCCGCGCGCACGTTCGCCGCGCTCGACGGCCGGCCGACGGTCACGGAAGCCGACGTCCGGCGCGCGGCCGAATTCGCGCTCCCACACCGCCTCCAGTCGCGGCCGTTCGAGGACGCCCCGGACCCCGAGGACGTCGTCGACGACCACTTCGATGACAGCGCGGACGACGCGGAACCCGAGGATACGGAGAGCGAGGCCGACGAACCGAGCGAGGCGCCCGAGTCGGGGGACGAACCGAGCGACGGGGGCGACGAGTCGTCGCCGGCTCCCGAGTCGGGCCGCTCCAGCGGCGAGCGAAACGGTGACGGGAGCACCGAGAACGCGGAGCAGGGAGGTGGCGATTCGGAAGGCGAAGGCGACAACTCCGAGGAGGCGACCCCGCTCGTTCCCGGCCAGCAGCGTGCCGAGCCCATCGAACCCGGCGCCGGGCGCGCGCCGGAGACGGACTCCCCGGTGGCCGACCGACCCGCTGGCACGGGCGGCGCCGCGGCGACGCCCAGCACGGACGGTCACGGTCCGCGCGTGCGAACCGAGCGCGCGTCGGCGACGGACAGCGTGGACGCCGCGGCGTCGGTGCGGGCGGCCGCGGCGCGCGGCGCTGATAGTGTCGAGCAGCGGGACCTCCGGCAGTCCGTGCGCGCTGGGTCGGCGTCTGCGCTCGTCGTGTTCGCCGTGGACGCGAGCGCGTCGATGCGCGGGCCGATGCGCGCCACGAAGGGCGTCGCACTCGACCTACTGCGGGACGCCTACGAGCGCCGCGACGAGGTCGCGGTGGTGACGTTCGCGGGCGAGGACGCCGACGTGGTGCTGCCGCCGACGGACAGCGTGACACTGGCCGCCCGCCACCTTAAGTCGCTACCGACGGGCGACCGCACGCCGCTGCCTGCGGGCCTGTGCGCCGCCGAGGACGTGTTGGCGCGCGCGAACCCGGACGCCGCGGTCGTGGTCGTCGTCACGGACGGCCGCGCGAACGCCGGCACCGATGCACCGACCGCAGACACCCGCGAGGCCGCGAGCGCGCTCGCCGACCGCGGCGCGGACGTACTCGTCGTGGACGCGGGCGACGGCGGCCGCACCAGCCTCGTCGACGACGTGGTGCGGGCGGCCGACGGCGAGCGCGTGCCGCTGGACGCGCTGACGCCCGAGCGAATCGACGGCGCGGTCCGCGCCGCCGGGGGTGAGACTCGATGATAGACGTCGGCGCCGGCGCGGGCCTCGGCGTGCTCGGAGCGGCGGCCGTGTTGGGCGTGACGCACGCGCTCGAACCCGACCACGCCGCCGGCATCTCCGCGCTCACCAGCGAGACCGACCGCTGGACGCACGCCGCGTTCGTCGGCGGGAGCTTCGCGGTCGGCCACGTCCTCGTCGTCGTCGCGTGGGTCGCCGTGCTCACGCTACTCGGCACCGCGGCGAGCACCGTCCCGGCGGTCGTCGACGAGTTCGGGACGCTGGTCGCGGGCGGGATTCTCCTCGCCGTCGCCGCGCTACTCGCGGTGACCGGGACGCGGCGGCTCCGTGGCCGGACCGCCGGCGGCGACGCGGAGACGGCGGTCGGTCGCGTGCTCGCGGCGCTCCGGACACGCCTCCACAGCCACGACCACGAGACCCGGCGCGACTACCTGCGCACGGGCGTCGTCGGGTCGCTGTTCGCGCTCTCGCCGCCGGTGAGCATGCTCGCGCTCGTCTCCGCGGTGCTGCCGACCTCCGGCCTCCCCGCGACCACGGCGAGCGTCGGCGTGTACGCCGTCGCGCTGACTCTCACGATGGTCGGCGTCGGCACCGGGCTCGGCGGCGTGTTCACCGCGGCGCGGCAGCGCGGCCAGCACGCTCACGCCGCGGTCGAGCTCTGCGCGAGCGCCGTCGTGCTCGCGTTCGCGGTGCAGCTTCTGGCCTGAAGATAAAATTAGTCTTCTGCGGGGAACGCGTCGTGCAGCGAGTGGTGGGTCTCGCCGAGGTCCGCGAGCAGCGAGCCTCCGTGGTCCGCGACCCGGGCGAGCGAGCGCTCGGCGTCCCGCACCGCGACCAGGCGGCCGCGCAGGTAGTCGTACTCGGGGTCGTCGTCGCTGGCGGCGGCGACCTCCTCCTCGAGGTCGACGAGCGCGGCGTCGAGGTGCCGCCGGAGTTCGGAGAGGGAGTCGGCGTTCGCGAGCCCCTCGATGGGGCCGTCCAGTTCGCCCGCCAGTTCCTTCTCGGCGTGCTCGCGGGCGCTCCGGTCGTCGGTGCCGAGGACGTTCATCAGGCCGAGACGCAGGGCTTCGAGTTCGTGGCAGCTCATAGCAGTTGGGAGTCGAGGTCGGAGACGATGCGCTCGCGGTCGAGGTGCGACGAGGCGATGCGCTCGGCGTCCTCGGGCTGGACGCGCTGGTACCAGACGCCGTCCGGGTAGACGGCGACGTTCGGGCCGTCGCCGCACTGGCCGAGACACGACGAGCGCGTGACGCGCACGCTGCCGTCCTCGGTGTCCCGGGCTTCCTGCCGGAGGCGTTCGAGGACCGCGGGCGCGCCGTCGGCCGCGCACGTCTGGTTCGTGCAGACCGCGACGTGGCGGTCGGGCGCGTCGTGGGCGTGGGGGTCGTCGGCGACGTCCTCGCGGTCCTCGTGGGCCTCGCGGTGGTCGAGCGCGCGCAGCATCGCCTTCGCGCCGCCGACGTCCTCCTCGTAGCCGTCGAGCTCCACCTTGTACTTGCAGGTGTCGCAGGACATCTCGACGCTGCCCGTGCGGGCTTCCTGCCAGCGGTCCGCGAGCACGTCGAGCAGCCGCGAGTCCGTGCCCAGGGGGTCGCCGCAGGCGGCGTCGACGTAGGGGTAGTCGGCGTCGAACTCGCCGGTGCCGTCGCGGATGCGGCCCGTGAGAACGCCGTCGCCGAGCATGTACGGCACGACGACGACGGCGTCCGGCCGGTGCTTCGCGACGTCGTGGAGCGTGTCGTCGAGCGTGGGCTCCGTGACGCCGACGAACGTCGCCTCCACCCGGGAGAACTCCCGGCCCTCGTAGAGGAGGCGCGCGAGCTTGTGGACGTCGGCGTTCGCGTCCGGGTCGCTGGAGCCGCGAGCGCACAGCACCACGGCCACGTCGTCGGTCTCGCGGTCGACGCCGAGGTCGGCCTCGACGCTCGCCGCGCGGTCGTCCAGCAGGTCGACAAAGGCCGGGTGGACGCCGAGGTGCGAGCCGTTGTCGAAGTCCACGCCGGGATGTTCGGCGCGCGCCCGCCGGAGCGCCGCGGGCACGTCGTTCTTGACGTGGCTGGCGGCGAACAGCGACAAGTGGACGACCGAGATGCTGGAGACCGCGGGCGCGAGCGCGTCGATGGCGTCGGCGAGCGACGGTTCCGCGAGTTCGAGGAAGCCCGCGTCGACGGGCACCCCGAGCCGGTCTTCGAGGTCCGCGGCGAGCGTCCGCACCTGCTCGTTGGACTTCTCGCGCCGGGAGCCGTGGCCGACCAGCAGGACGGCTTCGTCGTTCAGACTCCCCGCCGCGCTGTCCGTGCGGCTCACGGCTCACCCCCCGCGAGCGTGGCAGCCACGCCGTCGGCCTGTTCGAGGCTCCGGCGGAGCTTCCGCCGGCGAGACGGCGCGAACAGCCCTGACTCCTCGCTGCCCTCGTAGAGCCACGCGCCGAGCTCGGGAACCGCGTCGTCGGCGACGCCGAAGTAGTAGCCCGAGGACGCCTCGGCCGCGTCGTCGTACGGGGCGTCGACGGGCGCGTCGTCGAGCAGCGACTGCACGCTGTCGAGGAGCGCGCGGTCCTCGTGGACGAACGAGACGCCGACCGTCCCCGAGGAGGACTTGAAGCAGACCGTCCCGCAGGACTCAACGAGCCCCCGGAGCAGCTGTCTGTCGTACTCGCGGAGCGCGTCCAGCCGGTAGCCGCCCGCCTCGCCCGAGATGGGGAGGCCGAACGCGGCCGCCGCGCGGCCCGCGAGGTCGCCGAACACCTGCACGGTGTACTCGTCCTCGCGGCGCGTGACCGACGTGTCGTGGGCGTACTCGCGCTCGGTGACGCGGTGGTCGGTGCGCTCGCCGCCCGCGATTGCCGCGAGGCGGTCGGCGACCGCCTCGTCGCTCGTCTCGACGGTCACGCAGGACTCGGCGAGGTCGCCTGCGCCCGCGACGTGCCCCCAGAAGTACGCCGTCTCGGGGTGCGCGGCGAGCGCGGAGTCGGGCGCGTCGACCGCTGGCTGGTCGGCGCTCACGGCTCGCCCTCCACGGCTTCGACGGTGATGGCGTCGAACGGGCACGCCGCCGCGGCCGCTTCCGCATCCTCGGCGCGCTCGTCGTCGAACTCCCCGACGACGCTCTCGTCGGTCTGCTCGACGGTGCCGGCGTTCGCGTCGAGCGTGGCGAGTCCGTCGTCGTCCTCCACGAACCGTGGGTCCCGCGTCAGGCACGCGAACACGCCGTCGCAGGCGCCGCGGTCGATGGTGACGCGGTACATCAGTAGTCGTACTTCGTCTCGTAGCCCCGCGGCGTGACCATCCGGTCGTCGAAGACGTACGTGTCCTCGTTGCCGACGACGACGGTCGTGGTCATGTCCACGAGGTCGGTCTCGCCGTACGATTCGAGCTCGCCGAGCGTCGTGAGCTCGACTTCTTCGTCCTCGCGGCCCGCGCCGTGGACGATTCCCACCGGCGTGTCTTCGTCGCGGTGCGCGAGCAGAATCTCGCAGGCCTTCTCGAAATTCTCGCGGCGCTTCCGGCTCCACGGGTTGTAGATGGCGATGGTGAACCCCTCGCCGGCGACCGCGTGCAGCCGCGACTCGATTTCCGGCATCGGCGTCAGGTGGTCCGACAGCGACACGCTCACGGAGTCGTTCACGAGCGGCGCGCCGAGCCGCGCGCCGCAGGACTGCGCGGCGGGGACACCGGGCACGACCTCGAAGTCCAGCGCGGACGCGGTGGCGCCCTTCGACTCCACGATCTCGAGCGCGAGCCCCGCGAGCGCGTACACGTTCGGGTCGCCGCTCCCGACGATGGCGACGTCGTTGCCCGCGAGCGCGCGGTCGATTGCCTCTTCGGTGCGGGAGACCTCGCCGCACATCGGCGTGTCGTAGATGTCCTCCGCGTCGTCAGTGATGTCGTCCGGGATGAGGTCGATGTACGTCGTGTACCCGACGATGTGTTCGGCGTCCGCGAGCGCGCCCTTCGCGCGCTCGGTCATCCCCTCCGGCTGGCCGGGCCCGAGCCCGACGGCGGTGAGCTTCCCGGGGTCGGCGTCGAAGTCGTCGACGGTCGAGTCGACCTTCTCCTCGGTCGACGATGACGCGCCGCATTTCGAGGACGACGAGTCAGTACTGCTGGACGCGCCGCACTTCGGTTCGCTGGTCGTCTCTGTCGCGCTCGCTGCGCCGCACTTGGAAGTCGATTCGTCCGTCTCGGTCGTGGTGGTGTTGTCAGTGCTCATCAGAAGTCCTCCACGTCACGCCCGCCGCGCGGGGTGACGAGGTGTTCGCGGTGGTCGTTCTCCCATACCTCCGTCTCGTGGTTCCCGACGAGAATCGAGGTGCCCATGCCGCCGACCTTCTCGTCGTGGTCGGCGACCTCGCCGAGCGTCGTCACGGTGTGCGTCTCGCCCTCCGTGTTCCGGCCGGCGTCGCCGCGGCCCGCGTCGTTGATGATGGCGACGGGGACGTCGTCCGCGCGCTCCTCGCGGAGCACGTCGACGGCGCGCTCGTAGTCCCGCCAGCAGTTGTAGAGGACGACGACGAACTCGCTGATGGCGGCCGCCCGCAGCTTCTCCTCTATCTCCGCCCAGCCGCGCCACTTCTCCGAGAGCGAGATGGTGCAGAAGTCGTTGGATAGCGGCGCGCCGAGGTTCGCCGCGCCGCCGAGCGCCGCCGTCACGCCCGGGACGATTTCGATGGGAACGTCGTACGCCTCGTCCTCCTCGGCCATCAGGTAGACCAAGTCGGACTTCCCGTAGACGTTCGGGTCGCCACCGGAGACGTGCGCGACGTCCTCGCCGTCCCGCACGCGCTCGAACGCCTCCCGCGCAAGTTCGACCTGCCGGCCCATCGTCGAGCGCACAACCTCTTGGTCGGGGCGCTCGCCGGAGTCCTCGGGCGGCAGCGTGCCGTCCCGCCGCAGGAACTCCTGGTAGAGGTTCGACGCCACCACGCAGTCCGCCGTCCGCACCACGTCCTTCGCGCGCTGGGTCATCCCGCCCGGGAGGCCGGGGCCGATGCCCACGACGTACAGCGTGCCGTAGTCGCTCGTGTCGACCGACGCTGCGGTGTCGCTGTCGGTGGACGTGTCTTCGCTCGCGGTTGCACCGCTCGCGCGTTCCGAGGCCTCGCTTCGCTCGGCCTCGCCGCTCATTTTCCCACCGCCACGGTCACGGCCTCGTCGTAGCGTTCCTTCTCCGCGAGCAGGTCGTGGTCGCGGCCGCCCGCGATCGCGGACGCTTCTGCGATGCCCGGCCAACCGATGAGCTCCTTCGACCGGGAGGGGGAGGGCCCCTCGTACTCGTCGAGGGTCTCCTTCTCGAAGGAGACGACGCCCAGACCGAGCTCTTCCGCGGCGGCGAGCAGCCCCTCTTCCTCTTCCTTCCGGGTGCCCGTGGCGACGAACTCCACGTCGTCGAGGTCGTAGTCCGTGTCTTCGAGGCTGGCCTCCCACGCGTCGAGGAACTGGTCTTTCTTCGCGCCGGAGACGCTGCCGGTGCCGAGCACGACGCCGTCGTCGCCGTTGCGCTTCAGGACGGTGACGTCGTCGTCCGCGAGCACGGCCGCGGGGCCGTCGAGTCGCGCGACCGGACCGAGGTTCTCGTCGAGCACCGCGAGGTTCGTCGCGACCGTCGAGTCGCCGTTCACGACGTGCGCGTCGAGGGCCTTCGCGCGCTCCTCGACGCCCTGCTTGCCCGCCGCCTCGCTGGCGGTGGTCATCGCCGGAACGGCGCCCATCGACGCGAGGTCGTCCGCGACCTGGTTCGCGCCGTGGTGGCCGCCCGTGAGCGGAATCGCCCACGTGAGCGCCTCGTCGACCACGACGACCGCGGGGTCGTCCCACTTGTCGTCGAGCAGGCCGGCGGTCTTCCGCATCGCGATGCCGGATGCCATCAGGCCGACGAAGCAGTCGTACTCGCCCCAGTGCTCGGCGAACACGTCGCCGTGGTACTCCAGAATCTCGATGGAGTCGTACCGGTCGCCGATGCCGTCGACGATTTCTTCGGCGGTGTCCAGCTTCCGCTCGAACGCCACGATGGCGATGTCCTCGGCGACCTCGCCGTCGGAATCCGGCGTCGAACAGTGCCCTCCAGAATCCGAGTTGTCGTTGTCAGCACTCATGGTCAGTCGTCTGCCTCGCTCTCGCTGCCGCTGCGGTTCGCCCAGTCGCCGTAGAGGTACGACCGGTC
This sequence comes from Halobacterium sp. R2-5, assembly GCF_011734195.1. NCBI lineage: Archaea > Methanobacteriati > Methanobacteriota > Halobacteria > Halobacteriales > Halobacteriaceae > Halobacterium > Halobacterium sp. R2-5. Next base: position 520,647 of record NZ_JAANTH010000002.1, read on the forward strand.
GTAGTTCGCGCCGGCGCCCGCGTCACCGATGACGACCATCGCGGAGGCGCGGTAGCCCGCGTCCTCGACCTTCTCGCCGATGGTCTCGACGGTTCCCTCGACGACGTCCTCGTCCGGCCAGGACGCGTGGTAGACGACGGTCACCGGCGTGTCGTGGTCGCGGCCGTCGTCGAGGAGCCGGTCCATCACGTCCGGGATGGCGTGCGTCCCGAGGTAGATGCAGGTCGTCACGTCGCCCATCTCCACGAACTCCGAGACGTGGTCGTCCTCGGGGTCGAGGGTCTTCCCCTGCGGGCGAGTGAACGCGACGTGGTTCGCGGTGCCGTTCAGGGTGAGCTGCGTGCGAAGCGTCGCCGACGCCGCGAACGCCGACGTCACGCCGGGGACGATGTACGTCGGGACGCCCTCCTGTTCGAGCGCGTCCATCTGCTCTAACGCCGCGCCGTAGATCGCGGGGTCGCCGCTGTGTAGGCGGACGACCGCCTGGCCGTCCTCGAAGGCGTCCCGCATCAGCGGAATCAGCTCCTCGAGGTCCTTCCCTACGGAGGAGACGGTTTCGGCGTCCGCGCAGTACTCGTCGAGGAGCTCGCTGTTCACGAGCGAGCCCGCGTGCACCACGAGGTCCGCGTCCTCGACGAGTTCCTTCCCAGTCACCGTGAGCAGGCCGGGGTCTCCGGGGCCAGCGCCGATGAACGGGATGCCCTCCTGCACGTCGCCGGCGGTGTGTTCGTAGACGCGGAGGTCGCGGCCGTGCTTGCGCTGCTCGCTCGCGGCGTCGATTGCGGCCTGCGGGTCGTCAGTCACCGCCGACCACCCCGCTGGTGCCGTCCGAATCGCGCGCGTCCTCGAACGCTGTCGGGCGGTCCTTCTGCAAGTCCTCGCGCTCGGCGTACGCGAGCGTGTAGTAGTCCCGGTCGGCGATTTCCTCGGGGTCCGAGGTGACCCTGGTGTCGCCCTGCTGCATGAACAGCCGGCGGCCGTAGGTCACGTCGTAGCCGGCGTCCGCGAGGCCCTCGTGGGTCGCGGGCGCGTCCGTGACCTTGAACAGGACCATCCGGTCGGGGCCGGTTGGTGACTTCCCGCGCGCAGCCTCGCGGAGCGCGAGCCCCGCGCCCGCGTCGACTTCGACGCCGAGCGCGGTGGCGAACGCGGTAACCGCGCTGACGCCCGGGACGACCTCCACGTCCACCTCGGGGTGGAACGCGTCGAGCGTGCGGCGGAGGTGGCCGAACGTCGAGTAGACGTTCGGGTCGCCGAGCGTCGCGAACGCCACGTCGCCGCCGCGGGCTCTGGGTGCGACTTCAGCGGCGGCGTCCCGCCACGCGTCGCGGAGCTCCTCGGGGTCGCGAGTCATCGGGAAGTCGAGGTCGCCGATGCGCGACTCGGGGACGTGCTCGGTCGCGACCGACCGCGACAGCCGGCCGGGCGAGTAGACGACGTCCGCGGTTTCGAGCGCACGTTTCCCCCGGACGGTCACGAGGTCAGCCTCGCCCGGGCCGAGGCCGACGCCGTAGACGGTCATCGCTCGGCCTCCGCGGGGCTCTCGGTGGCGCTCCCGACGAGCATGTAGACGGGGTTCTCCGAGTCGAAGGAGGTGGCGCCCGCCAGTTCGTAGCCGTGGCTCACTTGGAACTGGACGACCTCGTCGAGGAGGTCGCGCTCGCGGAACGCCCGGGTGGCGTCGCCCGCGACTTCCAGCCGGGAGACGTTCATGACGACCGTCTCGACGCCCGTCTCGACGGCGTGGTCGAGGGCGGCCTCGTAGTTCCGGCTGCCGCCGAGGAACAGTGCGTCGGCGTCCGTGGGGAGGCCGTCGGGGGCTTCGGCGTGCCGGACGTCGACGTCGTCTCCGAGGTCGTTGGCGGCGAGGTTCCGCTCGGTCGTCTCGACGCGGTCGCGGTCGCGTTCGAGCGCGGTGACGCGGCCGGCGTCGCGGGCGGCCTCGACGGTGACCGCGCCCGTGCAGGAGCCGACCTCGACGAAGTGGTCGTCGGGTCCGAGCGCGAGTTTCGCGCGGAGGACCGCTCGCACCTCCGGCTTGGTCGGGCCCGCCTTCGCGTCGTGGGGAAGGCGTGTCTGTGACATCACCGAACACAACAGCAGTAGCGCCTAAAACAATTTTGGTTGAATTAGAGAAAGTGTGCTTTCGTAACTCGGCCGGAAACGGACGGTAGCGCAATCGAGGACGCGTTTCACACAAAGATACTTGAATTAGGAACCACTCGGCTGGACCGATGGCCGACTCCTCCACCGTCGGAGAACTGGGGGTTCTCCGGAGCAAGCGGAACGCCACCCGCTACCAGATTCTCGTCGAAATCGCCGAGCGCCAGCCCGCGGTCAGTCAGCAGGAAATCGCCGACGCCATCGGCGTCACCGCGCAGGCGGTCAGCGACTACCTCGGCGACCTCGTCGAGGACGGCCACGTGCGCAAGCACGGCCGCGGCCGCTACGAGGTCACCAAGGAGGGCGTCGACTGGCTCATCTCCGAGACCGACGACCTCCGGTCGTTCGTGGAGTACGTCTCCGAGAACGTCATCGAGGAGGTCGACGTCGACACCGCAATCGCGACCGCGGAAATCGAGGAGGGCGAGCGCGTCTCGCTGGCGATGCGGGACGGCGTGATGCACGCCACGCCCGGCGACGTCGGCAGCGCCACCGCGGTCGCGGTCACCGCGGCGGAACCCGGGCAGGACGTCGGCGCCGCGGAGTTCGAGGGGATGCTCGACTACCAGCCCGGCGAGGTCACGGTGCTCTCCGTCCCCACGGTGCAGGACGGCGGGAGCCGCGCGCTCCCCGAGGGCGCGGTCGCGGACCGCCTCGCCGAACACGACCTCGTCGCCGCGGCGGGCGTCGAGGCGCTCGTGGCGGTACGGGACGCCGACGTCGAGCCCGACATCCGGTTCGGCGCGTCCGAGGCAGTCCCGGAGGCCGCCAGCAAGGGGCTGTCCGTCCTGCTGGTCGCGACGACCGACCGGCTGTCGGCGCACACTGACCCGCTACGCGAGCGCAACGTCGGCTACGAGGTCGTCGAACCCGGCGACCAGTAGTCAGTAGAGCTCGCCGCCCAGCGGCACGCCCTCGTCCGGCCCGACGAGCACGGGGTTGCCGTCCTCGTCCGGGACGCCGACGGTCAGTACTTCAGACTCGTAGCCCGCGATGTTCACCGTGCCGAGGTCCGTCGCGCAGAGCACCTGCCGGCCGACGAGCTCCTCGGGCTCGTAGTTGTAGCCGGTCTGGGCCGCGGACTGGACGACCTCGTCCCCGAGGTCGATTTCGAGCTTCGCGAGCTCCGGCTTGCGGGCTTCCGGGAACGGTTCCGCGTCGAGGACTTCCCCCACGGCGAACGTCGTCTCGAAGAGGTTCGGTGGCACGCCCGAGGCGAGGACGCCGGGCGCCAAAACCGTTCGGGACCAACTTCTTTGGCGGCTCGCCGCCTACGCCCGGTATGGGTCTCACACTCTACGAGCTGGACGGCTGTCCGTACTGCGAGAAGGTCGCGGACGCCCTCGACGAGCACGACGTCGACTACGAGTCGGTCTGGGTGGACGCGATGCACTCCGAGCGCAACGAGGTCAAGCGCGTGAGCGGCCAGCGCGGCGTCCCCGTGCTCGTCGACGACGACCGCGGCGTGACGATGGCCGAGAGCGAGAACATCCTCGGGTACGTCGAGCGAACCCTCGCATGAAGATCTACACGCGCCGCGGCGACAGCGGGCAGACCGACCTCCGGGACATGACGCGGGTGTCGAAGACCAGCCCGCGAATCGAGGCGTACGGTACGGTCGACGAGGTGAACGCGATACTCGGCGCGACTCGACCGACCGGCCACGACGAGCTCGACGAGTACCTCGAAGCAGCGCAGAACCACCTCCACGTCGTGCAGGCGGACTTCGCGAACCCCGAACCGGACGAGGACGACCCGGTCGTCCGCGAGGAGCACGTCGACGAGGTCGAGGCGTGGATCGACGCCTGCGAGGAAGAGCTCGAACCGCTGCAGTCGTTCATCCTGCCGGGCGGCGGCGACGCGGGCGCGAGCCTCCACCACGCGCGGGCGGTCTGCCGGCGCGCGGAGCGCCGCGCGGTCGCGCTCGCGGACCACGAGGACGGCGTCAACGAGACCGCAATCGCGTACCTGAACCGGCTCTCGGACGCGCTGTTCGTGTTCGCGCGGCTGGCGAACGCGAGAGACGGTGTCCGCGAGGAGTCGCCGTCGTACTGACGGCGCGCGGACGAGGTGATGCCTTCGTCCCCGGCGGGACGGGTTGGGTGCCGACGGTGACAGGCTGGGACAGACGCGGACGGGCGGCCGGCGGCGCCCGCCACACGAGTTTTAGGTTGGCCCAAAACCACTAAAATCTACCGGTGGCGGACAGCTCGCCCGGCAGCGTTATCGTCGCTACCGGCGTATCTGTGGCATGAACCGACACTTCACCGACGCCCGGTACTACGCCCGCCGCACCGCCGACGAACTCGCGCTCGCCGTCCACACGGAACTCGACTCCGCCGAGGAGCGAGCCAACGCCGCCCTCGGACGAACGCACCACGAGCCCACTCGCAGCGAGCGCGCACGCGCCCTCCTCGACCGCGTCGGCAGCACTGCGCGCCGCCGCGCCGACTAAACGCAAGTCTTAATGGCGGCCTGCGGGTACTACCTCGTGCGAGGGTCGGTGGTCTAGTCCGGTTATGACGGCTCCTTCACACGGAGCAGGTCGGCGGTTCAACTCCGCCCCGACCCATACGCGGCACGTACGGATTGTATTCGGCCGTATTCCTCCTTTTCAGCGCTTCTAACGGGAGAATCGACGAAACCGGGGCCGAATTCGAGGTCATGATTCCAGTCGTTCGTTGCACGCGGGGTCCCTCCGTGTGGCGATCCGGTTATTGACAGACGGGCCCCGGATAAAAAACCGGGTGGCGATCCGTCCCGCGTCCGCGCGACAGCTATTTCCCTCACGCACTCAATTTTTCCAACCAATGGCCTGACAAGGGATGACGGACGTAATGGAGACAGTCGGGCTGCGTCATTTGCTAATCTTGCTCCTCAGCCTCTCTATGATACTTATCGGGCTGGCTGGTCTGGCAGGACTCTTCTGAGTGGCTTACTGTTGTTCCGGTTCACTGAACGCGCAGGGGTCAGTCCCGCTCACCCGTCGGAGTAACTGGAGTACGGGGAGTCGCGCGGGAATAACCGATAGTCAGCGAGTGGTGGACATTCGATGAGCTCTTCGGAGATCGTAGACGGGTCGCTAAGCAAGTCGATAATTCCAGTCAAGTGCTGGACGCCGACTGAGGCCACGACCGTATCAATATCGTCGCCGGAAGCCAGCGCGTGGAGATGTCCGGCCATCGATTCGTCACGATCAGCGAGAATCTCCTCGAACAACTCTGGTGCTCGTTCTTCGGTTTCAGCTCGCCATCGTCGAATCAGCGGAATGTCCAGCTCGTAGTAGGTTGATCTGGTGAGCGATTCCGTCTCGTCGAGGATGCCGAGTTCGACGAAGATCTCCCGGTCGAGGCCTTCGAACTCGTCGGGAATCGTGTACTCGCTGGTGTCGATACCGGCCAGGAGCAAGTCGTAGTCGCGGTCGGTGATGTAGGCTGCCGCTTCCAGTTCATCGCGTGGAGGCCACCGTGCGTCTTGGACGTCTGGATGGTACTGCGAGATTGCCTCTTCGCTCGCTTCGATAGCCACGACATCAGGCTTGTATCGGGTTATCGCGCCTGTCACCCGCGTGATCGCCAAGGGACTCTCGTGTAGCACACCAAGGACGTGCACGTCGCCGACGCGTGCAGCGAAATCACACTCTGCAATCCCGGTCTCACGAATCGAGCGCTCGCCGTCAGTCATCGTGCCCTTCAGTCGCAAGGACTATCGAGACCGTCCGGTGACCCTGGTTCTTTGGTTCGGGATGGGAACTCCGGACAGGTTCGTTGTCGGTGATATTGTGCGCCATACAACCGATAATCGAGATTCCTAATAAAGAGTCGGAAAGTCCCGACGCCGAAATCCCACAAAACGAGCCGCTAAAACCCCGATTCAGCCTTCACAATGTGATATCATGGCTCTATTGAAATCCTATTAGTTCGACCCTCTCGTCGCTGGAACAGCCGCTAAGTAGGAGCGCGAACCGACTGGTTGTTTCACGATATACTCTGCATACAGGAACCGTGTTAGCAACTACTCTAAAGTCACCCGTATCGGGGTAGAATAGTCAGGTTGGCGGCAAGCAAACCAAGCAAGACAATCAAACCATCAATCCAGCCAGATCTATCTGGAGTAATCCGTGCAAGCCCGAACCGCGAGTACCAGAATTGAATCGGGTACTTGGTGAAGAATATGAAGAAGAGAAATACCAAGTTGAGAACAGCAGAGCCGAGAGCCCAGGAGATCAACAGCCAGATCAAGACGTATCCGACTGCGCCTACTGCAAACAAGCCGTAAAGAGGAGGAGAGGCCTCGGATTCCACGCGGTGTTCCAACCAGGCAAGCTCTGGTGGAATACTCTCGCTGTTGGAGAACGTGACGAATATTGCGGCATGGTTGAGACACCAGTCGTCAAGATCATTGGTTAACCCAAATATATCTGCCTCCCTCGCTCTTTCCGAGGCATTGTAGCAGAGCAATGCGAGGTAGATACTGGCATCTTTGGTCACTTTTTCATGGAACGCGAAGACACCGACGAAGAACATCGGCACAAGCGGTGAAGCAACGACTACAGGGGAAAGAGGTAACGAAAACTGCTGTACGACCAATGCCCCGAATTGCATGAAGATCTGGACTAATGCGACCAACGTGATTGCTTGGATAAACGGCATCGTCCAACGAAGCACCTTGTCCGGAGATGTATGCTGGTTAGAGACCGCCATTTTACGAAGCAAGGTGAACCCGCTTAGCGAGATTACCAAGGCCTTCAACACGGTGTACCCGAAGTCGTTGCCGGATACGCTGAGAACAATAGTGACAACGAAGGCGGTGAAGGCGATCTCGAAGTCTACCTGGTCGCTTCGTTCGTTGTCGAAGACCGTGTTCGGATCAAGTTTCTCCATCAATTGGCGAATCTTTTGATAGGTTAGTCGATTCTCCCAATTTTCTTGAATACGAGAGACACTCCCGCTATGATTACCAATGTTCCCCCGCAAAAGACATACAGGCCGGGATACTTGCCGATGACGGGACGAAGCACGTGGATGCTAATGAGCCCCCAGATGAGGATGCCACCGAGAATTGACGCGGTGTAAGGATCGGTGAGGCTTGTACCCCTATCGAGATCAGGCTCTATATCCTCTCCGTCCGCCAGTCGTTCAGTTTTCTCTTGCAGGCGTTGTATAGGGTGGTCGAAGTAGTACCATTGCAGGGCTTCAAAGAGGAGGATGAGGCCTACCAGTATGAGGGTATAGATCCACCAGTTCTCAAGCCCTTGATAGAGTGCGTAGATGGTCCCAGCCAAGCTGATGAGGAGTACTACTCCTGCGTCGGTGGGAGTCATCCGGTCGGCTACGCCGTGGACGATTTCGAGGAGTGTTGGTTCGTCTTCAGGCACTTCTTATATAATGAATTTGTTCGACAAATATTGAAAGTTTGGGAGGAGAACAGTACTCAAACTTCTAAATCGTTTGAAGCAGACGTCCTATAACCACCTGTAGCAATAGCAGTCCGAACGGGGGATGTGGGGTAATTACTCTATACCTATCGCTAAGCGAATTTCCTATCAACGCTTCTAATTAGCCAATGTTTGGAACTTCGGCTGGTGATTCCGAGCAGCCTCCTCCCAATGCATTTGACCAATACAACAAACTCGATTCCAAGGGTGAAATTTACTCCACTTCGCTCGGCCAAATTTCACTCACTACGCGCCTCTCCGGTCAATTTCTGACAATAGCATTCGACACTGAGATCCCGATCAGCACTACCATCGAGGTGCTAACAGTGTTTCTCGTGGTATTTTTCGACTGTTCGCTTAATTACGCGCGGTGAATTGTTGACTCTGGTGTCACTCACTCGCATAAGCCCCTGTGGGTACGTGTCTTCGTTGTAGTCGAATAATCGATTTACTGCGGCTCGGGGGACTTCGATCTCGGTGAAGTTGCCGAGGGTATAGATGAGCGTTGAGGGTGCACCCTGCCAGAAATTTGTTCGAGCCCAGCCGTCCGTATCTTCGAAAGTCTCCTTGATGGAGGCGACGCCGATATAGGCTCCATTTTGGTAGAAGAGGACTGTATCACCACCCTCCATTTTCTCGAAATACGTTCGATTCTGTTTACCGTCCCGGACGCCCCAGAACCGAACTTCGTTCCGGTCAGCGATTGGCTCTGGCGCGTTAGAATACGTTGAAGGGTCGAGTGGATTAAGCACCGTTCGCCGGAAGTTCCCCGGATCGCACGGCGCTAGAAAAATATTCGAGCTCATGACAACCGAAGACTCACTCTGGCACGTCATAAATTGTCGGTGTAACTCCTGCGCCACGACTAGGTGCGTATTGATTGCTGTAGCCTGCTACTGACCGAAATGGGGAATGTAGACGCCATACTCAAGTCCAGTCGTATGGTCAATTCCCCAGCAATTCGAAAGAGGCGGCGGTTTCTACAGTATAGTCCGTATACTGTCCAAAACCCTCGTTATTACGCACTTCCATTCTTGCATACGAGTATAAAAAAAAAATAACTTTATTCGTTACTAACACCTACTACAAGGTGGAGCGTGACTCCGAAACCCACCCAATTCTCACACAGCCTCTGGCCAGTCCTCGGATCAATCCAAGCGAAACCCCGGGGTCGTCCCCAGTAATCCACGAATCACGGTTCCACGACCGGCCCAAACATTCCAATCAGTGCCAACTCACGCGATCCACGTCCACCCAACATGAACAAAACCACGACACGCGAGGCACCCATCCACGTCTCGAACCACGCGAAACTCCGGTGGCACCAACGAAGCAAAAACACCACCCAGTCGCCCCATCATGCCTGGCAGGAATCCTACCCCGTCGGCATCCCTTACCGCAAAGGGAGCGCCCGTCTCCATCCACCAACCGGGACCCTCCTCATCCACCACGCCAACGAACTCATCATCGTGCTTCAGGCATCGCTCACAGATTACACCGCCGACCACCTCACTACCTGCCGTCGCTGCCAGCTCAAATTCCAGCCAACCGGTGACGCCCCCACCTGTGACTGGTGCGGCACTCCGACCACTACCGATACACCATGACTGACACACTTGACAAAATCATCGAGAACGCACAAACCGGCCACGGACCGTGTAGCGGCTGTCCAGCACACGCCGACAGCGGTGGTCAGAACGTGAACCCTGGGCTGCTCAATTACGATGCAGATCTCATGTTCTATACCCTCGACCCAAGCCATTCCATCAGCTGGCAGCAGTACGACGACTGGGAGGAGTACAACGACGAGTATGCCCGCAAATTCGCCAACTGGCGTGGCGGCCGCCGAATCCAGCGAATGATTGCCCCACTTAACCTCGGGCTGTCTGACGTCTGGATCGGCGACACAATCAAGTGTCCCGTGGATAACTCACTCCGAACCCTTGACACCCAATCCGAGATCGATCAAGCTGCCGCGCAGTGCAGCCAGTATCTCGTCCAAGAAGTCGAGGAGGTCAACCCACACGCCATTGTCAGCATGGGTGAAGCAACCACCCAACGACTCCTCAAAACTGTCTTCGATATCACTCCAGGTTCACTCAAAACCGGGACCCGAGATTGTGGGAAGATCTACAACACGGATCCCCCACTCCTGGTTTCTCCACATTGGTCTCATGGCTGGCTGGACCGGTCTCCAAACGGCAAGCCCAACCTTGAAATCGTCCAAGACGCACTCCTCGACACCTATCCCGAAACATAAGTCACGCGACGGATAACGACTGCACTCAGCGAAACTTCCCCGGATATGTTATCCACTAAGGATTTCAACAGAACCGACATCATTAGACACCCGAAGAAAGCCGGGAATGTGGACAATCAGTCGGCAACACCTGGACCGGATATCCAGACAAAGGCGAACCGGGTGTCCTCTGCGAAGACCGTGCTGACGTAGCCCTCACAGATCTCTAAACACCCGTCATCGGTCAGCACACGCGAACCAGAAAAACGAACTCGCTTATACGAGATTCATTGCCTACTCGGTCAACCGGCAGCGATACGCCGACCGGACGAACACTAGGCGCGGCTCCAGAGTAAGGTGGCGTTCTCCCTCCTCAAAATAAGTCGTGACGTACCTACCGTATCCTGTATCAACGCCGGTACATCGACGTACTAAAACAACGGTCACTCCCTAAAACGAGGAAAAGTAGCATAGTTGTCGTCGTTCCTGAGCTTCGCTTTCCCCTCTTTACTTTCACCTTGGTTGCCATACGTTATTGTATCCTCCGCTGTCAGGTTAGAGTAGTCAAAGACGCATGACGAAAATTCTCCATCTCAGCGACACACACCTCGGCAATCGGCAATACGGAAGCGATACTCGCAGAGACGATTTCACCCGCGCGTTCGAAGCCGCCATCAACCGCGCACTCCAAGAGAACGTCGACGCGGTCATCCACACTGGCGACCTCTTCCATCGTCGAACACCGTCGCTCCCCATCGTCACGGACTGTATAGAGACACTCAGGAAACTCGCCGATGAGGACATCCCGTTCTATGGGATTGTCGGGAACCACGACCGGAAAATGGACCAACAGTGGCTCGACCTCATCCGCGAAACGGGGACCGCGGAGCGCCTTGACCAAACGCCGACGATGGTGAACGATGAGGTCGCCCTCTACGGGATCGACGCCGTCACCAAACCGGCATGGCACGCAGCAGACTTCACCCTCGAAGAACCTCCGAACCCGGACGCGTTCCGACTGCTGGGCATGCACCAGCTCTTCGAGCCGCTCGTGCCCGAGTTCTACGCTGATCACGAGTTGAGCGAAGTCCTTGAGCGGGTTGACATCGACCTTGACGCACTCGCGCTCGGGGACTACCACAAGACGGAGAGCCGCATCGTCGATGGTGTTCCCGCGTGGTACGCCGGGTCAACTGAGCGCTGTGCAACAGACGAACTCGAACCCCGAACCGTCAGCCTCCTCGAAATCGAAGACGGAGACTTCGAACGCCGAGAGCTCGAACTTGACACCCGGGAGTTCGAGTCGATCCGCATCGAATTCGACGAGGGTGACAGTCACGGGTACGCCCGCGACGAACTGGACCGGCACCAGCTCGACGACAAAGTCGCTATTGTGAAGCTCACGGGTGAGCGGACTCCCGTCACGTCAAGCGACGTGTACGATATGGCGATAGACAAGGGCGCGGCAGTCTGCAAGGTGGACGATAATCGCGGCCGAAGACAACTTGACCTGGAGGACGGGCCGCAGGGAGATATCCAGAGCGCCGAGAAACTCATTGAGGAGAAGCTCGCCGACCAGAACCTGAGTGACATCGCCACCGACGTTGAAGCACGAGTCCGAACGGACGACGATCTCGCCCAGACAGCCATCGACGACACCATGCAAGAACTAATCGAGGAGGCCCAAGCGGACGCGTTTGAGGAACGGGACGCCGAAGCTGACCTTGGTGACCCAGAGACCGAGGTGAGCGGCGAATGAAGATCAAAGCGCTCAGGCTGCAGAATATCCGGAGCTACGAAGATCAGACCGTTGAGTTCCCTGATGGAACGATCCTGATTCGTGGTGACAACGGAGCCGGGAAAACGTCCCTCTTGATGGGGATCTTCGGCGGGCTGTTCCTCTCGAAGATCCGGAACGTGGGAACAAACGACTTCAATCTCGATGACCTGGTTCGACGCGGTGAAGACAAGGGCACCGTAAAACTGGTCTTCGAGATCGACGGGACAGAGTTCACCGTGAACTGGGAGCTGTACACGACGACTACCCCAAACAGTGCGACGCTGGACTCGGAGTCGTTCTCGGACCCAGTGACTGGAATCGAGGACGTCCGTGAAGAGGTGATCGGATTACTCGGGATGGACGAAGACGACTTCTCCAGTTCCGTCTACGTCAAGCAGGGCGAAATCGACCGGCTCATCGAAGCGGGTGACCGCGCTGAGATGATCGACAGCCTCCTCGGATTAGACGAACTCGACGAGTACATCGAGCGGATGAAGGCCGCACGCCGCGGTGCCGGGCGCGTCCAAGACCAGAACAAAACGAGCCGGGAAAACTACCAAGAAGACCTCGACGACATCGAAAAAACCGAGCCGGAGTACGAGGACGAAATTCAATCGCTTACTGACGACATCGCAGACCTCGAAGCAGACATCGAGGAGATAGAGGAATTCATTGACGAGCTGAAAGACCACCGGACCAGCATCAAAAGCGACATCGAGGACTACGAAGATCTGCAGGAACGCAAGGTCGAGAAGCAAGAGCAGATCGAGGAGGCGCAAGCGAAGCGAGCCGACCAACAGTCCACTATCGACGAAAGCGAGGCCACTATCGAGGAGGCACAGGACGAGATTGACACGCTCGAAAGCGCCATCGCAGACCTTGATACAGAGGTTGAGTACGACCTGAGTTCTGCAGAGAGTGCTGAGGACGCGAACGAGGCGGTGCAGGAAGCCGTTATGGAGGCGACGACGGAACGCAACGATTGCGAGAACGACCTGCAGAACGCTCAGGAAGAACTGGAACGTCTAGAAGACGAGCTCTCTAATGCGGAGACCGAACGTGAGGAACTTATCGAGGAGCGTGACGACCTCCAGTCGGATCTCGAAGACGCTACTGACCGTCTGACCGAGGCGAAAGCAGAACGCGAATCGCTTACAACTGAGCGGAATGAGAGCGCGGCTGCGTTCCTCCCTTCAGTTGCTGATGCGGACGAGGTCACGGATGACCACGAGGAGGCGGTCGAGACGCGGCTTGCAGAACTCCGCGACGAACGAGAAGATGTGACCGCGACCAAGCGGGAAGTCACGACGAAGCGCAACCGGGCTGAAGATGACCTCGAAACAGCGCGTGAGGGATTGGAGACGGCAACTGATGACTTAGCGGACGCAGAATCCGACCTCGAAACGGTACAGTCCGACCTGGCGACCGCTGAAGACGACCTCACAGCTGCTGAAGCAGAGTTCGAAGAGCGTGTCGAGGCCCTCGCGGACCAGGCCGCCGACTTCGACGTTGCGGTCACAGCTGAAAACTTAGACGAGCTTCGTGACACGGTGATTCCGGACCTCATTGAGGAAACCAACGCCGACCTGAATGACGTCGGGAACGCCATCGCTGAGCATCGAAACGACAAACAGCGCTACGAGGAGGAGCTCGCGGAAATCAAGGAACTCGGTGAGCAGGACAAGTGTCCGAAGTGCGGGAAAACTGTTGAGGACTCGCACATCGAGAGCGAGGTTGCGGAACTGGAAGCGGCGATTGCCGATGCCCAAGAGGCGGTGGAAGACGCCCAAGCGACGGAGACGGAACTCCAGTCACGGAAAGACGAGTTGCAGGCACTCCGTGAAGATTTACTGGATACGATCACCTTCCGTGACGAGACGCTGGCAGCAGCACGAGACGAAGTGGACTCTCTTCGAGACGAAGAAGATGAGCTGCAGTCCCGCATCGAGGAGCTGGAGGAAACTATCGAGGACTACGAGTCCACCGTCGCAGACTTAGAGACGGATATCGATGACCTCGAAGAGCAGGAAGCGACGCTCGATGCGGAGATCAATGAGGTCAACGACGCTATCGAAACGGGCGAGGACGTCTTAGACGCGTTCGAGCAAGTGGCCGACCAGCAAGAAACGGTGACCGATCTCGAAGACCAGATCGCCGATATCGAGGCAGACATCGAAGATGTCACCGACGATCTCGCGGACGTTGAGGACGAGATCGAGAACCTAAGGGACGCTATCGAAGAACAGGAGGCTGTCGTTGAGGAGTGCGAGGACGCACTCGAAGCTGCCAAGGAACGGGTCGAAGAGGTCGAAGCCGTTCAGAAAACTGTGGAAGACGCGGTCGGAAAGTACGACACCATCAGCGAATTACGGACGACGATAGAGCAGGAGCAAAACACCATCAAACACGCCCGTGATCGAATTGACGACCTCAACAGTCAAATCGCTCGCCTCCAAGACGAGAAAGACGATATTGAGGAACAACTCGGCGATAAGGACGTCGAGGACCTGCGTGAGGACTTAGACCGCGTTAACACTCGAATCGAGCAGCGCCAAGAGACGCGCGACGAGTACCAAGAGGAACTGCAGGAGACACGTGACGAGCGCACACGGCTCGAAACGGAGCTCGACGCGCTGCGTGAGACGAAGGCACAGATCGAACTGTACGAGGACAAAGAGCAGTGGGCAAAGGAAGTCTATGACGAGCTCGACGCGGCCATCTCGGTCTACGAAAGCACGAAATCAGATCTCCGCGAACAGTACCTCGCCTACATCAACGAGTACACGAACGACATCTTCAAAGAGATCTACAAGAACAGCAGCTACCAGCAGGTCATCATCGAAGAGACGTACGACGACCAGCGAGACAGCTACGAGTACGACATCCGGCTGCTCCGTGACGACGGGACGACCGAAGACCCGAGCAACGCGAGCGGCGGCGAGCGCGCTATCGTGAACCTCGCGCTCCGCGCCGGGATCTACAAACTCATCGCCGAACTGCAGGGCGGGAACCGCGGCCAACTCCCACCGTTCATTCTCGACGAGCCGACGACGTTCCTCGACGAAGGGCACGTCGGGCAGCTCGAACAGATGCTGACAACCATCAAAGAGTGGGATGTCCCGCAGATCATCGTCGTCTCCCACGATGAAGCCCTCATCCACGGGGCCGATCACGAATGCCACGTGACTATCGACGAGTCGGACAACACGAGCCAGATCACGATGCGCACAGCAGGGGCTGACTGATGGACACGAACGCACTCAGCATCGTCGAAGATATCTTCGACCACATCGACACGAACATCCCGCGTGACGTCACCCCGCAAGCCAACTACGCGCGCCGGCTCTTCGAGCACCTCTCGCGTGACGGCGGCCGGGTCACCGCACTCGGCGAGCCGACCTACCAGAAGACACGGATCGACGAACTCGGCACGTGGACCGGCGATCCGTGGGGCACACCGACCTACGGGCTCGACGCCAGTACCACACGCCCGTTAGAATTCAATAACGGGCTCATCGTGGATACGGCGTACGCTAAGCTCGGCGTTGCCGGCGCTGATACTGACAAGCGAATTGAGGAGACCGGTACGATAGAAACGGTCGTGTACCTCGCGGACAGCGAGAGCACGATTCATGCCGAACAGTTCGAAGCTGACCGGGTAACCGGCGAAGTCGTGCAGTTCCCACCGACCGACCGCTCCGCAACCCTCTCGAAATCAGTCGCTAGCGCCGCCCAAGGCCTCGCCGAAAGCACACACGCGGCCGCCCACGTCGACACGCTTGACGGCTGTCTGTTCATTGACGGCGCAGTCTACCCGCTCGGTGTCCTCTACTGGGTGCTCCTTGACCAAGTCGGGCGCACCACGCCCGCCGGTGCATGGGACAAGCCCGACGAGATCATCCGGAACTATATCGACGTCATCGACACCCAGTATGAGAACGGGTATCCGGTCATCGGCGTCGTAAAGACCTCCACCATCAGCCAACTCCTCGACTCCCTGGACGCGAAACTCGATGAGAACCACGTGACGAACAACCACGGCGGCCGGCCCGACGTTCCCTGGACACGCGACCACCAGTTCATCGCCGAGGTGCTCCGCGACGACAGTCTCGAACACCTGACGTACACGTCCTGGTTCGTCCACAAGCAAGCCCCGGTTGACGGGCAATCGTTCGAACTGTTAGACCCATACTGCGACGACCTCACACACGGTGACCCGGCCGACTACCGGCGGGCGTTCTTCTACGTCCGGCTCCCGAAAACCGGCGACGTGCTCCGCGTGGAAACCCCGCGGCTCATGATCGACGACGAGCAGACCCGCGACCAGATCCAGTACAAGGTTCTGAAAGAAATCGCGCAAACCCAGGACGTCCCGCGGGCCGTCGGGCGCGCCGACCGGATCGCCCGGATCAGCCGCGATAACCGCGACACGATCCGGGATTTCCTCACTGCCGCCGACTACGCCCACGACTACAATTGGGACGGCCGCTGGAACGACATCGAACAAGCACCCGACACCCAACTCCAACAATGAGCGACAACACCGACGACCTCCTCGACCGCGATCCCGTCGACGACGAAACGAGCACCGACGAACCTTCCGGTGACCGTGAGGGCACGACAGGCGCAGAGACGAACGATCAGACCGAGGTCCCGGAAACGACGGTTCCGAACTCGCTGACCGATGCTGACGAAGATGAACTCGGGCACGTCGTCGCCAGCGAAGAAATCCATGTCACGCGCAGTGACTACAAAGTTAACGCGTTCGTCAAAACCGACTGCCGTGACGATGTCCGCGTCGGCGACTACGTCCAAATCCCATATCCCGGATCAGATCCGACCGAGCAAGCCGACGAACTCTTCGCCGTCGTCGACGGCCTCCGATACGAACCCTACACAGAACTCGACGATAAGTCCGACACCCACAACCGTATCGCGGCAGCCCATAGCCTCGACGAGACAGAGTTCGTCCTCGTCGCTGAACTCGAACCAATCGCCATCATCTCCGCAACCGATGACGGGCTGGAACGCAGCATCGTCAACAAGATCCCGAAACCCAATACGCCCGTTGCGTTCTCCCTCGACGAGGAATACCTCCGCACCGGCCTCAATATCCCCCAAGACGGCGTGTTCGCCGGCTACCTCTCCGTCGGCGGCGACCGCATGACCGTCGACGGCGACCCACTCCCGTACTTCATCAACAACCCCGGCATCGACCCCGTCACCGAAGACGTCGAATCCGGCGAACCCGCGATTTTCCGCCACACTCTCGTCGCCGGCTCCACCGGGAAAGGCAAGACGCACTTCACGAAAAACCTGCTCCGACAGTTTGCCACGGACAAACGCTACCCGATTGATAACCACCAGACCGGTGACACCGAGCACAGCCGCCTCAACCTCGTGATCCTCGATCCGGAAAACGAGTACTCCGAGATGCGGAACGACAACCCCGAACTGCGTAACGAGGACGAGCTCGTTGAGCGGCTCGAACGGCAAGGCATCGAGGTCGGCGGCATCGACAACTTCGAGACGTTCATCCCCAACATCGGGAACACGAACGCCCCGACAACCGGTGAGGGCCGGAACCTGACGATTCCCTTTTCGCTCGTCGAGCACCGCCCGCAGCTCCTCATGCCGTACACACCGACGGAAGTCACGCGCGGAGCCCTCGAAAACTGCATCGACGCGTACTTCACCGATACTGACACGCCGACGTACGACGGGTTCCTGCAGTACCTCCGAGACAACGACGACTCAGAAAGCCCACTCCGGCAGCGATACAACATCGAAGACGGCACGTGGAGCGCAATCATGCGTCGCGTCACCGACGCCGCCTACCGCGACGTCTTCGACCACGGCACCAACCCCCTCCCCGACGTATCAAACGCCGTGTTCCGCGAAGGCCAAGTCACCGTCATCCCAACCAGCCACCTCCACGGCGCAAAAGAAGACCTCACCGTCCTCTCCATCCTCTCGTACATCATCGACAACAAAATCGACGACTACAACGTCGACCCCAACGTCAAAGACACCCCACTTCTCGTCGCCGTCGACGAAGCCCACAACTACGTCTCCGACCCGAGCACCCTCCGCGAACAATACATCGTCAACCGCGCCCGCGACGCCGTCAAACAAGGCCGCAAAGACAAACTCGGCCTTTTCATGATTACCCAAAACCCCGAAGACATCGACGGCGACATCCTCAAACAAACCAACACCAACATCTTCCTCGGCCTCCGCGAAGAAGTCATCACCAAAGTCCCCTCCATCCCCCGCGGCTACGAACAAGACCTCCAACAATACGGCAAAGGCCAAGCCGCCATCAAAGCTCCCGACGTTGAAGCCGTCGAAGTCACCGGCCTCCCCTACTGCCTCACCCAACACAGCAACTGAAGGCATAGACAAACGGTAACACGATGGATAGAACTAAATGACTAATCTTCCACATTATGCAGTATGAATCGAGTACCCGTCTCCTCAAGCAATCTCAGCAGTGTAGGGTATGATGAGTCGAATCAGGTTCTGGAGATTGAGTTCAACGGTGGAAGAGTCTACCAGTATTTCGACGTTCCCGAACGAATTCACCAGGGGCTTATGAATGCCACGTCGCACGGGAAATACTTCCATCGGAATATTGAAGACAACTATCGCTACGATCAGATCAAATAATGCGCATCAACTCAGTGCGTGTCCAAAATTTTCGAAGTCTTCGAGATGCGCAGATCGATTTCAATGAGCTGACTGCCCTGATAGGGTCGAACGGCGCTGGAAAATCATCGTTTCTTAGATCATTAGACCTCTTTTATACAGCAAACGCTTCGTATTCCGAAGATGACTTCTACAATCGCAACACCGATGAAGAAATCAGTGTTCAGGTAGAATTCACGGGTTTGGGGGAAGACGCTAAAGAAAAATTCAGCCCATATATTGGCGGAGAAACATTAACGGTTGAGAAAGTGATGGAATATCCAGATAATCGTGGTAATCAAAGATACCACGGGAACCGCCTGTATAACCCTGATTTTGATGGGTTTCGTAATGCAGGCGGCCACGATCTCCGCCGAGAATATGAGGCGCTATTTGACAGGGGCTACAGCGAATTGCCGGAGTACCAAAATCAAGAGGAAGCGGAGTCAGTATTACGAGAGTGGGAAGAGGAACACCCCGCCCAGTGTGAGCGTAGACGGGATGACGGCCAATTCTTTGGCTTTAATTCGGTCGGTCAAGCCGCTCTTGAGGAGTATACGCGTTACATTTTGATTCCAGCAGTCCGTGATGCAGGTGAAGATGCCGATGATAAACGAGGGAGTCCCCTGACGGAATTGATGGACTTAGTCGTTCGTGCAGCACTCTCGGAACGGGATGAACTAGAAGAATTTCAACAAGCAGCTCAACGGCGCTATGCAGAGCTAATTGAGGCTGCATCAGAAGCAGAGCTCAGTCAATTAGAATCCGACCTGTCCTCCACGCTTGAAACATTCGCACCCGGCGTTGGTGTAGACCTTTCTTGGGATACCGAGGATGTCATCGATATTCAGATGCCTCAGGCAGATATCAAATTGGAAGTAGATGATTTTGTTTCAAATGTGGAACACGCAGGTCACGGCTCTCAACGTGCCTTCATCATCTCTCTCCTACAAAATTTAGCAGTCCATAGTGAGGATATGAACTCGGCCGATGAAGATGAGATGGACCACGATCCGAGCCTTATCCTAGGTATCGAAGAGCCTGAGCTATACCAACATCCGAATCGCCAGCGTCACCTTATGTCCATTCTGTCTTCGTTCGATGATCAAGGTATCGCAGGCACAGCTAGTAGCGTTCAGGTTGTATATTCCACTCATTCCCCTCTGATGGTGAGTATGAAACGATTTGACGACATTCGCAGCTTGTCGAAAATAGAAGCTGCAGAAGATCGTCCCAAGCACACCCAGGTTAAACAGAGCTCATTAGAGACGGTCGCTCGACAGATGGAGACTGTCTTTGACGCAGATGCAGGAACTTTCACCGGTGAGTCGACACGCGCTCGATTGGAGCCTGTGATGACTCCTTGGGTCAATGAGGGGTTCTTTGCGGACGTTGTTCTATTGGTAGAGGGACTTGAAGACCGATCTGCTCTTCTGGGGCGTGCAAGCGCTAGAGATATCGATCTTAGCTCTCAAGGTATTGCAGTCCTCCCCTGTAACGGGAAAACTAAAATCGGTCGCCCTGCAATAATTTTCGAACAATTAGGAAGGTCAGTCTACATAATGTTTGACTCAGACCACGATGACGAGTCAGAGGCAATCATCAATAAACGATTACTCCGCCTTGTTGACTCTGAAGAAGAAGACTGGCCTTCGGGAGTCTATGATCGCCACGCGTGTTTCCAAGAAAATCTACCCGAGTGTATCCGAACCTCTCTTGGACCTGACTTTTATGATGAGGCACTCCGGAACGCCTGCGACAAATACGGATACAACAAACAGTCACGGGGGGCAAAGAACCCGACAGTCATGACTAGTGTATTCGAGACTGCAAGGGAAGATGACCGAGATGTCTCGAAAATCGACGAAATCATTGATCAAGTCCTCACGCTGGTGTAATATCCAGTCAACAGGATTTCACCTGGCGATATTGTAGGACGGAAATTTAGTTTCATAGAGCACTCGATAGGTACAGAACAAGACGGGAGGAATTGAAACAATCCGGTGCGGGTACCTACCAGTTTAATGAATAGGGCGTGAATTATCACTAATAATGGCAGCTACGCTCACCGAACCAACCGTTCTCGCTGCCGCGAAGGACACGCTTTACCCTACTCTCCACGATAGCGCAAATCACTACGCTGTCACGGAAACGCAGTTCACACAATCGACCTGGGGCGGGTGGACGATCCCGAAAGAACTCCGTGTCCGTCTCGCACCATACAACACGATCCGCCTCACAGAAGGTGAGCCCGATCTCCTCGGTGTTGGGATGCCAGCTGGCGAAGTGTTGAACGGCGACGCAGCCTCAACTCCCGTCGCAGTCATTGAAGCGAAAGGCCACAACTCAGACCCAGGCGCAGCGGACGTGACTCGCGGCATCAACCAAGCACACGCCCATCTCTCCGAAGTCAACCTCGGGTACGTCGCTGCCCCGATCAAGAGCATTACTGACACAGCACGTGCACTCGCCCGCGAACTCAACGTCGGCATCATCGGTGTCGAAACCGCTCACGACGCCACACTCGTCGAGCCTGCTCGCGTCACCGGAGCCGGTGACTTCTCAACCACCATTGACGCCATCCGGTTCCAAGCAACCACGCACCACCTCACCGAAGGCAGCTTCCCAGTCAACCACCCGAAAAACTACCTCGGCTACGTCCTCGCCCTCACCGCAGACGGCGATACACGAGACATCTACGCCGATAAGGTAATCAACAGCGTGTCAGGCGGCCGCCGCGGCGCAATCCTCCTCGGCTTAGTGGATGACCGTCCCGACGGAGAGACGCTAACACACCTCGGTGCAGAAGTCGTCCGCTTCGCCCACACCCAACACGGAAGCCTCTCCGCAGCACTTGACCAATTCGACGCCTGGACCGGTCGATCAACCCGATTCACCGAACTCGCCCCACGATGGGCACAACTCGCCCGCTCAATCGCCATCCAGTACGACCCAACGCAACTCATCATCGAAGCACTCGAATGTCTCCACCAAACCGGCACTACCAACCCAACCATCGTCGACGTCGCCACCGAAGCCTGTCGGATTAACCAACCCCTCGCCGTCGAAGTCTTCTTCACCCAAAACCGCCGCGACGACATCCTCACCGCCGACGGCGACATCAACGAACCGATGCTTCACGACCCCACCGTCTACAAATCAGGCATCTACTTCCAATACAAATACCAACTCTACCACACCGGCCTCCTCACCACCGGCGGCACCGACAACAAAGACGAGGTCCTGAACAATCCGTGGCAGTTAGAACAGTCAGTCGAAAACGACACCATTTCAAACTAGTGCTGTAGTGGACCTTTGCTAACTACGCGCCAACTGACCAATCACAGTGTGTCGGCGATACTTTCGCGGACGTGAACAGCCGCCTTGTACGCCCTATCATTCGTCCAGTATCCCCTGCCGATCGAGTCCAGTCTGAATCAGTCCACCTCCACAGCACTCACCGAATTTCCATCAAAAGCCTACTCTGTTACCTGTGGTTTCCACGATGAACCACGAACGACTCACAAGTTACGCCCAGCCGGCCTCCTTACGCATCACGTCGTCACGGAGGTCCTCTACCGTCTCTACGATGTCGTCTTCTTCCATCATCTCTACCCGTCGAACCGTCAGTTCCTCCCTGAGCAGCGTCGTCGTCCGGCTCACGATGTTACTGTTGGACGGTGGATCGTCGTACGTACCCTCCTCCTTAATCTCGTTCAGTATGTCGTGACAGAGGAGGTCACCGCAGGCGTGCGTAACGGGGATGTACCGTGCGAAGTCGTGGTCAAGGATGTCGTTGGCGAGTTCCTGGAAACCGAGGACCTGCTTCGTTCTGCTGTAGTCTCGATCTTCAACATCTCCCGATTCACCTTCCTCGTATGTGAGCTCAGCTCCCCACCAGATCCGGTGCAGTGCGTTGGAGTAGGCGTCAGTGCCGGCCTTCAAGAATTTCTCCTCCATGTTACCGGGACTCTCCGGGTCAAAGACGTGGTCCCACCGGTAGTGAACGAACTCAGGGAATCGAACGACACAGAGGTAGTGCCACAATCCGGCGTCTGCCGCTTCATTGCGTGTGAGATCAAGAGTGCGATGGAGTGTCGGCGCTAACTCGGCGTCAATAAGCGAGTCTTGAGCGTCAATGTCGTCGCCGGCACGAATCTCCTCAATCCGCTCGTCAACCGGGCTTAGGTCTATGGAACGACCCAGTGGTTGTAAGTATGGACGAAGATCGTCCTCCGTGAACTCACGGTCACCTGCGAGAAACCGATTATCAATCATCGGATGGGCCGCACTCTGCAGGTGGTAAAGCTCAGTCGTCACTTTGAATCGCCTCCTCGATTAGATTCGTCGTGTCTGACGGGATGTTGTACTGCTGATGTACCGTTCGTTCGATTCGCTGGACGAGGTCAGGGACATCAACGTGACTCCTGACGTCTTCGGCAAGTTGAATCGCTGCCTCTTCGTCCCCGAGACCCGGATACAAATCGTCCATGAAGATGTTGAGTACGTCTTCCTGCCAGCCGTACTCTGGTTCACCGGTGTCGGGGCTTGTGTCGCGTGCTGTTTGCATCAAGAGCTGCGTCCAGACGGAGTGCTCGATATAGTCATAGAGCACGTCGCGTAGCCGTGGTGGCCCACCCGTGGCACCTGTGTTGTTCAGAACTTCAACTACCTGTGGATGTTCTTTGTTCAGGTACAGTTGCGGGTTCCGAGGTGCTTCCAAACTAAGATAGTGGATGTGGTTCTCGTCGGGGAAGCTATCGTAATCGCTGAAATCCTCTATAATCGGCATGAGAAGACTTCCACCGTCATCCCTCTCGTCAAGTCGAACTACCCATGAGAGCCCGTCAGCAACACGTGCACCCACTTTGGACGCGTGTTTCGACCCATCAGAGCCGCCTTTCTTGGTTCTGGTGAGGAACGGCTTGATTCTTACTCGTCCACGGTGATCGTCACGGTTGATGCTCAGAGTGAATTCGTAGGTTCCGCCATCCAAAGGTTGGTCGGCGAGTATCTGCCGGTCTCGACTCATTGCGAGGGGGTTCTCCTTCACTAGTGCGAGGCGACCCGGCGTCTCTTCCCACTCGTTAAACGGGAAGACCTCCTCTACATCATCTTGATTGACAGTAACCGTGCCTTCCAACTCTAGAGCCTCCCAACCCCCCTCGTCCACCAGCGACAAAAACTGTTCGTCCTGGTCAAGGTCTCCCCTATCACCAAGAGCGGTTCCATCTAAACGGAACGACTCAACCTCAAATTCGAGTGTCTCTTCTTGGTACTCGTGTGGGAGAGACTGGCTGACTAAACTACCTGTCTGGACGTCTTCTTCTCCTCCTTCGTCCGGTTCTGTGCCTTCAACACCTTCATTGACAGTGGCCATTACTCTTCCCTCCGTTCTGCCACGTCAACTGACACTTTCATTCTGGTCTCGACTTGTCTGTAATCTTCTGTCGACACGCCTTCAAAGGAGACCTTTGATGTACCAGGAGCAGGCTTCAGCCGTCCTACTTGAACGCCCTTCTGTTCTGGCAGCGATATTGAGACACCAGCCGTATCTGATGAGATGTTTTGTACGGGAAGGCGGTCCGACGTCGCTCTTTCCTCTGCCATCCGAATCAGTGAGACAGTGACTGATCGTATCTCGTTGCCGTCGTTCAAAGGCTCCACCTCGCCGTCGAACGACCAGTGTGTGTACACTTCGTCGAACGAGATGTTAGTGCTTCCAGTAACACGCTGACTACTCGGCGACTCACGATCAGAACGACCCCCTCGTGACTTATTTCCGATCTTGAATCGGTTCCCCAGACGCTGAGGTCCGGTCGTGCCTCGATCAACGTCGGGCGCGACGAGTCCACGTAACGTCTCAGTCACGTCAGACTTGATGCCCTCTACTGCGGTTCGGAACCCCCGAGAGTAGGAGTTCGCCAGTGTCTCCGTTCGCACCCACTCGTCGTGCTGAGGTGGCTCCGCAGCTGTCAAGAATTCCTCTACGACGGTGTCTACGTCTTGCGGAGTCTCGTCAGTCCCCCACGGCCGGGCACGCCCACCAAGGAGGACGGCGTGGAAGTCCTGATTCCCGACGACGACCCGGTCGCGGTCGTAGTACTCGACGACCATTCCCGCCCCTCGGACGAACGCCACCTCGTTCCGGTGCTGATACTCCCCCGTATCTGCACGTCGAACCAGCAAGTCCAATTGACCATCTGCACCGCCACTACCGTCGCTCTTCTCGGGAACGTCAAGTGATATGGCTGTCTGCGCGACATCTTCGGGTTCGTCCAACTCGCTGACCGAGTCGTCACGGTCGTCTAGGCAGCTCGTGAAGGGCTCGTATTGGGGATATTCGTCGATGCTCGCTTGCTTGGTTTCACCTTCCACTTCAACTGCAACCTCTAGATCACCACGATAAATCGCGGGCCAGAACCATTCGATTGCCATCTCGGTGATCTGGTCTGCTAACTCCTCATCGTCCTGTCTCTCTTCCGCGGTAGGTACGCGGAAGTCCACAACTTGAATGCTTGTTCCCGGTGCGTCCGGGCGGCTCAACTCTAGGTCGTCCGCTATTGATTCGGCTTCTTCTCCCCAAACAGACTCCGGCCTAGATCCCTCCTCATCGCCGTTCAAACCACCGTACCAACCGTGACCTTGGTAGACAGTATCGCCGTGCTCCGATTTGTGCGTTGGCAACCGCGTTCGACCTATCAGTCGTGGGGACTGATCTTTGGGATTTGGCTCGCTAAGTGTCGAGTTAAACATGACGAGTGACAGGCCCGAGTAAAGCCACAGGACGGCCTTCCCCAGACCATAACTCCCCCCTGCGGTATCCCCCGACTTGCTACTGAATAGAACGTCTCGCACCAGAGCAGTGAAGTTCGATTCGTCGGCATTCTCTTCACCGAGGAGGCCTTCCGTATTCTCGTCCTCAATAGTTAGTACACGAATCTTCTCCTCGTCATTGATGCGTTCAATCGCCTCAGCGATATGCTTCCCGCTCTCCGTGTCTGTTGCTAAGTTAGCGTGCTCGGACCACGTCTCGATATCGAGTGCTCTAAGATACTCAATCGCCTCCTCACCCTCTAAGGATTCCAATTTGAACGTAACCCTTGCCGGTTGATCGTTGTCCAACCGTGCGTCATTCGAGTTCTGGAGTACTTCTCGAACAAAGGTCTTCAGTCCTGGTTCACCGTGCGACATCGCGTATTTTGCGACGTCGTCACCGTATCGAGCATCAGTCGGCCGAGATGTCGTGAATCCCCACTGACCGCTCATTGTAATACCCCACCGGCACTAGCGGAGGTAAACGCGGACGTATCGGAGAAGTGTGCGATACCCTTCATAATTGGCAGGTCTATCCCCTGTCGACATAAATTTGTGCGATGTATTGTCGGTGTAGTCCTCCGATTGAGATCAGAATTGTCCCTCTGGGGGAGTACCGGTGGCCAGGTAGTGTGCGCCGATGAGGTCCTGACGGACTTCACTAAGCTCACGTGACCGACGTAGGGTGTCAGAGCTTAGCCTGTCAAGAGCGACGACCGAGAAACGCAAGTCCCCGTAATACTCGTTCTGCAATTTGAACAGGCGACTAGATATCGATCCGGTTGTACCCATTTCTTGGACTGTTTGGCCCCAGGGATCTTCTGTCTCGTACTCTCGCCACACCCGGAACGCATGAACTCCGCTACTATCGATCATGTCGCGCTCAGAGAGGGGGCGGCTCTTCGACCAGTTCAGCCCCAACCATTGCTGGGAGGTTACGTTACGCCAGGGCTGCCACAACGGTACGGTATACGAGAACTGTTCTGCAATATCCCTTAGCTCTCGAAGCGACTCACTATCGGAGCCGTTCACGTGCTCGGCAGGCTCTCGGTTCAGTTGGACCATGGGAGTCCAGCCAATCTCTCGACGACAGATCGCCACTAAAGTCGCCTCAATAGCACGGCGATGTCTCCGATTGGACGATATCGGGGGTGTCGTGACAGAAACTTCCATCTTACCCCCTGCAGTCTCAGTAATTCGCTGAAGGGGACGAGCAGCACCGTGTTTGTCCCCGGTCTGTTGATCCGAGGTGGCCACCCCGGCTGATAGACCAAGCCCCACTCGCTGTCGAACGCCTCCCTCCGCTCCCGACTCCCCTACATACATCAACCCCGGGAGTTCTGTGTGTCGAACTCGGTAGAGCCCTGGACGGCGGGGGAGCTCTTTACGGAGCGTTTTCCAGTCTCGGAGGTCAAACCATCTTGACCAATCAAGCCCCATCCAAGTGGAGTCCTGAGGATCCGGTTCAAGACGAGTGAGTGGTCCAGGAACGTCCAGAGTTCGTGTCTCCGCCGCACTCCGGCGTGTAGCCTGGTCAACCGTGGCAAGCTCCGACTGAACGATGGACTCGGGGACTGAGAGTATCTGGGCGATCGCGTCACTATTAGGGACGTACTGTGAGAGGATCCACATCGTCGCCTGTCGGTTCGTTAGTCGGGTCTTGTCCACCACCGCTGCAATATCGTCAATAGCTGCTGTGGGGAACTCCGAACACGGGACGACGAATCCACCACTGTCTCGTATCCTATCGTCTCCAACCACCATTCTGACCTGTCGGTTATGGGCCGTCGCTACGGCGTCTCGACCATCGTCTGTGAGTCCGATTCGATCGGCCACAGTGTCCCAGCACTCGTCGGCTTCAGCTAGCACGTACAATAGGCCATCGTCACTTTGTGAAACGGGAAGGGGATCAAAGCTCGTGAATAGAGTCTCAACGTTAATCACAGACGTACTACGCACTTCTCGGAGGGCTCTGGCCAGTGAATCTGCCTCCATGTGATACTGGGTAGCGACAGCCTCAACGATGTCCTGGGAGACAGGCACACCGACGAATGGGTCCCCAACGTAGGACGAGTTCGAATCTGGATCTAGAAATACATGACACACGTTCTCGTCCATCAGACTGTACCTCTCACCGAATCCCGTGGCCCACTTGTCCGTATCGGATGTCTGCTTTGTATCACATCAGAACTCGTCTAAATGGTGGTTGTCTTCCTTTTTACGTTTGACATCCATCTCCTCATCGTAGTCGGAGTAATCCACACGCCCCTCCGAGATTCCTTGTTCGTTCTCATACACCATCAACCAGAGCCGGACCAAGTAATAGATGAACGGTGCTGGAATCGCGTTCTTCGCCAAATGGCTCTTTGGATACGGATTTGGTGAGTAGTTTTTCACTGCCGCCCACCACTCTTTGGACCGCTCGGAGAAGAAGAACGAGGAGGTCTCAGCTTTCTCAGACGGGCCACCTGTCGTCAGGAGCTGCTTCAATCGAGGAGGTTGTGGAACCTCAAACGAGGTCTCGAAAGCGCGCTTGTACTCAATTGGCATCCCGAACATCCGTCCGTTCAGAACGACGGGGTCGTTAAGCGGTGCGCGCGGGACGTTCTCAATAATGTAGTGATCACAGTATTTCTCCGCGAGTATCCGTGCACTCGGGATCATGTTCTCGTGCTCCTCGGGATCCCCCGAGATGCTTGTCGTTGCAGCCCAACGTGAGCAGACAGGATGGAACAGTCCAAGGTCAAACTTGATGTCGTCCTTAAGTGGGAGGTCCCAGTCCTTGTCCTCTATGTGGGCGTCTGCTTTAATCGGCGTACTTTCGTTCGTGTCCTTGGGATTGATTCCGATACGTACCACGTTCCCGAAGTCACTGAGGACCTCTGATTCCGTCCCATAGTCTGCGAAGCAGTGGAGGATGAGTGGTTCTCCACGTGTGGTGTCTCCGTTTGAGGTCATACGGGGTCACCTATCTCCTGTCCAGCGCTCTCGGGGCCGCTAAAAGAATCCCCTGAAGAGAACACCGGTGTAGAGTGCGCGTAGAGTGTCACTATCATATGCATAGACGACGACTCAGTTTAAACTCTCCATCTAAAACGATACTTCAGTATAGGTCCATTCACGCATCTTTATTGAGAAACCAAGTAAAGTGATGATATTCAGTAGACCTATTCGGAGACGTAATCAAGAATTCTGTCCAGTTGGTCTTCGAAATTCTGGCGACTTCGAGAGTCCATTTGGTACGTTGAGAGCGATTGGTTAAACCTCCGTCCAACATCGCTAATGGTTGTTCCAGATTCCGAGTGAAGCTTGCTGACGAAGGCGAGCACAGCGGCCCGACAACGGTTGAATTCGCTGTCCAGTACATAATTAGCAATCCGTTGTTTATTAAACATTTTATGGGTGCCGTAGTAATGCTCTGCCTCCCGGTTGTAGGTTAGGTGGGCACCCCACCACAGACGAGCCATTTGGTTCGAATAGAGGTCGCCCTGTTCCCCAAGGAGCTTCTCTTTCAGATCACCGTGTCCGAGCCAACGGGTCACAACATAGTCCGGGAATTCGATGAGTGCGAGGTATTGCCAGACGCCGATTTGACCCGCGACACGTGGGGGAATCTCGTAATACTGATGAACGAGTGGGGAAAGTACCGAATCCATCGCCGACCGCTGTGTATCGATATCTGGATCAAAGATGGTCGTGGCGCGTTCAATTACCTCCTCCAGCGCAACTAAATCAATACTAGCCTCGGGGACCGAGTCGTATTCAACATACCCCTCTAAGTCATCCCTCAGCGAGAGTACCTCCTCCCGGGAGGTGAACTCATCGTGCTCCTCTACCATATCCCGGCCAGCATCGGTGAGTCGTGGAATATCAGTCATGGTCTGAAGTCGTCAATGAAGTCGTTGAGTTGTGAGGCTTGGTCAAGATACAGTTGTACGGCGACGTTGAGCTCACGGATGAAGCTCCGAAGTTCATCAGGTTCGGACACAGCCTCACCGAGACTCTCAACTACCTCATCGTACGATGCACCCTCATAGAGATACGGGCCGATCTCCTCAATCAGGCCTTCCTGCCAATCATACTGTGGTTCGTCGGATTCGGCGACCGTCGTTGCTGTATGAATGACGAGCTGTATCCAAGTTGACGTACCTAACTCCGCCTTGATGACGTTCTTTAAATATGCGTCAAAGCTGTAGAACGTCTCGGTTTCCAATATGTCCACTATCGGCTGGTTGAGAGTGTTGACGAGGACTGCAGGTTCTCGTGGGTTGCTCTTGAGCAAGTGGACCGCATCCTCTGGATAGTCGCCGTCGGAGAAGTCCCTATACCGAAACGGGAAGCCAGTGCCACTCTGTTCGGGTTCATCTATCTGGACTTTCCAAGCGTCACCACCTGCGATACGCATACCTCCTTTCGGAGCGAACGGGAGCCCACTGGATACATCATCCGTCGTAACGATTCGCGGAGTCAGCGTCACGGTGTCACGAAAGAGATTGGCCTCCAGATCAATGGTTTTTGTATACGTTCCAGTAGTTAGTGGCTCGTCCTCGATGGCCACTTCGTACCGCAGGTGTGTCGATTTCGATTCAACGACGACAATCAGCTTAGCATCGTAAGGAGGGGAGCCCTCACAAACGTGGTCCAAATCTCGGTCAGAGATTGACAGCGACAGCGAGAGTTCTGCCCGATCCCACGGCTGGTAACGAAAGAGTGGTAGGGTGGTTTCGTCTGTTTCGGGCTCCGAAGGTTCAGTTTCATCAACGCAGTATTCGCTAATCTGGAGATCTATCGCGTCTTCCCGGTAGCGATAAGGGAGCTCGTCGGCGTTAGCGGACGCACGTTGGATGTCGGGTGTCATTCGAGTTATTCCTCCATGATTTCGGCACTGATTTTAATCTTAGTTTGAGTGGCTTCGCCGACGTCAAAGAGTTCCTCTGGGTCCCGGGAGAGTCCATCTAGCTCAATAGAGTCCCCCTGGAATGCGACACGGTCAGCCGTTCCATCGGCTTCAAGATGGGCGACTCCGTCGGCATCAATTGAGGTATCGGCGTCTCCTTCCACGACTTCAAAGTCATCTATCGGGATTGACTCGCTCTCATGTTCTTGACTGTCGAGTCTTACGAGTTCAACGGTGAGTGTCCAGTCACCATGGCCTGAATCGCGGGGACCACCTTTAGCGTAGAATTGCCACCTTTCGTCGTCAATCCAGACGTCGGGTCGGGTTTCCCAGCTGAGGGCAGGGCCCTCGTCGTTATCGGAAAATCGGCCGTCCATAATCGGGACGATCTCGTCCATCCCTGGCACTTCGTCACCAGAATTGACATCCTCCTGAACAACGTCGTGGATCTCTGCTTCCAGTCGTTCACCCTTTAACGCGTTAATTTCAGCCGTGATGGTCCCGATGTAGTGTTCGTCAAGATAGTCGTTGTTGGAGCCGACCCAGTCGTCGTGTTGTGTGGGCTCGGATCTCTTAAGGAAGTCTTCGAGAGCTGCTTCTGCATCCGTGACGTCCTCGCCAGGCCGCGTCTGTGCTTCGCCGGCAACCATGACCGAAGCGAAGTCTTTGCCGCGGTTGGCTGCCCGAGACATATCGACGTAATCAACGATCATCTGGGCCCCGCGGAGTCGCGCCACATGGTTGATTACCAGTTCGTCGTCATCGTCAGCATCGAAATCAGCCCGGTCCGCTGGGGTGAGGTGACGTACGATGAGGTCAACGGCAGTT
This sequence comes from Halobacterium sp. R2-5, assembly GCF_011734195.1. Classification (NCBI taxonomy): domain Archaea; kingdom Methanobacteriati; phylum Methanobacteriota; class Halobacteria; order Halobacteriales; family Halobacteriaceae; genus Halobacterium; species Halobacterium sp. R2-5. The sequence continues at coordinate 551,494 of NZ_JAANTH010000002.1, forward strand.
TGGTAGCCGTCGTGTGGGTCCTCGTCTATCGTTTCTGGGTCTTCGCGTGGGATTTCGATTGGTACTTCTCGTTTCGCAAAGCTACCGGCCCCACTCAGTTCCGTTTCGCTGATATCGAAGTAGTCGCTATAGCACTTGACGTACGGCTTGACTCCGGGGGCATCGTCAAGTGTCGCCTCCGTTTGGGTCCCATCTGGAGTCTTAACGTGAACTTCCAGTTCGTCTCGCACCATTGCTGGCCAGAAATATTTCACTGACGCATGGCGGAAAGAGGCAGCTAGCTCGTCCATCTCGGGATCGGATCCTCCTGGAATGCGGAAACCGACAACGCCGATGCTTGTTCCGTAGTTGTTGTTTGGTCGGCTTACCGAGAGCGTGTCTGCGAGTTCGTCCGCGTCGTCGAGGTCTCCCCAGAGCGACGCTGGACGGCCGATGTCGTCAATGCGGTCGGGGTCGTTTCGACCGTACCAGCCGTGGTTCGTGAAATGCGTCGTTTCCGCTTCGTCAGTGTGTGCTGGGACAATTGTACGTCCGACGAGTCGTGGCGGTTCACTACCACCGTCAGAGGGGAGTGAATCTGGATTCGAATTGAACAGGACTGTGGAGAGGCCTGAGAAAGCCCAGAGTACTGTCTTGCCGAGTCCCTTGCTCCCACCCGAACTGGATCCCGGTTTGTTCGTACTGCCGAAGTCTTTGACAAGTGAAGCGTAGGTCTGCTTTGTGTCTGTTTCAGTACCCCGGAGACCGGTCGTATGCTCGTCGTGAATGGTGAGGACGGTGAGGCTGTCGCCGTCAAAATGATTAAGAAACCGCTTGAGGCCTGGGTCACGGGCCTGATCGTTTTCGATTGCGCGTTCTATATGCCAGCGGAGATCTTCTGGGCTCCCACCGTGCCAATTCCATAAGAGCGTCTCTAAAAAGTCCTCAAGGTCGCTTCCTGTGAGTGTGGTAAAATCGAAAGTTACCTTTACAGGTTCTTCCTCGGAGACGCCTTGGTCATTTGCGTTTTGAAGAACTTCACGAACAAACGTTTCAAGAGTGCTATCCAAAGCACTCTCGGTAGGGTTTTTGTGATATTCTGTTATCCCCGACTTCTGCTCTGGGAATTTCCAGACAGGATCAACCATTAGTGAGATGCTATTTCACGGGTGACTATGAATATGTGATGGTGAAAATAGGCCTACTCGTCCAAACGACCTCCGAATCTTGAAACGATAGAGAATCTGCTGGTTTGAAGTGTTAAATCGTCCATCAGCAGGTGGCGACCTCCGATTTGAAGGGGTTCTCTGGAATGCAACACATTCTACTCCATTGCTCTTACCAAGCAAAGCAGGCTAGAGAAACACGCTACCTCAAGATTTGTTGCCTCCGACTTTGGGGTACTACTCACGTTTTACCGTTCTCGGAAGTAGACACAGTAGTCGTTGGCGAAACACTGCTCACACAGCGGTTCATTCTGGCAGACCAGCGCACCGAAATCGAGCAGAGCGAGATTGTACGCCCGGGCCTGGCCAGGAACAAATCTCTGCGTGAAAGCCAGCTGATCCGATTCTGTCTCGGGCCATGTGTCTCGAAATACCCGACTGTACACTCTCTCTACGTTCCTGTCAAGCACCGGCAACTGGTCACCACGGGCGAAGCACAACGTAGCGTTCGCCACGTAGTGGCCGACTCGCGGGAGATCCATCAACGAATCAGGGTCAGTGGGGAGGTGGTCATGTGTCGAGGCGATCTGCTTCAGCGCCCCTGCGCGCATGTTTTGGAATCCGAGAGGCTCAATAGCCTCGACGAGTTCCTCCTCACTGGCCTCCTCAATCTCGTCCAGCGTCGGGAACTGTTCCAGGAATCTTGGGTAGACCGCTTCAACGTTGTCAGCCGGTGTCTGAGTCAGGAAGAACTCCGCTACGAACACCTCGTACAGTGTTCGATCTGGTTCCCGCCATGGGTACTCGCGTCGGTTCTCTGTCCCCCATTCGATCAGGTCTGCCCTGAACTGGCACTCCTCCTCAGACGGCATAATGTCTCTCAGTCGTCGGCGACGGTGGACTCAACAGACGGTGCTGCTGCACCGACGTGGGAGAGGATTGCTTGCCCCATGTACTCACCTAGCTTTGGGGGGACTGCGTTACCGATCAACCGGCCAAGATTCGACACGCCGACGTCCTCCCACTCCTCGTAGAAGTCGTAGTCTTCCGGGAATGTCTGAAGCAGTGCTCCCTCGAGGAGCGAGAGAGCTCTATTCTGGTCTACATCGTAATGTCCGAAGCGGCCACTGCCGTAGTTATAGAACTGTGTCGTGATCGTCGGGGAGGGTTCGTCGGGCCGCATCCGGCTGTAGGGAGCTTTGTACGAGCGTCCACTCGCCTTCCGGTGACAGTCCGCGAGGAGGTGGTTGAGGTCCTCCTCCTCCCAGAGAGTCCAATCTCCGCCTGGTTCCATATTATCGATACGCTCCAGATTCTTTTCCGAGAGTGAGCGTGCCCTATGCAAGTCGTTCACCTCACTGACTTCGCCTGCTTCGATTGGTGGCAAGTGATCAATTGTGTCTTTGACCGTGGGGTAGTTGTCTTCGTTCTGAATGGGGGGTTCGGGTAAAGAGAGGGGGCTCTGTTTGGACGCCATGACCACCCACCGCTTCCGCTTCTGGGGGATTCCGTATTCGGGACAGTAGACATTCTTGTTTTCGTCACTGTTGACGTGGTAGCCTTGGGATTCCAGGCTATTGACGAACGAATCGTAGACACCGTCTTCTTGTTTTACCTGGAGTACGTTCTCGGTGACCACTACATCCGGTTCAACGTACTTTGCGATCCGGGATACCTCGTTCAGCAGCCCCCACTTTTGATGATCCTCGTGGCCTTTCCCCTTTGAGTGCCCCATCGTTGAGTACGGTTGACAAGGCGCACACGCCGCGAGGACCTTCAGATCCGCATCCCACGGGTACATCTGTGCGATTGGTTCGGGATCCTGTGCTAGCGAACTGATGTCTGCTCTGACGTATTCACCGTCGATATTCTGTTCGTACGGGTACTTACAGTCTGGGTCGTGGTCAATCCCTGCAACGACCGAGATACCGGACTCCTGGAGCCCATAACTGAGCCCACCGGCCCCGCAGAACAGATCCACTGCGGCTACCTTCATAATACTCTTTCCCGCGTATCGTCACATAAGCGTTCGGCAACTATGGCGTCCTGGCTATCTGGTGTCCCATTAAGGGTGACACGACGTCCTCCGATTAGAGCCTCTGTCTGTTCTGACTGCCCGCGTCCATCGACGCGTAACAATAATACTAACTGGATGGTCATAGTCCGGTACGAATATACCGGTTTCTCACATGGACCAGGAGCAAATACAAATCAACGAAGCGGTCAATTGGTTCTTCTTCAGTGGTGGGCCAGGAGCGCCACGCTACGGCGATGACCCAACCAAACACGCCGTTGACCACGACTCCGAGGCGTTTGTCCGTGAGGTTCTCCAAAACGCGAACGATCAGGCCCTTTCAAACGACGATCCAGTCGAAGTAACGTTCCGTTTCGTCACGCTCACGGGAGACGAGAAAGAGGAGTTCCTCAATGGATTGGGCTGGGATGACGGGCTCGGGGAACGGATGCAAGCGGTCGCAGACACACACAATGGTCACCGCTACGAGCGGGTCGTTGAACGAGTTAACGACTCCGACGCCGAGCTCCGCCTCCTCATCGTCGAAGATAGAAACACAACCGGCTTGACCGGAAATTGGGACGAAGACTCAAACTACGCCGCCCTAGTCCGGGACGAACTCTACAGTAGCAAGCAAGACGACACCGCCGGTGGCTCGTACGGCCTCGGCAAGTCGGTTCTCTGGACGTTTTCGGGTGCTTCAACGGTCGTCTTTAACTCACACCTCGCACACGGTGAGCGTGAGGGCGAGTCTCCGCGACTCATCGGCCGTTCTAAGTTCCCTACCCACCAACTCCAGGGAGACGATACGACGTACCAAGGTGCGGGGTGGCTCTGCCAGCCAATCGAAACGGATGAAGGGCCACGTCCGGACTCATTCTGGGGGGAGCGTGCGTCGCGGCTGGCGGAACAGCTGCACGTGGAACGGCCCACTGTTAGCGGAACGAGCGCTATGGTCGTCGAGTTCCAGGACCCGACCCGGGACGAGCGACCGGACGTTGAAGACCTCGCACAGGAGTTTGTTGAAGCATCTGTCAAGTACTTCTGGCCAGCGATCTATCGAGGCGATCTCGATATTACGGTCGAAACGCCAGACGAGACACTGACAGCTGACGTAGAGAGCGTCCCAGCGATCCGTCCGTTCGTTGAGGCGTACGACGAGAGAACGACGGACGCTCAGACGTTGGCAGACCCTGGGGACGTTGCTGGACTCGACATTCCGGTAGAGATCCCCCCTCGTGCCGATGGGTCCGAGACTCCCGACGGCTCAGTACGGTTGTCGGCTCGCCTCGCGTCCCCTGCAGACGACGATGCGTATCTGAATAGCGTTGCACTGTTCCGTGGAGCGGGGATGGTGGTCAAGTACTACGACCAGAGCCGTGTCGCCTACGGTGATCGAAACTTCTTCGGCGTGCTGGCTGCTGGCGAAGCACGGCCGGAAGGAACTCCGTCCAAGAGTGACCGAGAGATTGACCGATTCCTGCGATTTTCCGAACCACCAGAACACGACGAGTGGGAGTCCACCGAGAACCTCCGTGAACAGTATCAACGTGGCTTCCGCACGGCACTTGACAACATGTTCGGAACGCTACGTGACGGCCTCCGTCATCTGATATCGAAGGGAGGAAACACCGATTCTCTCTCCGATAATGTTCTGAACCGGTTCCCGATCCACGGGAGTGGGAATCCCCGATCTACGACGTCGCCCGCAGAGCCTGTCTTCGAGATCGACAGCTCATCTCGCTTCGATGGCGATGCATGGACTATCTCTGGTCGAATTAAAGTACTCCCTGAAGAGTTTGAGGGGTGGAGTGCCGACATCTCACTCACGGGTGTTGGGGAGGACGGATCCCGATACGACGACATTCCTATCAACGACGTTGAGGTCGAACAATCCGGTGTAACCGTGTCGTACGACGACGGGTCTGCTCACCTCGTCGCCGACGAACACGTCTATGAAGTCTCGTTCTCTGGTCGTTCGCATCCCGATGAAGCCGCTGACTTAGTACACGGCGACGTCGGCGCGACCCAACTAGAGATACTCGCAGAGTTACAGACGCCCGAGGAGGATTAAGAGTGACCAGACACTCGCAACGACACCGTACTACGACACTTCCGTTCAGCTACCGTGAGAAGGGAGTAGACTTCGAACTGAACTCGTTCACCGTTGACGACGGGAGTCAAACAGAGCTTGAACTGAACCCGGCACAAACAGAGATTGACCTCGCTTCAGCCGTGTCGTCATCCGACAGGAGTGGTGAACCGAATTGGAACACCATCACTCTTCACGGAAAGCTACGCCTGCCTGAGGAGACGGTTCAAGCAGTCTTTCCACAAGAGGAACGGGCACAACCTCCGGCTAAGCTCTACGTCACTATTCGTTGTCACGAGACGATCTATCGTGACCGGGTTGTCATCTCCGAGTCTCCAACGACACCCGGCGAATACGACGTTGTACTAGAAGTCCCGAAGAACACTGTCCGAGGGACTGTCGAACTACGTCCATATCTCGTTCGCACAGAATCTCATCCCGGGGGGCAGCCGAGCGACTACGCCGATCAAAAGAACTTCCGTCTCGCCAGTGGGACGCTGTACTACGTCGTAGTTGATCGTCCTGATGACGAAGAGCGAGCCGCCATTGATGGTGAGCAAGTACGGTTCTCACAGAACGATCACCTCCCCGGTGGGAACAAGCTCTACTACCTCGACTTCCGAAACGAGAGTCGTCCCAAGCTGTGGATTAACTCCGACCACCCTCGTATCGCCGAGGTACTACAGAGTAGAGGATCTGTCGGGGCGGAGGCTCGGATGCGTGACGTCATACTTGACCAGGTGAGCTACGGTGTGTGGGTGCAATTGATCGTCCGGGCTGGTAGTGCCGTAGATGTAGAGGGCGATGTTGAACACGAGTGGCAAGAGATGGTACTCCAGACGTTTGCTCGTAACCTCTACGAGACTAGTGACGTGGACGAAGCGACTCACCGTCTCAGGGATGATCTCTCTGACCCACAGACTCTACCCCACGTGATACAGAGAATCGATAGTGAACTGCAGGAATACATAAACCCCCGAGAGCAGCTGATCCATCTCATGGAGGAGGGGCTCCAGATCTAACGTGACCGAGACAGAATTACACCGACTGACCGAAGACGGACGCCGCCTCGTTGGTCAGTCGTTCATGAAAGGCGAGGCGACGCTCACCGACGAACAGCTGGACGAGTACATAGAACCCATACCGGGCCACCCAACTGCCGACCTTGATAGGATTGATTCGTCGGTACAGCAGGTAGTTCAGGAGTACCCGGAGTACGACACAGCTATTGATGGCGCACTCGCTGAAGAGATTCACCGGGGCCTCGACATTACGAGACGAACTGCTGGAGATCCGGGCCTCTGGCACTGGCTAGCAGTCGTCCGGTATCCAGAGCTCATCCGGCACCGCTGGGAGTACCGCTCTGAGGAAGCGATGAGGGAGAAGTTCCTCGGGGCAGGTTCCGATTTGTACTCGAACGCCATCCACCGTCTCTGGTGGATTGCGGAGCTAACTTCCCGTGACGACGATTATTCGACGACTGACGCGGTCTTCGCCAATCAGACGATGGTCAACAAGGTGTTTGACCGCTGGTTCGCGCGCTACCGACCCGCTGTCCGAGCTATGTGCGACGAACTCGCAGATGAACCATCCCGTGTCATTGACGAGACGACGCGACGATTCAACCATGCACTGACGAACGTACAGCTTGAAGGCCTGTCCGAGAACGAGGCACGTGAGATGATTCGGCAGATCGTCGCTGAGTCTCGATAAACTACGTCCACCCTTAATTGCGATCTTCAACTGTCCATATCAGTGTGTTTCCAACCCTCTGAGAAGCAACTAATCCGTCTTTTTCCATCCTCTGTAGTCGCTTGTAAGCGGTGTCATGAGCACAACCAACTTGATCTGCGATCTCGCCCGTACCGGCCATCCCCCCCTCTAAATTAATCGCGTTAAGGAAATCCTCGGTGGAGTATTCGCCAGTGTATCTTCCTGTCTCTTCGTCCCGGTCGGGCATCGTTTTCTCTTTCCACGCCACTCTGATTAGTCCTAACGGTATACCGAAGGCCAATATGAGGCCTCCGAAAGGCATTTACCATTATGAGTATTCATAATGGGTGTGGAGACTGGCCTTAGGGGTGTTGGGTATCAGAAATGCCCGGGTGCTAGAGACACCCGGGGCGTCAAGCAAGAACCAAGCAATACGACAACGAAGTATGGCAGAAACTACAGCACGATCGAACGGCGAATCAAGCGGTGACCGAACAGGCAGTGGCGGGTCTGACCGCACCGGACTCTGTGAGTGTAACGAGACCGTGGACCCAGACACGCGTCAGGAGGTATTGGAGGAGTACAAGCACCGATGCCAAGCGTGTGGGCGGCGCGGTCCGGAAGAAGGAGGGTTGGCGACGATACACGTCCACCATATTGACCGTCACATTGATGACATGGATGAGCACGCGATGGAGAACTTGACGTTGATGTGTCGTCCGTGTCACAGCTGGCTCCATCAACAGGCGACGCCGGGTGAGTCGCCGGTGACGATTACGGACGCGGATCGGAACGTCCTGTTGCCGCAGGACGTTGAGGTGTTGCAATTCCTCGCATCGCACGGGCCAACGCGGACAGGGGACATCGCGTCTGGGATGACCGCTGACCTGTCTGTGTCTGCGGTCCGGGAGCGACTCTGGGTTCTCATGGGGCTGGACAATCGTGTTGAGTCGCGTGACCGGCAGATCGTCGATAAGGACGTCGAGACCGGTGAGTGGGGACTCACGGATCAGATCGAGAACTCTGCTCGCGGTCACATCCCGGATGACCAGCAGTTACTGTTGCAGCGGATGGAGGATGAGCAGGTGCGGCGCGCGCTTGACCGCGGCTGCGAACGGCGCGCGGTGATGGACGTCCTGGGAATCTCGCGGCGCTCAACGTTCAACAAAATCAAGCGAGCTTACGCGTACGACTTCCCGCTCGACGCGTTCAGCCGCGGTGGCCGCCCGACAAGCGAGACCCGCAATCAGGGACGTGACGTGGAGCGTGATACACCAAAGGATGACGCAGGCGACGAGCAGCAGCGCCTCAACGATGTCGCTGGCGAGGATCTCGGTCGCGTGGAAACGTGGGGGAACAGCGATACGACGACTGGGCCATCAGGGTTGGCGGCGGGTAGTGGAGATGATGAGTCCGCCTCCGGTTGTCCAGAGACTGAAGCCGTGTCACCCAACCTAACTGAGGAGTTGCTTCGAGAACTTCAGTCAGCGATTGAAGCGTTGGAAGCGGCCGACGAAGCGCTGTAACCAGAGGTAGGGCCGGAAATTGAGATCTTTTTGTACGAGTGTAGTGTTGTTCACTTGCCTCGGTCTGCTATCCCGGGTTCGCGTTCAGAGCACGGCAAGCCTGAAAGCGGTCCGGCCTCTCATTGCGGCTCTAACACTCTTACAGTAATAGTGGAGTTTGAGTTTATTCGAAGTCGTCTAGTGAGGTCTGTTCCAACTTGGTTTGGACATCGTCAACGAATTCGTCAACTTTCCGCTGGAGTGCCTGAAGTGATTTTGAGACGACTTTCCACTCATCCGTGCTTCCGGCCTGTATCTTCTGGATGTGTTCGTCCAGTCCCTGTTGCTGGTACTCTGAGAGAATGGTTTTTGTGTGTGATCGAAGTTCGTTTTTCAGATTTGCGTCGAGATCAACCCAGAGTGGGTGAGCATCTTCAAGGAGATCGTCGACATCGAATGTGTCCTGAGCAAGTGCGACGTGGACGGTGGACTGAAGAATCGAGATTGTGAACTGGCGGTAGTCGTCCTCGTTGGTGCCGACATCGAATGGGTAGTACTCTGTAGGTAGACGGCGTGTCCCAGTGAAAATGGGGAATGTGGATTGGAGTTCGTCGAGGTTGAATTCGTAGTCTTCGATGGTTCGCACGATGTATTGGTTGGCGTCCTCGTCGAAGTGAACGACTGCGAAGTCGTTGTCCGGGAGGAACGGGTTTACGGAGAGGTCGGCGAACGACGAGTAGGCGAATTCAGCGTCGTAGTCTTCAGTTGACTCGGCGGACGAGACGACGCCCCGAGTTAACAGAAAGGTTGGGGAGTGATGAATGGCCTCGTACTTCTCGTTTTGCTCTTCATCCAACGTCTTTGACTTGCAGTCGATGACGATAGAGTGGTTGTGGGCTCGGCTGGTGAGAATCAGGTCGGGGTTGACCTTGGTTCCCTCGTGGACGAAGTCGGGATCAATGATGTCGACGGTGTAGCCAAGGTTTCGGAGGGAGTCGGGAAACGTCCGGTCCAGTTGGCACAGACCGATCCACGCGTTGATTTGGAGGGTGTGGTTAGAGACGTTCTCCATCACTCCTGCACCTCCATTGTCGCGTTTGAGTCGTAGTGTCGTTGGAGGTTTGAATAGATGCGGAGGGCGGTGTTCCCGCACGCTTCATTCCCAAGGTAGAGTCGGAGCCACTCAGGACAAATCTCGATGGTATACTTGTCGTTATTGTGGAGGTCGATGCCCTTCACCTTCCAGTATTGATCGTCCAATTTTGTCTTCGCTCCCCAAAGTCGGAGCGGGTTCTTCGCCGTGATCGTGTTCTCGATGAACTCTCGGACGTTCTCAATCTCGTTGTCCAGTTCGATGACGAGCGGCGTTCCGTCCATCCCGGTGCCGTGGTCTCGGGACTCGTAGGAGAGGCGGTGGTTCTCTTCGATACGTTGGAGGAGTGTCGAGTAGCGGTTCTTGATTTCAGCTACGGTGTCAAGGTGGAGTTGTATTGAGTCGCCGCCGCTGGTAGTGAAGCGGCCGTTGTGGGTAACTCTCTCCAAGACAAATGAACCGTTCACTTCCCGCTTGATACCTACACTAGAGAGTGAGAGGAAACTGGAGAGTTCTTCGTGGCTGTCGAGGATGTCGAATAGAGTGCCGGTACCGCGGCCACTACTCCGGACGGACAAATCACCGAAGGCTAGCCTGTCTTCAATGTAGTCCTCGGAGAATACGTCGTCGGCGTCGTAGCTGACCCCCACGTCGCGGAACTCGCCCATCTCCATGACGTCGCGCTGCTGTTCAACGGGCATCCATGTGTAGTCCAGACCATTCCGCACGCCGCTGACCATATCTGCGACGACTTTCTTTGCGTCCTCTGATTCTTCTAGTGTGTACAACGTCCAGAATCGAGAGTCCTCGTGATCAAGGAAGAACGTATAGTTAGTACCGTTGCGACGGATTACGAGTTCTTCGAGATTGAAGTCCACCTCGCGTGTTTGGGTAATATCTACTCGTTCTCGGAGGTCTGCCGGTGAGACGTTGGACTCTATCAAGAACGTCTTTAGCATCGTTTGGCCGGGTTGAAGTTCTTGATCTTCCGACAGCTCGTCGTACGTGCCTTCCATGGTATGTTGGAAGACGTCAAAGAGATCTCGGCGGCTCTGGATGGAAGTAGTTGACATTTGCGTTTCCTTGGTCTCGTCTCTTGTTTGGCTCTTATCCCCTGGTCGTGTTAATGATTAGCAATCCATGGTGAAAGTGGAGTTGGTCTCGCTTGGCGGTTTCTTCTGTTGACCTCCGAAAGGAACGTATAAATCCGTGGTGGTGCCTGGCTACCGTTGAACCCCAACTAAGAACGGATGATCGCGGTGATCTCGCCCCTGGTACCTGAAATAACTGACAAGCGTGGGGTTGAATGCCATCTGGCTATGGACCGTCGTCTATTGCGGCCACAGGAGTTCTTGACGAGCACAAGTACAGTAGGTGTATCGGACCGAGTCGTACCTAAGTCACGAATAGTACCCGTGGTCAGAGGGTGACTTTGGAGATGCGTTGTCGGTGATAGCTTAATTTCTCGGGGTTGAGGTCGTGTTCCTCATCTACGGTCAGAGTGTTACCGTCAACCGTCTCGTCGTACTCGTGTCGGATTTCGTGAGTTGCAGGGTCGATTTCTATCACTCCGTAGTCGAAGTCTGCATGGTGGTTTGGACACAGAATGAGAATGTTCCCCGGTGTGTCTGGTCCGGTATGTGGATCCCCTAGCGGCTGGATGTGATGACCTTCTGCGTAGGGTTGATTTGACCCCCGATACCGGACATCACCGCAAACCTGGCACTCGAACTCATATGCTTTCTTTAGGTCTTTGACGAGTGTCGTGTTACGGACTTTCCGACTCACCGTGGTTTCTACAGAATTCGGGGTGGCAGCGTCGGTGACGACCTCTTCCGGGTCTAGATTCGAGGCATCAGCTGCGTCTAACACAGCCTGGGAATCGACAGCCCGTTCATCTCCATCCGCCAATATCGAGTCGAATATCGGCATCTCATCAATCAACAAGTCGTCTGCGGGATGGGAACATGTCCGTTTGATGTGCCGTCCAATCGTCGCCTCAGAACGCTTCATCTTTGAAGCAACCTTTTCAAGAGTCATTTCTGGGTCCCGTGCCCAGATCTCCCGGGCTTTCTGGCAATCCTCTCTAGTTAGATCCCCACCTCGTTCATCAATCGTCCGAGCATTCGTCGTTATGTCGTGCGAACAGTTCCCATTGAGGTGTCGAACGACGGCCGCGTAGCTCCACCGGACGTCCCGCGCAACATCTATCATAGTTCGCTGTTCGTCTTCGAAGAACCGCTCTCGGAGCACTGCACAGTCGGTTCTTGAAATCGGTTCCCGGTCACGGATTTCGCCCCGTTCCACGGTTGGAGCGTCGATGTCGTGTGAACACTCACCGGTTAGGTGACGAGCAATCGGCTGCCATCGGGTCTCGAACCGTTGCTCTAGTGTTTCAGTTTCGACGCCGTCGGCGAACAGGTTCCGGAGCTCTTGGCATTGCTCAGCGTCTAATTGATGGCTGACCGGTGGGTCGATTGGTTCGATAGCGACGTCGTGACCGCAGTCCCCGTAGAGGTGATGCCGGATCGCCTGTTTCTCAATATCTAACTGCTGCGCCAGTGGATTGAACCCGGTTCGCTGGGAGTATTCACGCCGAATGGTCTCGCAACGCTCCGCTGTCACTACAGATTCTTCTGTCATACTTGCTCACCTCAAAGTCCGCCGATATTCGTTGATTGTACGATTAGTCACGTGCACTACGTCTGTCAGATCGTCAACTGACAAGTCAGGACGACCATCATCCACTCGCTGGTTCGCTTCTAATACGGCAGCGCATACCCCGGCCTCCGTACTACCGTTTCCGGCGACTAATTCTGTATGAGCCTCCAGAACCGCTTCTGTCTCCGTCACGACTCCTGGAGGAAGGCTACACTCGGTTTTAAGGACGGAAATCCCGTGTTCAGTGTCTTCAAACCGGTGTTTTTCGATAGTGTATTCAGTCTCCTGATATACTTGTTTGAGAATCTTTGTGTACTCGTTCCGAATCGTCACCTCGGTCGGACCAACCACGTTTGATACTTCACTCTGTGTAACGTCGTAGGAGCACTCGCTGAGATATTGACCTGCGAAGATTGTACTTGCAGCAATCGTCGTCGGAGCGAGATTCTCTAACCGGCCGGTTAGAGAGTCCACAATATCAAGAAGAATATCAATCTCATCACTAACACCGAGTTCTTCAGCTGTCGTTTTGAGCGTCGTTTCAGGGCGTGGTGGTGGTAATGGAACGCCAGCTTCGCTCAGGATCCGTGATGACACCGTTTGTAAGCGACTATCTTTGATTCGAGCTTCGGCCGCGACCTCTCTGAATGTTGCCCCACATTCTTCCTGGTGTAATCGCACCGTTGCGTACACACAGAGGGCACTAAGATCGTCGAGTCGAGCAAATTCAATGTCTTGCTCAAGGATTTGATGATAGATGCGGAGTCCTTGCTTGATAACGGATTCAGAGAGATCAAGGCTATCACCCATACGTTCTATTTCGCTCGCAACGTAGCGAATTCCCCCTGCTCGGAAGTCGCGCTGACTCATTGACCCATCAGTTTGAACAGACGTAGTAAGTAACTTGTCGTGGAGTGAAGTTGTTCTGCTGTAACTGGGATCGATGAACGAAGAGCACAGGGAGAAATCATTGAGCGTCCGGGTTTCACCTGATGTTGTGTGGGATAGCTTCGGTAACTGTCTAGTCGATCCTTGCTCTTTAGCTAAATCTTATAGAGTGTCATAGAACGGTTGACACACCTGATTCTAACGGTAAATACAGACAAGCTACCTACAGGGTTATTTAGAATATCTACTTCAACGATATTATTTCGGATTAGTACGGAAAGGAGTCACTCGTCTCTGAGTGTCTTGATGGGGACCCATTCCTCTCCCGTATACCATTCCCACTCTTGCCACGGATAGTCCCATGCATAACCATCGTCTCCCCTAATGAGTTTATCAAAATCACGTGTCGCGCCAGAAGGGCTCCTGGGCTCACCTTGGAACTGAATTCGGCCATTTTGTACCTCCGCAAAAATCGTTATCGCTGAGTATTTGCCTTGCTCAAGGTACTGCCATCGAAGCGTCGTCCCGTCTGGAAGCATCGGTAGTTCTGGTTCTGGCATTGCCCCTAAACCAACTGTTGAGGTTGTGTTAAACCTTGTCACGGTGAATGGGACTCGGCGCGGCGGTGACTATGCACATCTACTCACTCGCGTTTCGCCCAATTCCACGGTGAAACGAAACACCTTGGGAATAGGTCTATGACACCTTCAAACCTTCAGTAGATGGTCGTAGACCCGTTCAGTCGTCTGAATACTACGGTGACGAAGTCGGTTGCGGACATCGTACAGCGTGTTTCCGTCTTCTTCGTTCATCATTCGATAAGCAACACCGTGCCGTAGTGCGTGAGGTGTGACGTCGCTTGGGTCACCTCTACTCCCGTCAAGTTTGTAGGGTCGAATTGCTGCCTCCTCAGCGATCTTGTGAAGCATATTCCGCACGCCTTGTTCGCTAATTCGTTCGGAGGATCGAGACGGGAAGAGGGCTGGCGTGTCTTTCCATCGGTTGGTGAGGTACGCCGAGAGCAGACGTGTCGTGTCGCCAGTGAGTTCAAGGGTCACCGGTGGCGGAGAATTCTCATTGGGGTAGTCCTTCTGCAGGTCCGTGGGAAGGTAGAGTTCCGAGTTGTTGTTCCGCAGGAGTTCTATGTCGATCTGGACGAGCTCGCCTACCCGGAGCCCGGTATCGTACATCGTCGTGACGATTGCTTCGTTTCGCTGTTGGAGGTATTCTGCACCAGTCGCGTAACATGCCGACCGAAGTGATTCGACTTGATTGGGAGTCACCCACACTTTCGCCCGAACTTGGGAATTTGCGTACTCACCCATTTTGACCAATCCTCTTTATAAACAGTACTGTGCCACAATCACTTGAACTTTGGAGTTTACAAGTAGACTCCAAAGTTCAATTATTAGGGTTGTTTTCTATCTACCTCGAAATACACGACGAGCAGACAAGACTAAATCAGGAACCCATCGTTAATGCCTGCACACCAAGCGATCTCGTAAGGAACCCTGAATTGATTTCCCCGAGGGCACGCGGTACAGTCCGCGGCATGATATGTTGCGCTTGGAGAACCGGTGACGTACCGGAACTTCGAGATCCCGGTTGAACCCATCGATGAGTTGGTACCGAGGGAGATTCTGGGGTACCGACGGGATCCAGCGAGTATTGGCTTGAGGGGGCCGTATGTTGACCTTGGACTGTTCGATTTCGGTGGGACGCAACGGCGGTTGTTGGCGTTCGGGCCTGATGCGTCATACTTCCATTCGCTAGCGCCAGGCGACCCTGTTGAGAACGCCACATGGGGATTCCCGTCAAAAGACGGCCTCCAACAACTCATCGACGACGGGCAACTGATGCGACACGGGCCAGTCGCCACACAATAACACCGGTCGAAGTGAACACACAGATACGCACCGGAATTATCCTTCTGGTGAAGAGAGTACATTCACAGTGGTTGGATCGCCTTTTTCCTCACTCTCCGTCGATTTTGCAAAAGACACCATAGACCTCCGTCAGTTGCATTCTGTCTGATCCTCGGTCATTACCCGGACCTACCGCGAGCGGGATATATCGGCTATCCAGTGACAGATTCTTGTACGATGAACGACCAATGTTGATTCAATGGGCATCCTTGACCTGGAGAATGGGGTCCCGATACCAATGGGAACCCAACTGAATACGCTCAAGCGAACAGTGCACGCGGACCCGTTCATTCGTATGAAATCTGATTCCGCTGAGATCCGGTCTTCAACGGAAAGTGGCTGGCCGACTATCATAACGGGGGAGAGTAGTGACTCTCGATTTGGGGTCGCAGTGGACTATCTCGGAAGTTGGCACGAAACGCCTGTGGACGAAATTGATATCCTCCTCTCAGACGACCCGGAGTGGACTATCATCGTCACATACCCCCGGCTGGATTTGGCGAGAGAAGACCCGAATTATGATATCGGTGATTGCAAGGGGTATGAGACCCACGAGCACGAATCTGTAGATGTTGGCAAAACCTTGGTAGAATCATTTGACCGGGGTGCTGCCCCGGTTTTCCATGGGTCAAGTGAATACAATTCGGCCTTTGCATGCCACAGGGCGAATTCTTACGAATCCCTTAAGGAGATGTTTAACCTCAGCCGGTACTCCCACATCGAAAAGCGGGAGGAACGAATATACAATCTAGTTGTTTCGAGGGAGGCTCGCTGGGAGGGCAAAGACACCTCTATGCAGGATTTGGCGAAGGATATCCTGGATTCTGATTCGTAGCCCCACCACGTTTAGTTCAGGCACTGTCCAACACCGAGGCCGTCCAAGCAGCTGATCAGCGAATCCCCCGCTCTGGGAACGTCTAGATTCCGTGCCGAGGATGCGACGCGAGCCTTGACGTCGGCTGGTTCACCCACGACACGAGTACGAGTGCGACGAGTGCGGGACGCACCACCACGTCACGGTCGTCTCCGGGGATATTGGCGGACCGGAGAGCAACCAGGAAAACTGTGCCTCCTATGCGACGAGACCCAGGACACCGATCTGATGGATACGCACCATATCTCCTACTCGCTAGAACGAGTCGTTCGGTTCTGTCGGGAGTGCCACCGACGTATCCACCAGGATCCGGGGTACTACGACGGTTTCGAATCGGAGACCACACCGGAAGCGCCAGTCCCGGATTTCATGAGTCATCCGGGATAAATCTCTTATTCCCGGCTTCGTGCTTCCTCAAAGGAGTATGACGAGAAAATCACATTTGAGTCGTCTATAGAATACTGGAAGAGGCGTTGGAAGTCCCGTGTATCGTCTTCTGATAACGTAGAGGTCAACTCCCCGTCGAAGCGCACCCAGTGGAAATCTTCTAGTCCATAGTCGTCTTCTCGGGCTGCCATTTCGTGCCCAAACATACCGATAACGTACTTTTGCTTCTGACCAGGTTCGAGGAATTCTGTGGTGCCTCGCCAGTCCCCCGCGCCACCTTCGTAGACTTTTATCTCATCTGGCAACTCATCGTATGAGCGGTTATCATCGAGAATCAGATCACTCACTTCCGTGTCTGAGGTAGGTGCAAGCGAGATTCGTATTGTGGCCTCTATGGGTACTTGTCCGGTATTCTCGAAGACAAGCCATCCACCACCATCCTCTAACGATTCGTGGTGGATTGAGAGTTGAGGGCGCCTCATGAACTTGACCTCCTCCCGCATGTACTTCGTCTGTTGTTGGCTGGAGTAGGCCGTTATCGCAGTGATGAGTGCTAGGAAGAGTGTGCCGAATGCCACGGCTTCCTGTGCAGTGTACAGATTGGTATGGTGGTAAACTACGACCGACGTGAGAAAGAGTAGTACCGCTCCGATTACGAGCCACCCCTTGTACTCGAACGACCCGCCCAATCTTCTCACACTCAAGAGATATTGTGCATCCGATATACTATTTCCCACTCAGGTCCGATACCCGATTACAGCGATATCCTCGACGTGCAGAACACTCCGCATGAAATCCAGTGTAGTAACCGAGTGCTGAAACAGATTGCCGTACTCAGGGTGTTCAGTAGGAACAATCAAACAACCAAACTCGATTACATCCCGGCCACCGTTTCGGGTCTTCCCACCTCTAATGAACTTCAGGATATCATCGCTAATCCGCTTACGCTGAGCCTTCTCAACCTCGACCGCAATCCGTTTCTCTGGATGGTACAGGTCGACACTATGCTTGAACTCAGGATACCAGAGCATGGTCTTGGGGTTGCGGCCGGATTTAGCATCCCATTCGTACTCATACTCCGGTAATGACTCAGCAACCAGACCGTCAAAATCCTCATTAAGAGTATCCTCTGGGACCTGTTCAAGACTGGAGACTATCTTCTGGTATTCATCATCCGGGAACCGTCGAGAAGTCTTCTGAGACCGAATCTCACTCAATAGCTTCTCTTTCACGACCTCGACCATGGGTTATCGGACGAGCGAACGGCACAAGGATAAAAAGTAGGGTCAGTGTTGCCGCTGGTCGTTGCCTGACGTACCCATCCTCATCGGGACCGAGACGAAGATCTTCAGGAGTACGGCCACAATTCGGGCACGTAACCCGGTACGCTGGAACAGCATTTCCACAGTTTCCATACTGTCTTCCTTTTTCAAAATTCACTTGTGGTGGCGAGGGCTCAGGGACCAGGAATCTAGTGAATCTGGTCACGCGCCACGGGCAACTGGCCTCGTCACACCGTGGTTTCTTACCGCAGGCGACGCCACCGAGCTCCATAATCGCGTTGTTCCAGATTCGGGACTCTCCAGGCGGCATGAGGGCATTCGCAACAGTTTCGTAGTCTGGATCGTCCGCATTATGGATTTCTGCAAATGCGCGGTCTAAACACGGCCGGGCGATAGTGGAACCAGCAAATCCAATCGAAGACTGAGCACACCAGAGGTGGATAAAATATAGGGGTCGGGGGCTCACGAGTTGGTGTCGTAGAGCTCCTTCACGTAGGCTCCGTCGTGGAGCATGAGTTGGACTTCGCCTCGGGGGTCGTAGTAGTGGTCTTTGCCGTTCAGGACGTAGACCTTTCCGGGTTCCAGTCGAACGTCGGGGTCGTAGACAACGAAGGCTCGGATGTCTCCGTAGTTCATCGACTTGTCCCAGAGGAGCCCCTTCTGGTATGGTCGATGGCTGTCCAGGTCTTGCTCACAAGTGACCTGAGCTTTGACGAGGACATTGTCGCCTGACCCGGAAAGATCGGCGAGATCAGCGAGTCCCTGCTTTTGCGCCATCTCAGTCACCCCCCTTCCGAGTGATACTGATTGCTCCGCTGCTCCGGCCAGCCTCGGCAGTCGAGCCACACCACGGGCAGGTCTCGTTTGTTCGAAGCGGTTCGTGGGGATGACCACACCCCTGACACCGGACTTTACCGGGTGCTCGAACCCGTGTCTTACTGGCGTACATCACGGTCGTGATAACTCCGTTCTTGCAAGTCATCAGAAGGTCCATCAACGGGTGGAGCCGAGCCTCGTGGTAGTCTTTGTCCGGTGCTTCGACTCGTACACCGCGTTCCCACGCTGTTGCGAGGGGAATATCTCCGTTGTCGAATCGGTCGCCGTACTCGTCTGCTGCATGGGACGACACAACTGGACGCTGATGCTGGTCGCTGGTGGTTTTCGTGTTCATGGGTAGAATCCTCTGGTCGGCAGGACGGATCTGGCCCTACCGAAGTGTGCTCAGTCGGACGAACGGTCTCCGAGAATCGCTATCGCGCCGTCGGGTGAGGGGGATCTCGAACCGGCAGGCTACACGCTACGCTCAGTGACGATGCTCTGGGCTCAAGTTCACTCCGGCAGGATATCGACCGAAGCAAAGATGCTGCTCAGAACGTTGAACACCCTTCGCAATTCAGGGAGTCATCATCTGACGCCGCTCGACATAGGGTCAAAGGGCCCGAAGCCACTTCGTGTAATCCTTCGCGGGCGAGCGCCAAAGGTAACCCCTTAGCTGACGAAGTCGAGCCAATCCTCGTGACCTGCCATAAGGCAGGTAGAGGGTATCGAGAAGGGCCTCAAATAGAGGCCGGAAAATCGGCATACCCTCGCTGGCTCTCCGAGCCACCTCAGCCGGGAACCCCTCATTAACAGTATTGTCGCAGGACCATACTTAAACCAAACTTAAGCAAGCACCCCCTCACCTGTTCTGATATTCTGTCGTCCCTCGGTCTGTTCAGCAGCGCTGCATTAAAGAGCGCATCCGGTGCAGGTTTAATGAATGAGTCAATCGGTGTGGGAGACTGCCACTATTGACGATACTATCCGGGAGATCACCACGGGTGCCCGGTTAGATTATCGGGCAGGACCCATACACGAGGGTGAAGGGGACGGAGATCTGCCGCCGGCATGGGGGGTCGATGTGGAATCCTATGCTGTTGGATACGAGCCAGTCGGAGAGACATCTATTGGGAATGCCTCAGAGCGGTACCGCCACTCGAAGTTCTCTCGGTTTCGAACTCCGGCTGATCGTCTCGCCGAACATAACGAGGGACGGCATCAATCAGATGGGGATCTGAGTGCGCGACTTGCTCGACTCGACAAGAAACGCATCACCCAAGCATACTGTTCTCGACTCGATGTGACTCAGTTCCAGCGAGATGAGGCAGTACGAGCGATGCTACTGTTGAACCTCGACGACTTCGGGCAGAACAAACGGATCGAGAAAGTGGCGTTAACGGTCATCCGAGTCGTCGTCAACTACAATCGCTTCGCACACCTGCAGGACGAGGATGGTACGCGAATTTCGGAGACAGAAGATTTCAAACGGCTCGCTGAATCCGTTGATTTGGATAAGCGAACGATGCGGCGGCTATCGAAAAGTATCAAGGAGAAGCTGAGTGCGGCTGAGTTCTTCAAAACGGATCTGGAGCGACAAGACCTTCGACAGGCGGAATTCCAGCACCGAAACAAACGTGACACGCCACAACCCGGCCACGCGTGGCCTGCCTCCGAGTAGGACGTTTGAACCTGCCTGGCGACCCCCTCTATCGGTTAATTGGTGTCACCACTCCTCGAATGAGGGTCGAATGTCTGAGGACGGAACTGACGCGGAAGTTGTTCGGTCAGCACGAATTACGCGACATCGTGATGGCACTCCTCTTGGGTGCGGTATTCACCTTACTGGTCCCGATCTTCTCCGAGGTATCGATCCGGTCAAAACCGATGTTGTCGATGTCGTTATTCAGGATGGGGAACTCCGGCTAGTGCCTGGAAAAGGAGAACCTGTAATCGTCGAACGTGGTGCGTCAGCCAACCAGAAAGAACAATTGCGAGAAGCAAAATCAAAGTCTGAGTGACTGGAGGCTTTATTGTGGTGGGTGGACGCCGAGTGCAGTCCTGAAGAGGGTCACCAGTTACTGCTGATCTCTACGGTGGGTTATTGTCCACCAAAGATACTTTCTAGGTTGATTTGAATGATTGTCTATGGTTTCCCAATCTGTTTCAGAGATAGAAGCGCGATGTGCTTGTCTGGCTTGTAGTGGCGGCTCTGAGCGCTTGGTTGATTTTTACGACAGGGGCTGGGTTGTTGGGCACTACGAGGAGCGAGCGAGTTTCGATAGTGATCGGTACGATGACGGAGGGGCCTGGCAGCTTGATCAGATGCGCAAAGCCGCCGAATCTTCTGATGCGTACCTTTGCTCATTACGTCTGGCATCGAAGATCTCGATTCCAGATGATGCGAGGACTCAGGGACGAAAAATCACATCTGGGCAGCGAAAAATCGGAGTGATTGAGCCTGATACAACGCCGATGTACGCGTTCGCTTCTGGAGATGACAGCTATGAGATGTACCCGATTGGGCAAGAAGACGCCGCTGAGCGTGCGTTCGGTGACTCGGCTGCTAATCACCTCTACAAAGTAGTCCCCTTAGGAGAGGAAACACGGATCATTGAAGGAGATCGATATTGGTTGAACGAATACGAGACACCGAATACCTTCTCTCCTTGGGAAACGTTCTCCCCGCAGGTTCAATCGTTGTACCGTGGAGAGACGCTTCCTGAGATGGAACCTGGTTCGTATACTGGAGATCAGACTGAGTTGCTTTGCGAAGAGTATCTTCGAGTGATTCGGTCAGAATTCTTCCCGTTAATGCAGACGGGTGGCGCTACTGGGACGAACCAAGGTTTCGATATTCTGGGAGAGGCAGATGGGACGCCTATCGTAGGTGAGGTGAAGAACAAGTCCAGTATCGATTCGGATGTGGTCGATGATCTGCGGAACCACTCTTCCCGCGGTGCTGATGCATACTACTTTGTACGTGGTGGCGGCTCCAGAGGGGGGATTAACGTCGTCGCAATAGAGGAAGTCTTAGAGACACTGTCTAGCGACTACCATCGGCGGATGTTGGATCGAATGACTTCCTACGACGGATAA
Source organism: Halobacterium sp. R2-5 (assembly GCF_011734195.1). Lineage (NCBI taxonomy): Archaea > Methanobacteriati > Methanobacteriota > Halobacteria > Halobacteriales > Halobacteriaceae > Halobacterium > Halobacterium sp. R2-5. The sequence continues at coordinate 572,989 of NZ_JAANTH010000002.1, forward strand.
GTTCGCTTTCGTGACTGTCTAACTTTTCTTGATACCGGATGCGATACGCCCCATATACTCTTCGTGGCTGATCTGTGCGCCACGGAACTGGGGACTCATATGCCCGCAGGGAAGGATTTCGACATCGTACTCTCTCGTTGCTCGGTGGAGTTTCCCGTGGACTTCGGTGATTGAGGATGGGTCGTCGATGTCGCTGACTGGCTCTGCTTGGAGGTGTGTACGGACGGCGTCCCAGGCTCGGCTGCCGAAGGTGAAGATCAAGTCGGGGTCGATGTATTCTAATTCGCGGATCAGACCAAGGCGGACTGAGGCATCAAGAGCGGCTTTGGAAGGACTGTTTTCTCGGTACTTCACGACATCCGTCATGTAGAAATCATCGAAGAAGGATCCAGAGAGCAGATACTGCCACCACGCCGTGTCGACATCAACTAACCCGCGTTCCTGGCACTGCTGGATGAATTCTGAAGTGAAGTCCGTGTAGCTTTTCTTTGCCAACCATCGAGCGCCGAATCGCTGGTCAACGTGTACCTTTTCTCGATAATCGTCGGTGTCGAGGTCAGCGTAAGCGTTCGCCTCAAAGACCACGTGTTCTCCTGGGACTCCAGGGTCAGCTAGTAAGAAGACGTAGGAGGGGTTGTTCTGCTCCCAGTCGTGGTAGTAGGCGTAGGTGAGTTTTTCGAGAACCTGTTCGGGAACGTCGTTCATGTGATGCTCATTCAAGCGCTTGCGGACGCGGTTATAGGCGCTTTGCTGAGCTTCTTGGAGATATCTGGACTCTGGGTGTTCGATGTGCTCCACAAACTCCGAGTTCATTATGCTGGGCCCTTGAGCAACCCTGAACTTAGCTTTTCAAACGAAAATAGTGATGTGTAGAATTGGCCATGTGGAACCTCTCGAATGCTGATGATTTGTCGAGCCTATGCGGTAGACAGGGTGGATAGTCCGCAGTGTGGTCGCAGCGTTAGTCAGTACGTCTTCTTCGTGCGGTCTGATCTACCGAGACAGAAGCGACTTTGGTGGCCTGAATAACATCGTCGCTCACGAGGGCGGAGTTCTGTTCCGAATGGCGGTTGAGATTAGTCTGTATTCGGTGACCGTTCTTTCCATTCACCGGGGACATCGAACCAGTGGCCGGTGATGTCGCATCCACGGAACTCGGGTCCTTCTTCCGTAACCTCAATTACGCCGATGCTCCGTAGCAACCGGAACATGTTGGCATTCGGGTTATTGACGTTAAACCGTGCATCTGAACCAGCGACGTCATCCCGCCAGGCTTCGACGAATGCGGAGCCGATACCTTGCTCACGGAATGTCGGGAGGATGTATAGCTGCCCGAGCTCTGGTTGCTCGCTGTCGTAGTTCCACGTGATGTAGCCGATGCAGTACTCCTCGTTAAAACATAGATGTGCGTTCGTTTCCCCGGGGATGTAGGCGTTGAAGCTGGAATCGTTCGCCTTCGCTTCGATATTCAGGACTTCTGTTGCAAACTCCTCTCGGGCAGTCCGGGGTCGAGTCATCCACACCCCGTCGGTGACATTTATCCCCACGTCGTCCGGCGACCGACCAGTCAGTACCCAGTCTGCTTGTAATAATCGTTCCGGTGGTTGTGGCCCGTCGTCGGTTTCGATAGCGATGTTCTTGCTGCAGTGGTGGCAGTGGTACGCTTCCCACTCGCCGATGGTGCAGCGATGTTCTTGGATGAACGAGATCGCTTCCCCGCAATCTGCACACTCCACCGCTGAGCAAGGTTCTGAGCGATGGTCGCTAGCGTAGAACGTCTCGTCACAGGCATCGCACGTCACATCGCCTATCGTTTGCGCAAATACCGTTTCGCCACACTTAGGGCAGGTAACGGCGGCATCCTGAACGGTTGTCGGGTCGCCATCGCCCCAGCGCGTCGCACCTTCCAGAATAGCCATTATTCTGAAGACCTGTGGAATGGAGGTAAATCTGTTGCTCTCATGGTCTTCTGGCCATACTACGGCCTTGATGAGTTTTCCCTAATGCTAACAGATATTCATGTTGATCCTTGTGACCGATACAACTTCTGAATTCAGCATAACACTTCTATATGGTTCTAAGGGATTCAACGGAGTCAGAGAAGTGAGTTTCTTGGAGAATAGCGTGCTCCTCAGGTAACGGGTCAGGTGCCTGGATAGACGATGGAAGGGTCGCAGGTGGGGTCGGCATCATCTGGAAGGGTCGAGTAGTCGCCTGATGATTCACGTGCTGTTAGTGCGAGGATGGCGGCGTCGAGGACGTCGTCGACACGACCTGATTGGATTCGGTGGTGCCATTGGCTGTTTGCTTGCCGCTGGTTAACAAGGTCTATTACTGGTTGGAAGGATTCGCCTCCGTTCTTGATGAGACACTCTTTCCGGACTTCAAAGCCTGCGTCGCTTTTCTTCGAGGGGAGATCGTCGCCGTGGTATGCTTTGAAGCAGACTTCGGGATGGCTCTCGTAGACCGTCTCACGTGCAGTTTCGAATTCATTCAGCAGAGCGTTTGCTTCCTGGATACGTGGGATGAGTCCCCAGCTATGGCTTCCCAATCCGCGAGTGTTCTTCTTTACTGCCTCCTCGTAGTCCTCAGCTGTCACTGCGTCGGTGTTCGGTGTCCAGAAGACGGTACCTCCGCGAGAACCGAGGAAGTCCTTGGCGTCCTGGTCACACTCTCGGGTTCCATCACTTCGTAGGTGAACTGGGATGTCCACCAGAATCTCGCTTGCCCGATCTCCATACTCGTGCCAGACGTTCAGCAGCGAGGGTTCGGTATCGATGTCGGTTGTCTTTGTGGTCGCTTCGACAACGACCCATGTTCCGCTTGCCCAATCTACGCCGACGTGTGAATCCATAGAGGGGGGAACTAACGGTCACACTTAGTTTCCAGTTACTCTATGGAGTCTTGTTTAGATTCTGTGTACGCTGAGCGGTTACAGGAACAACTTTCACGGAACTAGCTCTCAACGGCTACCTTTATCCATAACGGGGTTTAGAGTCTATGTACGCTGAGCGGCTATGGACTCAACAAACGACGAGGAGACTCAACGAAAGAGCCTGTCGACACGTGAGTCGCAAGCACTGTCACGACTTGCAAGCGAGAACCGACAGGTCATCACCATTAGTGACATCGCGGATGTCCTCAGCATCTCTCGGAAGTCGGCCAAGGACATGGCGTATGCCCTCAAGGAGAAAGGCTGGCTGGAGCGGATCGCGCACGGAAAATATCTCATCCTGCCGCTCGCTGCGGGCGAGAACGCTGTCTACACCGAACACGAGTTCGTCATCGCGTCAGCACTGGTAGAGCCGATGTACATCGGGTACTGGAGCGCATTGAATCACCACGGGCTGACAGAGCAGGTGCCTCGGACGGTGTACATCGTGACGACAGAGCGCGCGCAGGAGCGTGAGATTCACGGGGTCACGTATCGACCCGTGACCGTCACGGAGCAGAAGTTCTTCGGCTATCAACCGACGGCGGTCGGATCGAACCAGGTGAACATATCGAGCATCGAGAAAACCCTGGTCGATTGCGCCGACCATCCCGAGTTCTGTGGGGGTATCAGCGAGCTTGCGAAGGCACTGCAGAACGCGGTCGACACGCGGTGTTCGTGGGAGCGCGTCGTTGAGTACCTGCGGCGAGTCGGGAACGGTGCCGCAACGAAACGACTCGTCTACCTCGCCGACCAGTTGAACATCGACTTGCCAAAGTACGAGAGCCTCGTCGAGAACTTCACGACTGGGTACCCGCTGCTCGATCCGACGAGAGAAGCGAAGGGCACCCGCGACAGTAAGTACCAGCTCCGCCTGAACGTCACCCCCGAATCGTTCCTCCCGGAGGACTTCTCATGATCTCCGAAGCGCAACTCCGACAGCAGGCCAGAGAATTAGATGTTCGCCTCAGCTACGCGGAGAAGAACTACGTCAACTCGTGGATTCTCTGGGCGATCTACACGAGCTCCTATGGTGACAACCTGCTGTTCAAGGGCGGCACTGCGCTCAGCAAGTTGTACTTCCCGGAGACGTGGCGGTATTCGGAAGACCTCGATTTCGGTGTCGAGGGGGCGTACCACGGGACTGAAGCGGAGTTGCAGGACGCATTAGCAGACGCGACGAGAGCCTCCGGGATTGACTTCGGGGTGACCAAGCACCGGGAACTGCAGAAAGAAGCGTATCCGACGCACTACGTCGATATCGACATCCAGTACACCGCTGTGCTCAGTCACAAGAACACAACGAGTCTCGACGTGATGATCGACGAATACGTGGCGTTTGACTCCGTGACTCATCACCACCGTTACGAGGACGTCCCAGAATTCGAGTTGACTGCGTACAGCTTAGAGGAGATCTTCGCCGAGAAGTTACGGGCGCTCTATCAGCGGTCACAGGCCCGGGATTACTACGACCTCTTTCGGATGATTACGGAGGCCAATGTTGATGACTCAGTCATTCTTCCGGCGTTTTCGCGGAAGTGTGAACACGATGGCTTAGACATTAATCTGGAAGCTGGCCTTCCCCGGGAGCAGCGGGACGAGATCCGCGACGGGTGGCGGAACACGCTGCCTGATCTGGTAGCTGACCTTCCCGAGTTCGACCGCGTCTACGACGTACTCGACGAATACGTTGAGTCGCTAACGAAGACGTGACATCCGCCCCGCCGTACCGGCGAGATTCTCTCGCTGCTTGAATATAGCAACGCTAGCCCTAGAGATGGGCGACGGCATGGTCAAGTCCCCGTCGTGTGCGCCTCGAAAACGATGTGCTATTCGGGGAGACCAGGATCGGCGAGGTTGTCTTTCTCCCAGTTGTGGTAGTACGCGTACGTGGATACGGTCACGACCACGTCGGTAGACATCCTCCGGTGGCTCTTTGAGCGGAAGGGATTCAGGCTGCTTGATCAGGGATCCGCAGGGTGATCGCCGTTGAGTTCGCGGAGATACGCCGTTGCGGCGACGCCGACGTTGATGCCGTGCACGTAGTCATCGCCGCCGAACGCTTCCCGACCGGCCATTCGGTGTGTCAACCCTTCGGTGAGGGACAGTCGGATCGCCTGCTTGACGGCGGCTTCGCCGGCGTGCTCGACGGCGTCCCGAACGTACTCGTCGAAGTGACTCTCTTGATGGGTAGGTGGTCGTGGATCGGCAGCTCGGTCAAGCGCGAGGGTTATGACGTCCTCTATGGAGGGGTGTGCTGGATTGCCAGTGTTCTCTTGGACGCGATACGCCTCACCGGACATATTGATGGGAACGGTAGGACACCGGATAAATCCGACTGGAGGATGTTGGACACGAACAAGGAGGACCGTGGGATTGGCTGCATGGGATCTGTTCATGGCTCTGATTAGGTTTCTGTATCGAGGGCTGTACGAAGTCGATGGTAGCGAAGGGGCTACTCACGTCATGGACCTGGTGTAGGCTGTTTTCCGCACTACAGGGACAGTGATAGTCGTCGGATTCCGAGAGAGCGGTGACGAGATCGGCGACAGTGAACCAGGAAGATCGCCTCGTTTACTGGCCGTTTCCTCGACTGATTGGCCGGAACCGATCCGGGGAGACGAGTGCGTACTTGACGGCCGCTCGTTGCCGTTCTGTAGCGTCTATCGTGATTCCTCAGCGCGCCGTTGCAGATTCGACAGCGCGTCGTAGCTGAGTGGCGATCGCTGGAATTTACACAGTGGTGATTCCGATAATTGTACTTCAAAGTATGATACTCCAAAGTATCATCTCTGGCCGGGGGGTGGCCCGAAAGATGAGTTTTCAGGAGTACCGAAGTAGCTACCCATCAAATATGCGTACTAGCGCCACGAGAGGCCAGCGTTGAGTTCCTCTAGTTCTTTTGGGGACTTTGGACGCAGGGTGGTATCTTCAATGGAATTTCGAAGAATCGTAGAGGCCGTCGGGAACGGTGTCGCTTGTCAAGGGGAGGATTCCGTTCTGAACGGCGGGCGCGAATCCGGCAACATCCAGAAATCAGCGACAACAGCCTGACCTACGGGGTGTTTGCGTAGGCTGCAACCATGAGTGCGAAGAGGTCTGAAGAGGTGCTCCCGGTCGAAAGGATTCCGGAACTTACGCCTACTGCTGTAGCTGTGAAGGCGAGTACGGCTAGCGGAAGTGCGACAGCTCCGCGTTTCAACGTGGATTCACTGTCTGGTAGGAAGGACCGGTCGGTACCGGCAGTCCAGAGCTGAGTTAACCTCGTCTCGGTCGCTTCCACGAATGCGGTGTATTTGAGGGCGAATGTTACGAGCGGTGTCTCGGCTCGGAACGTATCTGTGTCGTCTTCTGTCGAATATTCCTCTAACAGCGACTGGCCAGGGAACTGACTGTCCGACATCTCCGTCTCGTAACTCTCTTTGAGTGGATCTGTCGGTGCTTCGCTGAGGTCGCCTTCTAACCGTGACTCGTATCGAGAAACGACCCCTCTGATTTCTTCCAGGGATGGCTCGTTCCTGTCAAGGGCTAGCACGTCGAAGTCGTCCTTCGTGAACTCAACGTCTGCGGGGACTTCGTCTGACCGCGGGTTGAACACCGGAGCCCGTTTTAGCGGGTCGAAATTCGCCAGTGGATCGACGTTCCGCGGATCCTCGAAGGGCTCTCGCGGATGCGGATTCGGCGGATCGGTTACTGGATCGTACGTCGAAATTTCTAGTGGAGCCAGCCCATGCGCTTCTCTAACTTGACTCGCCAACCCAAGGGGAGAGGCACCGCTGTAGGTTCCGAGCTCGGTTTCTCGATGGCCGCCGATTTCTGCTCGCGCTTTCGTGTTGAGGTTGCTAAAAGCCCAAAACGTATCACCTGTCGCACGCAGCCCCCGCCAGTCAACATCTCCCGGCTCTAGGAGTTCTGCATTCGGCAGGATGTGGTTCTGTAGTAACCGTGTGGCTGTTCTGCTCGTGCTCGGGTATACGCCGATCTCTTCGACGTAGGCCTCAATTGCAGCGACGATTCGCGGACACCACGAAATGGGGACGAAGCGTTTCCGCTTGTTTTTCGTCCGATATCGCTCATGGAGGTGTCTCTCTTCAACAGAGTCGTAGGGGTCTTTGGGGGTATGGTTCTTGGTGGCTTGCTCATGGCAGTACTTACACAGGCAAGGTTCGAACGCCGGGAGCTCTATTAATCCGTATTTCCGGCGGAGCCACCCCTCGTGGAAGTGCATTGCCTCGCTGACCCGCATCTTCAGCCGACCAGTCAGTAACAGAAACGTCGTACCGATCAGTCGGAGTTCGGGATCGTTGATTCGCAGTGCTGCATTGTAGATATCCGCGAATAACCACCGGTCAAGCGCGTCTTCTCGTGAGTATCTTCGCTTCCTCATGTCGAACGTGATGAGCCGGTTATGTAAGAATGTCTGCCCTCACAGTGTCGGATGGAATCAGTCACATGGGACATTTTCGCGTCGGATGAAGCAACGGCTCAAGACATCCTACGCAATTCACTCTTGTATCGCGTTTCCATCAACGCATAGCTAGCCGCTCTGTACGTCTTCCCTCAGAGTGGTGAACACGACTGATAGCGAAGCCGCTTGGATGGTGTCGGTAGATACACTCATTCCCCGGATCCCTGTGGCGCTAATCAAGAATCCATCTCAGGTCTGCTAGGAACAATCAGCGCCATTCCGAGTTCTGCTCTCTGATGTATCACGAGTGGTGTGCATACGGCGAGGGTTTTTATTTGACTGGTTAATATGCCGGTTTGATTCAACCATGCGACAGCACAGGCTTGAACCAATCAGTCCGGCGGAAGCCAAAGCGATGTATCTGGACGAGCGTCGGGAAGATGCGAGATACGCGACTCGCCGCACGATCGAGACCGGTGTCAGTATCTTCGTCGAGTGGACTGACGAGGCCGGCATCGACAACATGAATGACGTCCAGGGCCGCCAGTTACGCAAATTCCGGAGCTGGTGCAAGAACACCTCGGACAACAACACCGTCAGCCTCAACGGCGTCATGGGCGTTCTGCGGCGGTTTCTCGTGTTCTGCGTCGAAATCGAGGCGGTGTACCCCGACGTCCCCGAGAAGACGCCGATGCCAAACGTCCCCGACGACGAAGCCGTGTCGGACGAGAAACCGACTGACGAGGAGGTAAATTCGATCCTCGAATTCCTCGAAGCGCACGAGCCATACTCGCGTCGGCACGTGGAGTTCCGCCTGATGAAGGAACTCGGAGACAGGGTCGGAGCGGTTCGCGCGATCGACGTCAGGGACGTCGATGTAGACGAGCGAGTCATCCGGCTCCGACACCGACCGGAGCCACAGCGACCGGACGTCCGCGGGACGCCACTCAAAAACGGCAGCGACGGGGAACGGACCCAGAACATCTCGCAGGGACTCGCAGACGTGATCCAGGGGTATCTCGACAGCCCGCAGCGCCATGACGTGACGGACAAGTTCTGCCGCAGGCCGCTGTTGACGACGAGGGACGGTCGGCCGGATATCACGACGATTCGGCGTGACATCTACAAACTCACGCGGCCGTGTACGTACACCGGCGAGTGTCCGCACGACCGCGACATCGGCGAGTGTGATGCGACGATCAGTCGGCAAGCCTCGGAGTGCCCGTCGAGCCAGAGCCCGCATCCGCTGCGCCGCTGGTCCATCGAACACCAGATCGAGAGCGGTGTCTCCAAGGAGCTGCTCGCCGACCGAGTCGATGTTTCCGTCCCGGTACTGAACGAGCACTACGACCGGCGGTCGGAGGAACGAAAGCGCCAACACCGGCTCGAAGTGCTTGAGAAGATCTTCGACGACTACGGCGACCCTGACGAGACCATTGACGCCAACGTCCTCGTGGACATGTTCGTAAGCGCGGACGGGTCCGTCGATACGAACGCGCTGATGGACTTCAACAGAGAGCACGAGTCCGAGGAGTCGTCAAGCGAGGACAGCGACACGCCGGACGGTCAGATGACGCTCGACGACCTCACCGACGGGTCCACGGGCGTCTTACACCCTGGGATGCTGTTCGCCGTTGCCGGCTTTGCTGTCGGCCAGTTGCTCGTAGACCGTCTCCGCCGCGAGCTCGAAACGCTGACCGCCAAGCCCGGTACGTCGCTTCATCCGAACGGAGAGCGGATGGCGAAGGGTGCTGCCGCGTATTCGCTGTTCGTGGGCATGGTCGCGTTCAACCTACATGCGCTCGCCCTGATTCCCGGTGCAGTCATCTAATCGCGTCCGACTGAAACAACCGGCTCTGGCTTAATACCCCGAATCGTCACGTTGAGTGCGCGGGCTCGTTCTGCGAAGCGGCGTGGCGGCAGTCGGATTCCAAACCACAGTCGTCGCAGTCGGGGGAGCGCGCCGTGCATACCGCTGCCGCGAAGTCCAGCATCGCGTGGAGGAAATCGCTACTGCGCTCCGGGGGTACGATCGCATCGGCGAGGACGTCAATACCGACACTGTCCGGGTCGATGCCGAAGAAGCGAGACACCAGACGTCGGACGTTCGTATCTACTGCCGTCGTCTCCGCGTCGAATGCGTGGGCGAGCACCGAGCGGGCCGTGTACTCCCCGACGCCGTGGAGCGCAACAAGGTCGGTTCGACTCCTCGGGACGTCGCCCCCGTACCGCGCTAACAGTTCCGAGGAACAGCGCTCCAGATACTGCGCTCGTTTGCGGAGCCCAAGCGGCGCGATTCGCTCTGCGAGCTCGTGCGAGGGTGCGGCGACGACGCACTCCGGCGTCGGATACCGGGCGACGAAGGGAACGTACGCGCCGGATACCGCCGACGCGGTCGTCCGCTGAAGCAGTATCTCCGCGACGAGAACCTCGAAGGATGTACGCTCGTCCGCTCGCCACGGAAGTGAGTGGCGTCCGTGCTCCTGATACCACTGGAGTAGCGGTTCCACGAACGTCCGATCGACGCGTCTCATATGGACCCTGGCCGCGCTATCAGTAAAGAATCTATACCAGCACCGGTCGTCCGCATCCCCTAATGCCGCCTACAGACGTTCGAAATACTTCGAGGCACACGGACACGCGTGGCCATGTGCGGATCCGTTGATAGCTATACGAGCAAGTGCTCGTATTCCGTCCGTCTTCTGGTCGCCTTCAGAGATCCTGCCGCCGTTGGACTTCGTCGACGTACGCTGCCCGAGATTGGTCGTCAAGGAACTCCCATGGATCCGGGAACGATGTCGCCTCCGCGGAAGCTCGGGCACTTAGATCCAGGACGCGTTCTGCTTCTTGGACGGCTTCGCGCATCGCGCGGATGTCGTCACGGGTCAGTTCTTCCCCTTGTGCGAGACGCGCGGAGGCTTCGCGGAATGCATCGCGGATGTCCTCCTCGCTGACGCGTTCCAGTTCTGCTCGGAGGAGGTCTCGACCGACTTCGCTCAACGAATCGTCGTCGGTCGTAATCGTCGTTTCACCGTCACCGTTCGTATTCGGAGCAGTCGACGACATGCAGTCTGTCCGAGACGCGGCAGTCGTGCGTACTTTCTGTTAGTCACTCCCGGGCGTTCCGAAGCCTCTGTGTAGCCCGGTGTTCGAGGGTGCGCTTCGCGTAGCCGGCGTCATCGCGGTCGCTCTCCGCGACTTCCTCGAAGGTCTTCCGTGAAATCTGCTTAGTTATCAGCTCGCCGTCTTCGATTCTCCAGGCGAACGGCTCCTCAGGGTTGATTCCTCGCTCGCGTAGGATTGAGCCGTCCACCCGTAGCGACATCACCATCTCGTCACCGTACTCAATTGCCTGTTCTCGGTCCAGCACTAAGTTTTCGAAGAAACCATCGCCATTCGGTTTCACGATCGCCCATTCTACGGACCATTCAGAGCTCAGACTAGTCGCTGCCATACGAGAGAACAGGTAGTGGAGATGAATAACCTCGTGCCCCGCTATGGTTTTCGTCGGCGTGAGATGTCTATTAGTCAGGTACGTCGAACCGACCGCCAAAGAATGAGCGGCGGATGGTGCTCGGATTATCTTCTCAGATCTCGTCGAGGTAGCCGCGTCGCTGCTCTAGTTTCACCTCCTTTGAGCGCTTGTCGTAGTGCTTGTCGAGCACTTTCCGACTCACATTCATTCTGTCACTGACAATTTCGGTGGGTACGTCTTCGGTAAGGAAGTGCGTGATGCTGCCGCGACGAATCGCGTGTGGGCTGACAGCCTCGGGGCATTTCCTGTCAGTACCCTGTTCGCAGTCCGGGCACGGCTCGTTGAGGTAGCACGGTGCGGTGACCTGGTTGATTTTCCGTCGCATCCAACCGCGACTCATCCGGCCCTGTGACGTCGTAAGCAACGGGTCTCGTCCGTGGTCGTCGGTGACGTCGTGACGGAGCACGTCCACGTGGTCGTCCAGCATCTCCGACAATTCGGATGAGATCGCAACGAACCGTTCACCGCTTTTCCCGTTCTTCAGCGTCGTACCGGCTTCGGGACGGTGGACGAGTTCGATGCGTTCCTCGTCGAAGTCCACGTCCGTCAGATCGATTGAGTAGGCGGCCCCCATCCGCATTCCAGTCTCCCAGAGAAGCGCGAGCAGAACGTGATGCATCGAGGCGTACTTGTACTGCGAGAGGTACGTGAGGAGCTCTTCCGCTCGCTCGGCTTCGAGGATGTCCTCGTTGCTCTGTTGACTCCGCCGAACGCGCGGAATCATCAGCTTCGTGTAGAGGTCTTCGGGAACGGCCTCCATCGACCCGGCCCACTTGAGAAAGACCCTGAACCCCGACGTCATGTTCTTCATCGTCACCGCATTCAGGTCCTCGTTGTCGGCGAGCCAGAGACGGTATCGCTGGAGATCTCTCCCCGACAGGTCGTTCAGGTTGTCGATGTCCTCTTCGTCACACCACTCCAGGAAGTGCTTCATCCGCGAGCGGTGATTCTGAACTGTGGCCTCTGTACAGTCGGTCGCCTTGTGTTCGAGGAACAGCTCGGCCGCCATCTCGGGGTCGAGCGGTTCCAGATCGGATTTGTCCGTGTTCATTGTTCTCACAGACCGCCAGGAGAGAGGCCCTACGGCGCTCGAACGGCGTCGAAGAGTCGGTGCGCCCCTCGCGGTTTTCCCGCCCCGACCCACTTCTACCGAAGCAACGACCGCGAGCGACGAGCGTGTCGATCGCGGTCGTTCTCGAGTGTGTTCGGTCGGAAGGCGTTGAATTCCAGAAGAGGAGCGTAGCGAGTCTTCCTCCGGTTCAACTCCGTCCCGCCCCACGAGTAGTTTCGCGGGCCGTTCGTAGAGCGAAAACGCGTGGGGTCGATTCGAGAGCCGATAGCGAACCCTACTCGGCCGGATTGGGGCTGCATGTGGTACACAACATCGGCTAAGATGCACGGATACATAACGAAAGTTCATTATTGATAGGGGCGTAGGACGACTGATCCACAGCCGAATGGCCGTCCGGACGGGACCGCGCTGTTCGCAGTGGATCAGCACGGAGGGGGAAACAATGTCGACGACAGAACCAACTGAAGCGGTGAAGCAGGGTATCGACCTCGAGAAGTTCCACGAGTTCGTCGAGTACGCGACGGCGAACCCCGAGGACGTTCAGATGAAACTCGGAGCCCGGGCTCCGTACGAGGGACGGCTCTTCCACAGTCTAGCGAAGGTCGACGAGTACACGCTCGGCGGGGAGGACATCCACCGCGAGACGCGCGAGTACACGCTGCCACTCGGGGCGTGGCGAGAGGTGGAGGAGGCCGCCGGGTTCGTCGACCCGACCGACCGCATGGAGCCGATCGAAGTGGCGCTCGCAGCGCTCACTGGCTGTCTCAACGTAGTTGTCGGCGTCACGGCGCTGGCCAACGACATCGAACTGGACGAACTCGAGACGACCGTCCGACTGGACTTCGACCCGCGCGTCGTCCTCATGATTCACGACGTCGACCGAGCCGAGGAGAGCTTCGGCGACATCGACGTCGAGATAGCGGTTAGCGGGGAGAATCTCTCGGAAGCGGACGCGGACGTTCTGGCCGCCGGTGCGAAGCGCTCCCCGGTCTGGTCGCTGATGAACTTCGCTCACGACATGGACCCGGCCGTCACCGTGGGTAGCACGTCCGGAACTGCGGACTGACCGAATCGTCCGGTGAACGACACCGGGAGGAGTCGCAGCTGTCGCGCGTACCGAACGCAGCTCGTCAGTCGTCGTCGGACTTGCCGGGCCACGTCACCGACCCGAGGAAGGGGACGCCGGTGCGTTCGGCCGCTCGCGAGATCATGTGCGCGCCGGTGGGGACGGTGAGGAAGAGGAAGACGATGCCGATGAGCGACGGGAGGCCGGCGCCGCCGGGGCCGAAGTACGCGAAGCCGGCGAGGAAGATGGCGACGGCGCCGATGGTCGCGGGCTTGCTCGTGGCGTGCATGCGGTTGTAGACGTTCGGCAGCCGCAGCAGGCCGATGGTCCCGACCGTGAGGAAGAACGACCCGACGACGACGAGGACGATGACCGCCCACGTCTGTATCGTTCCCAGTGCGGCCATCAGCGTTCACCTCCGGAAACTCGGTGCATCGGCGCGGTCCGTGTCGTTCTGTGTTCGTGGTGCATGGTGTGGTCACTCCTGCGTGACGATGATGTCGCCTTCCGTGACGAACTTCGCGACCGCGACCGTCGAGAGGAACGCGATGATGGCGAGCACGAGGCTGACGGTCACGAACAGCGGCCGGTCGGTCTTGATGGCGAACAGGACGGCGATGGCGACGACGTTCGTCGCGATGGCGTCGAGCGCGACGACGCGGTCGGGGACCGTCGGGCCGCGGACCGCGCGGTAGCCGCAGAGCAGGTTCAGCAGCGCGACGAGCACGATCGCGGCGTTCACGACCGGCTCGATCAGCCCGTCAGCGGCCATCGTCGTCACCTCCCGTCGGCTCCTCGGCCGGCTGTTCTGCCTCGTCGTCCTCCGCATCTGCTTCGTCTGCCTCCTCGTCCTCGACGTCGGGCGCAGCCTGTTCGAGAACCGGGTGGGTCCGGTCGGGCGGGTAGACGGCGAAGTCGGGCGCGGGGTCACCCGGGGAGAGCTCCTCGTCGAAGACGACGAGCGCGTAGTCCTCCCAGTCGCGGATGGGGTCGACGATGTCCTCGGGGTCGCTGCCGTCGATGACGTGGACGTACAGCGCGTTCTCCTCGGCGTCGTAGTCGAGCGTGAGCGAGCCGGGTGTCATGGTGATGCTGTTGGCGATGGTGGTGACGCCGAGGTCCGACCGCACCCGCAGCGGGATGAGGATGACCTCGGGTTCGATGGGTTCCGAGGGCGCGAGCACGCGGTACGTGACGTCGACGCTGGAGACGACGGCCTCCCGGACGAACGTCAGCAGGTACAGCGCGGCGTACGGGACGCCGCGGAACGACCGGCGGAGGACGAACGTGTCCTCGTACAGGCGCCGGAAGACGTAGGCCATGGGGAAGCCGACCGCGAGCCCGAGCAGCAGCGACCCGGCGAGCGGGTCGGGCGCGAGTTGCGGCCCGCGGACGAACACCCAGATGACGGCGAACAGGACGCCGGCGATCGGCCAGCTGCGGGTCACGCGCTCCCACCTCCGTCGAGGCCCACGACGTCGACGTACGCCTCGCTGTCGACGGCGGCGCTCGCGGCCGTCTCGGCGAACCGGTAGACGGGGTCGAAGCCGACGCCGACGAGCACGACCATCACGGCGAGCGCGGCGACGACTGCGACCTGCCCGGTGTCGACAGTCGCGACCTCGACCGCGGGCGTCTCCAGCCCCCAGAAGCCGCGGGCCCACACCCGGGTCGTGTACAGAATCGTGAGCACGGCGCCGAGCAGGAGCGCGGCGAGCGCGAGCGCCGACAGCGCCCGAGCGTCGGTCGCGAGCCCGCGGGCCGCGGCGTCGAACGTGAGGAGCTTCCCGAAGAACCCGGTCAGCGGCGGCAGCCCGACGAGCGAGAGCAGGCCGACGAAGACGGCGCTCGAGAGCACGGGCGAACGGCCGGCGACGCCGCCGAGGTCCGGCAGGCTGTCCGTCCCGGTGGCGTCCTTGACGGCGGCCGCCCCGAGGAAGAGCAGTCCCTTCGCGAGCGAGTGGTGGAGCGCGAACACCAGTGCGGCCGCGATGGCGACGCCTCGGAGCGGTCCGGTGGCCGCCGCGGCGACGGCGACGGCGACCGCGATGAAGCCGACCTGGCCGACGCTGGAGTACGCGAACACGCGTTCGAGGCGGTCCTGGCCGACCGCGCCGAACCCGCCGACGAGGATGCTCGCGACGCCCATCGCCGCGAGCACCGGCGCGAGGAACGCGAGCGGCGAGCCGCCGGGAACGCCGGGCACGTCGATGCCGACGGGCGCGCCCGCGAACACCGTGAAGTAGAGCCGGACGATGGCGTACATCCCGACCTTCTTCGTGACGCCGGCGAACATCGCGGTGACGGGCGGCGGCGCGGCGGTGTAGGCGGCGGGCACCCAGAACTGGAAGGGGACGAGCCCGGCCTTCAGCGCGAACACCGCGAGCAGCAGCGCCGCCAGACCGACGGCGGGCGCGGGGTCGACGCCGTACGCGGCGGGCTCGGCCAGCCGCCGCGCCATGTCCGCCATGTTGAGCGTGCCCGTGGTGGCGTAGAGCCCTCCGATGGCGACGAGCATGAGCGCGCTCCCGAAGACGTTCAACACGAGGTAGCGGAACGACGCCGCGGTGGCGTAGTCGGTGCCGTAGAACGCGACGAACACGTAGCTGACGATGAGCATCACCTCGAACCAGACGAAGAGGTTGAACAGGTCGCCGGTGAGGAACGCGCCGGTCACGCCCACCGTCAGTAAGTGGAAGAGCGGGTGGTAGTAGACGCGCTGATTCTCGGCGCTGACGTACCGCACCGAGAACAGCATCGAGGCGAGCCCGACGACGGCGGTGATGGTCAGCATGAACGCCGACAGCCCGTCGAGGACGAGCGTGATGCCGAACGGCGCGGGCCAGCCGCCGAGCTGGTAGGCCGCCGCGCCGGGGGCGTCCGGCCCGAGGACGACCGCCCAGACGACGGCGGAGACGACCGCGGCGTAGGCAGCGACTCCCGCGACGCTCGCCGCGCGCTGCACTCGCGGGCGGCGGCCGAGCGCGAGCGCGAGCACGGCCGTGACGAGCACGACCAGCAGCGGCGCGATGACCAGTCCGCTCATCGTACCCACTCCGTGACGTCCATGGACTCGTTCTCCTCGTAGGCGCGGTACGACAGCACGAGCGCGAGCGCGGTCGTCCCGAAGCTGATGACGATGGCGGTCAGGACGAGCGCCTGCACCACGGGGTCCGCGACCGTCGGGACGTCGCTGCCGTGCCCCGCGAGGACGGGCACGAGGTCGTGGGTGCCCTCGTCGACGCCGCCCATCGCGATGAGGTAGACGAACGTGGCCTGCGAGACGGCGGCGACGCCGAAGACGACCCGCATCAGGTCCCGCCGCAGCAGCAGGAAGGTGCCGACTGTGAACAGCGCGCCGACCGTTGCCGCGAGGACGACGCTCATTCGGAACTCACCACCGAGACGATCGTCAGGAGGCTGCCGACGACGACGAGGAACACGCCGAGGTCGAACACGAGCGCGCTCGCGAGTTCGACCTCGTGGTAGATGGGGACGCCCTCCAGGTGGACGTAGTCCTGCGTCAGGAACGGCTCGCCGACGAGCGTACCGGCGATGCCGCTGCCGAGGACGATCACCAACCCGAGGAGCAGCGCGCGGCGGTACGCGACGACCGTGCGGTGCTCGAAGATGCTCGTGGTGGGCTCGACGTCCCTGTCGAGCACCCCCGACTCCAGGTAGTCGAGGTCGTAGGCGACGTAGATGAGCACGAACGCGGCGACGGCGAGCACGCCGCCGATGAACCCGCCGCCGGGGAGGTTGTGGCCCTGGAGGAACAGCGAGATCGAGAGCACGAGCACGACGGGGACGACGACGCGCGCGGTCGTCCGCATGATGGTCGTCGTCACGGCGCGTCACCCCCGTCTGCGGGCCGCTCCTCGGTGCTCTCGGTGCCGGACTCTTCGGCGCGGGTGCGCATCGTCACGAGCACGAGGATGGCGAGCGCGGCGACCGTGACGACCAGCAGCTCGCCGAGCGTGTCGAACGCCCGGAAGTCCACGAGGATGACGTTGACGACGTTCGTACCGCCGCCGCCCGGGACCGCCTGCTCGGTGTAGTAGGAGGCGACCGCCGTCGGGTCGGCGCCGGGCCCGCGGGCCGTCAGGAGGACGGCGACGAACGCCATCGCACCCACGAGGACCGAGACGCCGGCGTCGCGGGCGAGTGCGAGCCGGCGGGCGTCCGAGTAGAACGACGGCAGCCGCTGGAGGACGAGCAGGAAGATGAGCAGCACGAGCGTCTCGACGACCAACTGGGTGAGCGCGAGGTCGGGCGCGCTCGCGAGGATGAAGAAGATGGCGAGCATGAACCCGAGGATCGACAGCGTGAGCACGCCGGCGACGTGCGAGGAGGCGGTGATCACCGCCACGGCTGCGACGACGGCGACCGCGAGCACGACCACGACCGCCAGCGGCGCGCCGAGCCCGTCGATCGCGGGTAGTCCCGCTGCGACGGCGAAGCCGGCGAGCGCGAGTGCGCTCCCGGCCGCCGCCACCCACGACACGTACGTCCGCAGGACGCCGTTGTGGACGAGCGGCCCGAACTGCGCGCTGGCCGACGTAGCCGTCGTGACGGTCCAGTCGTACCACCCGCTCGGCCGCACCGGGAGCGGAGTGTCGAGGCCGCGGCCGACGAGCGCCGCGAGTCGCCCCGTGAACGGGTACGCGGCGAACCCGCCGAGAACAGCGACCGCGGACATCGCGACCGGCGGCGAGAGGTGCGTCGGCAGCCCGACTTCGAGGTGCGCGTCGCCAGTGGCGGTGGCTTCCACCGCGCTCTGCACGATGGCGTCGACCGCTAGCTGCGGCGAAATGCTGACGACGGCCGCGGCAGCGGCGAGCACCGCGGGCGGCGCGACGAGCGCGACGGGCGGCCGGTGAACGTCGTCGACCGGCGCGCGGCGCTCGCCGACGAACATCGCGAGGAACTTCAGCGAGTAGACGACGGTGAACACGCTCGCAATCGTCGCCACCGCGGGGTACAGCCACGCCAGCCCGCCGGCCTCGTGGGCGACCTCGTAGGCCGCCTCGAACAGCAGCTCCTTCGAGTAGAAGCCGTTGAACGGCGGGATGCCGGCCATGCTCAGCCCGGCGACGCCGGCGACGGCGGCCGTCAGCGGGAGGTCGCGCCAGAGCCCGCCGAGCGCTTCGAGGCTGCGGCTCCCCGCCTCGTGGGCGACGATGCCCGCGACGAGGAACAGCGGCGCCTTGAACAGCGCGTGGTTGAGCAGGTGGAACGCGCCCGCCTCGCCGCCGTAGACGACGTCGAAGCCGAAGCCCGCCACCATCAGCCCGAGGTGGCTCGCCGTCGAGTACGCGAGCAGCTCCTTGGTGTCGGTCGCGGCGACCGCCAGCAGCGCCCCGACGAGCATCGTCAGCAGTCCGAGCGTCGCGACGAGCAGCGTCCACTCGTCGCTCGCCAGGAGGGGACGCAGGCGGCCGAGGAAGTAGACGCCGACTTTCACCATCGTCGCGGAGTGCAGGAACGCCGAGACGGGCGTCGGCGCGACCATCGCGTTCGGCAGCCAGAAGTGAAGCGGCACCTGCGCGGACTTGGCGGCCGCGGCGACGACGACGAGCACGAGCGCGGGCACGAACAGCCCGGTCTCGCGGAGCGCGGCGCGCATCGCCTCGCCGTTCGCCAGCATCGCCGTCAGGTCGAAGGTGACGCCGCCGAGCGCGCCCCGCGCCGCGACTGCGAGCAGGAGCAGGGCGGCGAGCAGACAGAGTCCGCCGCCGACGGTGACGACCATCGCCATCCGCGCGGAGTAGCGCGACTCGTCGTCGTCCGTGTAGTGGCCGATGAGCACGAACGAGCAGAGGCTGGTCAGCTCCCAGAACAGGAAGACGAGCACGAGGTCCGAGGCGAGCGCGACCCCGAGAATCGACCCCATGAACGCCAAAAGCGCCGCGTAGTAGCGCGCGAGCCCGTCCTCGCCGTGCATGTACGCCGCGGAGTAGACGAATACGAGGACGCCGATACCGCTCGCGAGCAGCGCGAACAGTAGTCCCCAGCCGTCGACCGTGAACTGGACGCCCACGTCGAGCGACGGCACCCACGGCGTCCCGACGGTGCCGTGGCTGTCGACCTGCGTCGTCAGCAGCCCGAAACACGCCGCGGCGACGAGCGCGCCCGCGTAGCCCGTGCGTTCGCCGAGGGCGCGATAGAGCAGCGGCGAGAGCGCCGCGGCGACGAACGGCAGGGCGACGATCGTCGAGACGACGGTGAGGTCTGGTGGCATCAGTTGTCGTCGGTGTCCGCCGGTACTCCGGTGCCGGTACCCATCGTAGTCGGTCTCCGGCCGACTTTTCGACGCCGACTCCAAAGTACCTGTTGACCAGCTTTCGGGACGGGAACGCGCCGACGTGAGCGGCGTCCCACTCGCCGGCGGGGCGACTCGGTGTGCGCCGTCGCGACGAGAACGAGGGATTTTTCGCGCTCGCGTCTGGAGCGTTTCCCAATGCACGGTGGTTCGTGATGGCAGTCCGGGTCAACTGGCGGCAGAGCGTCGCGTTCACCGGGACGGTCATCAAGTACCTCGCGGTCGCCATGCTCGTCCCGCTGGCGGTCAGCCTCCTCTACGGGGAGGACACCGTCACCTTCCTGGTGGCCATCGGAATCACGGTCGCCGTCGGCGTCGCGCTCGAACAGCTGAACGACGACCCCGACTTGGGCGCCCGGGAAGCGCTGTTGCTCGTCGCGCTGGCGTGGGGGGCGGTCGCCGTCGTCGGGGCGATCCCGTACGTGATCGCGGGCTACGGCACCGACTCCGCGCTCCGGCTCCCCGTGAACGCGCTGTTCGAGTCGATGAGCGGGTTCACGACGACCGGAGCGACAGCCACCGAGGAGATCTCCTTCGAGCAGCACTCGCACGCGCTGTTGATGTGGCGCCAGCTCAGCCAGTGGCTCGGCGGCATGGGTATCATCGTCCTGATGGTCGCCATCCTCCCGGAGGCCGCGGTCAACGGCGCGCAGCTCATCGAGTCGGAGGCGCCCGGCCCCGAACTCCAGAAGCTCACGCCGAAGATCGCGGAGACCGCGCGGCTGCTGTGGCTGTTCTACATCGGCTTCACGGTGCTGTACGTCGCCATCCTGCTCGCGCTCCACTACGCGGGGATGGCGCCGGACATGAACGCGTACAACGCCATCGCCCACGGCTTCACGACGCTGCCGACCGGCGGGTTCTCCCCGCAAGCGGACAGCATCGCAGCGTTCTCACCCGCGGTCCAGTGGGTCGTCATCCCGTTCATGCTCGTCGCGGGGATGAACTTCGCGCTGTTCTACCTCCTGCTGCAGGACGACTACGCGGAGTTCCTGCAGGACCGCGAGTTACAGGCGTACCTCGGCGCGAACGCGGGCGTCGCCGTCATCCTCTGGGGGTTCCTGTTCACGGGGTCGGCGCCGCCGCTGGAGCTCGGCGGCGTCACCGAGGGCGTCCTCGAGAACTCGCTGCGGCAGGCCACCTTCCAGGTGGCGTCGCTTTTGAACTCCACGGGGTACGCGACGAGCAACTTCGCCGAGTGGGGGACGACCGCGCAGGGCGTCCTGTTGTTCGCGATGTTCATCGGCGGGTCCGCGGGGTCGACCGGCGGCGGCGTGAAGATCGTCCGCTGGCTGGTCGTCTTCAAGGGTATCCGCCGACAGCTGTTCACGACCGTCCACCCCGAGTCCGTGAAGCCAGTGCGCCTCGGCGGCCACGTCATCGACGAGGACGTCGTCAGTGCAGTCTACGGGTTCACGCTCCTCTACTTGCTGACGTTCGGCGTGGCGACGGTGCTCATCATGCTCGACGCGGGCCGCGTCGGCCTCGAAATGACCGTCCTGGAGGCCACCAGTGCGAGCCTCGCGACTCTCGGGAACATCGGGCCCGGGTTCGGGTTCCTCGGGCCGTTCGGGAGCTACGTGGAGTTCCCGGCGACGAGCAAACTGCTGATGGTGTTCCTGATGTGGATCGGTCGCCTCGAAATCATCCCCGTGTTCGTGATGTTCACCGGCGCGTTCTGGAAGGACTGACGGCGGCCGGCGTCAGTCGCCGTCGTCGGTCGGTGCGGCGTAGTCGCGGCCGACCACCAGACAGAGGACGTGGAGGGCGGCGAGCCGCAGCAGCGTCCGCGGGACGGAGAGGCCGTGCGAGCCGTCGAACAGGAGCCAGAGGAAGCCGAACGGCAACAGGACGGCCGCCCAGAAGGCGGCGGCCTTGACGACGGCCGCGGACTCGCTGGCGGCGTGGAGGAGCGTTACGGCGAGCCGGGGGACGGGGGAAGTGCTGTGCATGTAGCGGGGGACGTTGGGTAAGGGACGCCTACCCGATTAACTGTTTTTTCGCGTTGCAGTCGCTTACGGCCGTGTCGGTTCGACGTGGTGCTCACGTCACGACGGTTAGTTACCAGGTGGTGACACCCGGGCCGCACCGGCTACGTCTGGCGGACGAGCAGGAGCGCGAGGCCCACGAGCAGCAGGCCGATGCCCCAGTACATCGAGTCGTAGGGAAGCGACTCCAGCAGCAGCGTGACGACGCCCGACGTGAGCAGCGACCAGCCCGCAGTGGTGCGATATGCCATACAGGGAACAGGACGCGCGGGCGGTTATTCGCCCCGACGAATTGCCGACCAGTTCGATACACGTTAGTTGCCAGTAGTCACTCCCCGTGGGGCTCGTGGGTCGCCCGCCAGCCGTCCCGCGTCGGCTCGACGTCCGCGACCTCGTAGAACCGGATTCTCTCCTCCTGGGCGGTCCGCACGGGGACGTCGTAGTGCTCGGCGCGGTAGTCGAAGTCGTCCACGGCGCCGTCGACGAACTCGCGGTGAGCGTCGAGGCGGTCGGCGACGACGCGTCGGGAGAGGTCGGGCGCCTCGCGGATGCGGTCGTCGAAGGCGTCCGCGAGCGCGGCGTCGCGCTCGACGCCGACGGAGTGCCGACCCGCGACGGCGGCCGCCAGGCTCGTCGTGCCGGTCCCCCAGAACGGGTCGAGGACCGTGTCCCCGTACACCGAGTACATGTTCACGAGGCGGTACGGGAGCTCGAAGGGGAACGCCGCCGAGCGCTCCCGTAGCCCGGGGTCGGCGAGTGCCTGCTGCTCGCCGTTGAGGTCGTCCCACACGTCCGAGAACCAGCGGTTTCGCTCCTCCCAGAAGTACGCGGCCTCGTAGCGGCGGTCGGCGCCCGGGTCGAACGCGCGGCGTTCGCCGTTCCGGAACACGAGCACGTGCTCGCGTTCGAGCGTCACGTACGCGTTCGGCGGCACCATCCCGCTACCCATGAATTTCGCCGCGGAGTTCGCGGGCTTCCGCCAGAGCACGCCCGGTAGCGGGTCGAAGCCCAGCGACTCGAAGGCCTCGGTGACGCGCGCGTGGTTGTCGTAGACGCGGAACCGATCGAGGTTGCGGGTGGCGTCGCCGACGTTCACGACGGCGATGCCGCCCGGCGCGAGCACGCGCGCGACCTCGGACCACGCGTCGTCGAGCACGGAGAGCATCAGGTCGTGCGCGCGCTCGCCGTCACCGTCGCCGAGAGCCTCCCCGACGGCGGGGTCGAGAGCGGCGAACACCTCGTCCCACATCTCGATCATCGGGTACGGCGGCGACGTGACCACGAGGTCCACGGCGTCGTCGGCCAGCGGGAGGTCGCGGGCGTCGCCGACGTGGACGCGGTGGGTGGTCTCCATCCACCTGACCGTCTGAGGCCCGACACGTAGGCGTTTCGCTGCCCGTCGTCAGGCGTCGTTCATGCGGCGGGTGACCGTCGAGTCACAGACCAGACACTTGCTCACGCGGTAGGGCTCCCGGGAGCACTTCGGCTTGTCCGCCTCGGCGTTCTCCACGCGGAGCTGTATCGCGACCGCGTGCCGGGTCTCCTCCTCGCAGCGCTCGCAGAACTCCCGCAGGTTGGCGTCGGGTGCAGCGGCGGTCATTACACTCGATACGTCGCCCCCCAGGAGGATAAAGCGGGAACTCCGTGTCAGTCGTTTTACGCCGGTTAATCCGAGTTTACCGGCGGTGAACCGGCCGAAACGGTCGGAACCGGAGCTGCCGCCCGCGTCCGGTGGACCTAACTTCCCGCGTGCCAACGGTTAACGCGCTGGTCGACCGCGCCGGCCCTGGGGTGGCCGAACGCGGCGCGACCCGTGCTCCGTCCTCACGTTTCGACGTTTTACGGTCGACTACACGGCCGTTCTTGGCGCGATAAAAGGAAGTAGCGCTGCCTTACAGCAGGTCTTCGATGTTGTCGGCGACTTCCTCGGGGGTGTCGCCGACCGGGACGCCCGCGTCGTTCAGAGCGTCGATCTTCGACTCCGCGGTGCCGGTGCCGCTGCCGGAGACGATGGCGCCCGCGTGGCCCATGCGCTTGCCCGGCGGCGCGGTGCGGCCCGCGATGAAGCCGGCGACCGGCGTGTCCATGTTGTGGGCGATGTACTCGGCGGCTTCCTCCTCGTCCTCGCCGCCGATTTCGCCGCACATCACGACGGCCTCGGTGTCCTCGTCGGCCTCGAACAGCTCGAGGGCGTCGATGAAGTCCGTGCCGATGATGGGGTCGCCGCCGATGCCGATGGCCGTGGTCTGGCCGATGCCGCGCTGCGTGAGCGAGTCCACGACCTGGTAGGTCAGCGTGCCCGACCGGGAGACGAGCCCGACCTTCCCCTCCGAGAAGATGTTGCCGGGGAGGATGCCGAGTTTCGCCTCGCCGGGCGTGATGATGCCCGGACAGTTCGGCCCCTGCAGGCGGGTGTCGGTCTCCTGCAGGCGCTTGTTCACCTTCGCCATGTCCTGGGTCGGGATGCCCTCGGTGATGGCGACCGCGAGGTCGAGGTCCGTGTCGAGGGCCTCGAAGATGGCGTCCGCGGCGAACGCCGGCGGCACGAAGATGACCGAGGCGTCGGCGTCCTCCTCGTCGACGGCGTCGTGGACGGTGTCGTAGACCGGGACGCCGGCGACCTCCTGGCCGCCCTTGCCCGGGACCGCGCCCGCGACGACGTTCGTCCCGTAGTCGATCATCTGTTCGGCGTGGAACTTCCCTTCTCCGCCCGTGATGCCCTGCACCACGACGCGGGTGTCGTCGTCGACTAGAATGCTCATTGGTCCACCTCCGTGGCCTCCTCGTCAGCGTACTCGACGGCGCGCTGGACGGCGCCCTCGAGCGTCTCCTCGACTGTCACCAGCTCGTCGTTGAGAATCTCGCGGCCCTCCTCGGCGTTCGTGCCGGCGAGCCGAACCACGACGGGCTTGGGGATCTCGTCGAACTGTTCGAGCGCGGTGTTGATGCCCTTCGCGACCTCGTCGCCCCGGGTGATGCCGCCGAAGATGTTGAACACCACGCTGTCGACGTTCTCGTCGCTGAACACCATGTCGAGGGCGTTCGCGACGCGCTCGGCCTTCGCGCCGCCGCCGATGTCGAGGAAGTTCGCGGGCTCCCCGCCGTAGTAGTCCACGAGGTCCAGCGTCGTCATCACGAGCCCGGCGCCGTTGCCGATGATGCCGACGTTGCCGTCGAGGCGCACGTAGTCGAAGCCGTACTCGTTGGCCTTGGCTTCGAGGTCGTCCTCGGCGGCTTCCTCCTCCATCTCGGCGAGCTCGGGCTGGCGGAACAGCGCGTCCTCGTCGATGTTCATCACGGCGTCCGCGGCGATGACCTCGTCGTCGGACGTGACCATCAGGGGGTTGATTTCCACGTCGCTGCCGTCGCGGTCCTCGTAGAGGTCGTACAGCGTCGTGAGGATGGACGCGACGTCGCCCGCGACCTCGCGGGGGATGCCCGCGTCGTAGACGACCTTCCGCGCCTGGTAGGGGTGCAGGCCGAACGCGGGGTCGACGTGCTCGCGCGCGATGGCGTCGGGGTCCTCCTCGGCGACCTCCTCGATGTTGACGCCGCCCTTCTCGGAGACCATCACGACGGGCTGGCCCTCGCCGCGGTCCATCGTGACGCCGACGTAGAGCTCGTTCGTGAAGTCGACGGCCTCCTCGACGAGGACCTTGTCGACCGTGTACCCCTTGAGGTCCATGCCGAGGATGTCCTCGGCGGCCTCGCGGGCTTCGTCTTCGTTCTCGGCGAGCTTGATGCCGCCGGCCTTCCCGCGGCCGCCGACGTGCACCTGCGCCTTCACCGCGACGGGGTAGCCGAGGTCGCTGGCGGCCTCGACTACCTCGTCGACCGTCGTGGCGAGCGTCGACCCGGGGGTCGGGATGCCCACCTCGGCGAAGACCTGCTTCGCCTGGTACTCGTGGAGCTTCATTTTGCGTACGAAAGGCTCTCGCGGGTTCGCATAAAGCCAACCCTTCTCACTCACCCCGTCGCCGTCACCTGATTCTCTCCGCAAAGTGCCGACGGCCACCACGCAGTCGGGCGGTCTCCGTCAGTTCGCGCGGTGGTAGAGCCGGTACGAGTAGCCGAACGACGCGACCGCGATCGCGACCACTGGACCGAGCACGAGCGCGAGCGCGTACTCGGGGACGAAGACGCCGAGCGCGGCGACCACGCCAGCGACCTTGAACAGTCGGCCGGCGGCGTGGTTCGTCCGGTTCCACACGTCCTCGTCTTCGAGCGTCCACGGCGTGCGCACGCCCACGAACCAGTTCTGTTCGGCGCGCTCGGTGACGTAGCCAGCGACCGCGTAGACGGCGCCGATTGCGGGTGCCAGCGCCTGTAGCAGTTCGAACTCGTAGCTCGCGTTCGCGAGCACGACGACGGCGTTCACGTACGCGAGCAGCGCCAGCGTGACGAGTGCAGCGGCGTCGTAGGCCGCGCGGAACTGCTCGTAGTCGGTGCGCGGGTCGAGACGGGGCAGCGCGAGGAACAGCGCGAACAGTCCGGCGTTCAGCACGGGGAACAACGCGAACGCGAGCGCCCGCGGCATCGTGCCGTCGACGTCGCCGGCGGCGTTCCAGTGAGTCGCCATCTCGGCGGGCATCTCCGGGTACGCGAGGACGCTGACTGCGGCGGTGAGCGCGACCAGCCCCGCGCCGCCCGCGAGCAGTCGCCTGTCGGAGGGCATAGGCGGGTGTTGTCAGCTCGTTCACTTAAGTGCCGGGCGCGAACCGCCCACAGATTTATCTCTCTCCGCGCTAGAAGCGGAAGTGGTATTCCGGTATGAAACAGCAACCGCCCGGCGAGCTGACCCCCGAGGAACTGCTGGCGCGCGAACGCGAGCGCTACCGCGAGCGCACGCCGAACTCCGCGGCGATGGCCGACGACCTCCGAGAGGTCGTCCCCGCCGGCGTCTGCAGCACGTTTCGGGCGTACGACCCCCACCCCGTTCACGCCGAGCGCGCGGAGGGCGCGTCGCTGTACGACGTCGACGGCAACGAGTACCTCGACTTCGCGCTGAACAACGGCACGCAGCTCGTCGGGCACGCTCACCCCGACCTGAGCGACGCCGCAATCGACCAGATCGGCGACGGCACGCTGTACACGCGGCCGAGCGGGCTCATCGAGTACGCCGCGCAGCCGCTCATCGACCGCTGGGAGGCCATCGAGCGGGTGCGGTTCACGAACAGCGGGACCGAGGCCGTGATGCACGCCACGCGGCTCGCGCGGGCGTACACGGGCCGCGAGAAGCTAATTCGGATGGAGGGCGCGTACCACGGCGCCCACGACCCCGCGCTCGTGAGCAAGATGCCGCCCGTCGAGCAGGCGGGCCCGGCGGCCGACCCGAACCCGGTGAAAGAATCCCAGGGCATCCCCGAAGCGGTCCCCGAGGACGTGCTGCTCGCGCAGTACAACGACGCGGACAGCGTCGAGGCCCTGCTCCGCGAGCACGGCTCGGACGTCGCCGCGATTCTCGTCGAGCCGGCGTGCCTGAACCTCGGGCTCGTGGAACCGGAAGACAACTTCCTGGTCCGGCTGCGCGAGCTGGCCGACGAGTACAACGTCGTCCTGATCTTCGACGAGGTGAAGACCGGCGTGAAGCTCGCGCCCGGCGGCGGCGCCGAGTACTACGGCGTCCAGCCGGACCTCGTCGCGCTCGCGAAGGCTATCGGCGGCGGCTACCCGGTCGGCGCGTTCGGCGGCCGCGAGGACATCATGGAGCTCATCGCGGCGGACCTCCAGAAGGGCGTCGCGACGGGCGCGGCCCACTACGGGACGTACAACGGGAACCCGCTGGCGCTGCGCGCGGTCGGCGTGACGCTCCGCGAGGTTCTCGACGACGACGCCTACGCCCACGTCGAGGCGCTCAACGAGCGGCTCGCGGAAGGCTACCGCGAGGTCGCCGCGGACGCGGGCCTCGACGCGCAGGTGAAGACCGCGGGCTCGCAGGGGATGGTCCACTTCACCGACGAGCCGATTCGGACGTTCCGCGACTGGGAGCACGTCGACGAGACGCTCCACGAGGCGTACTGGGTGGGGATGGTCAACGAGGGCGTGTTCCCGCACCCCCACGACGCGTCCCAGCAGTGGACGCTGAGCGTCCAGCACGACGAGGGAGACGTGGACGCGCACGTCGAGGCGTTCGCGGAACTCGCGGACGACCTCGCCGCTGCGCAGGAGTGAAATGGTCGAGACCGACCAGCGGACGTACGACGTCCTCCGGCTGCTCGCCGAACACGAGCCCGTCGGGAGCGTCCACCTCACGGATCACCTCCGCGAGCGCGGGTACTCGCTGACCGAGCGGACCGTCCGGCTGACGCTCGCGGACCTCGACGACGCCGGCCTCACGGAGAAAGCCGGCGGGAAAGGACGCGTGCTGACGGACGCGGGACGCGCGGAGCTCGAACGCGGGGGGGTACGCGGCCGGGTCGAACACGTCCGCGAGCGACTCGCGGACCTCACGAGCCGGGTGACCTACGACCCCCGAGAGGACGCGGGCGACGTCGTCGTCGGCACCGTGCGCGTCCCCGAATCGGAGCGGGAGACCCTCGACGCGGTGCTGGCCGCGATCGACGAGTCGCCGATTTCGCCCGTCGTCGCGTCGGTCGAGTCGGTCGACGGCGGCGACGCGGTCGAGGCCGCGGTGCCGTCGAGCGTCACCGTCGACGGCGTGTTGCTGTCGGCGGGCATCGACAGCCACCCGGACACGCTCGGTCTGGTGGAGTACCACGCCGACCCGGCCCCCGAGTCGCTCCCGTACGACGACCCCGAGCCGGCTGAGCACGGCGGCGCGATCCGACGGTTCACGGACGTCATCGGGGACGAGCGCGCGACTCTCGACCTCGTGTCGCTGCTCATCGACGCCGGGCGGACGGACGTCGCGGGCGCGGTCGCGGGCGAGACGGGGCTGCTCGTCGCGGACAACCGCGAGGTGCCGCTCGCGCGCTACGACGCCACCCGCGACCTCGCGGCGGGGACGCGGGCGAACCTCGGCGGCGTCCTCGACCTGCGGCGGCCGCGGGAGTCCGGGCCGTTCCCGTGGGGGCAGCCGGGCTGGACGTTCGCGTCGCTGACGTACGCCGGCGCGGCGGAGTGTGTCATCGCGCGCTGCGTCGAAGCCGGCGTCGCCGCCGACTGGGAGACCCTCGCCGACGTCCGGCCGCGTTCGGAACTGTCCAGTCTCGGCTGACGCGCTGGACGTTTGTTCGCTTCGAGAGGGAATCGTCGCCGACTGTTCTTTACACGGTGCGATATGTGAACACAAACTGAGGATATGGGATGCGCCGGGTAGGAACACTTATGGTGCGTAATCTGTGATTGGGTGACACGGTGGCAAGTACATGCCAGGTACAAACTCTCACGGACGGCGGGACTTCCTTCGGACGACTACCGCGGCGGGTACCGTCGCGCTCAGCGGCCTCGCGGGCTGCGCAAGCATTCTCGGTGGCGGCGGCGGTGGCTCCAGCGGGCCACTGAACGTCGCCGTCTACGGCGGGGTCTTCCAGGAAGTCATGGAAGAACAGCTGTTCGAGCCGTTCCGCGAACAGGTCGACTACGAGGTGGAGTCCGAGGCGCAGCCGACCTCGGAGGAGGCGCTCACGCAGTACGAGAACGCCGTCTCCGCGGGCGAAGCACCCGTCGACGTCGCCATCATGGCGAACACCGGCGTCCTCCAGGGGATGAACTCCGACCTCTGGCACGTCTGGGACTCCGGGGACTTCGAGAACACCCAGTACATCCAGGACTCGCTGCTCCGCGAGTCCGACGACGGCCTCGTCAGCATCGGCGCGCTGTCGTGGTACATCAACCTCGTGCAGAACACCGACGTCATCGAGGACCCGGTCGACAGCTGGGAGGCCCTCTGGGACTCCCAGTACGAGGACCAGCTCGGACTGCTGACGTACGCGTCCAACTCCTTCCTGCTGGAGGTCACCGCGAACGTGCACTTCGACGGGAAGGACGTCCTGAACACCCGCGACGGCATCCTCGACGTCCTCGAGAAGCTCGAGGAGGTCAAGCCGCAGGCGAACTTCTGGTACGCCAACGAGGCGGAGTTCCAGCAGCGCCTCCGCGACGGCCAGGTGCCGGCGGGCATGCTGTACAACGACGTCACCCTCGTCATGCAGGACGAGGGCGCGCCCGTACAGACGAACTTCGTCGAGGAAGGCTCGATTCTGGACTCCGGGCACTGGGTGACGCTGGCTTCGACGGACCTCGCCGACGAGGCCCGCGAGTTCATCGACTTCGCCAGCCGACCGGAAATCCAGGACCGGGTCGCCGAGAACCTCTACACGAGCCCGACCATCGAACGCCAGCACTCCGGAATCGACGACGAGACCTACGAGACCATCGCGGGCCCCGGCCCGTCGGAGGCTATCGTGCCGAAGTACGAGCTCTACGTCGGCGACGACTCGGACTGGGTCAGCGAGCAGTGGAACGAGTTCATCATCAATAACTGATGAGCGGAATCTCACTCGTCGACATCACGAAGCGGTACGGCGACGAAGTCCTCGCCGTCGACGGCGTCAGCCTCGACATCGAGAGCGGCGAGTTCGTCACCCTCGTCGGTCCCTCCGGCTGCGGGAAGACGACGACCCTCCGCACCATCGCGGGCTTCGAGATGCCCACCAGTGGCACCGTCCGCATCGACGACAAGGACGTCACGGACGCGCCGCCGTACGAGCGCAACACCGGGATGGTGTTCCAGGACTTCGCGCTGTTCCCGCACATGACCGTCCACGAGAACGTCGCGTACGGCATGGAGGCCGACGGCGGCTACACGCAGGAGGAGATCGACGACCGGGTCGCGGAGATGCTGGAACTCGTCGAACTCCCGGACACCGGTGACCGCTACCCCGACCAGCTCTCGGGCGGCCAGCAGCAGCGCATCGCGCTCGCTCGCGCGCTCGCCCCGAAGCCGGACGCGCTCCTGCTCGACGAGCCGCTCGCGAGCCTCGACAAGAAGCTCCGCGAGCAGATGCAGGTGGAGCTCCGCCGCATCCAGCAGGAGATCGGCATCACGACCGTCTTCGTCACGCACAACCAGGAGGAGGCGCTGACGATGTCCGACCGGCTGGCCGTGATGAACGAGGGCCACTTCGAGCAAGTCGGGCCGCCGGGCGAGGTGTACGACGAGCCCGACACGCGGTTCGTCGCGGACTTCCTC
The DNA here is from genome assembly GCF_011734195.1 of Halobacterium sp. R2-5. Classification (NCBI taxonomy): domain Archaea; kingdom Methanobacteriati; phylum Methanobacteriota; class Halobacteria; order Halobacteriales; family Halobacteriaceae; genus Halobacterium; species Halobacterium sp. R2-5. The sequence continues at coordinate 603,466 of NZ_JAANTH010000002.1, forward strand.
GGCACCGCGAACATCTTCGACGGCGACGTCGTCGACGTGGACGGCGACTACGTCTCCGTGGACGTCGGCGACGCGACGATGCGGACGGTGTCGGGAGTCGACGTCGACGTCGGCGACAGCGTCTCCGTCGTCGTCCGGCCGGAGCGCTTCAAGTTCGGGGACGCGACGGCGGACGGCGGCGACGCCGAGAACACGTTCGAGGGTGAGATCACGTTCAAGCGCCACCTCGGCAGCAGCGTGGAGTTCCGCCTCGACACGGCGGCGGGCCGCGAACTCGTGGTCGTGCGCCGCAGCGGCAGCGAGGACCGCGAACCAGACGACAGCGTGGTGGTGTCGGTTGACGCCGACGACTGCCGGCTCGTGAACAGATAGATGGCGACTGAAACAACCGAGGACGCCACCGAGTCCGGGCGCGCCGGCCTGAAGGACCACGCGAAGTGGTACGTGCTGTCGTACCCGCTGACGTGGCTGGTGTTCGTGTTCCTCATCCCGCTGGGGCTGCTCGTCGTGTTCAGCTTCTGGGTGAACATCCCGGGCGGCACCTACGAGGTGGGGTTCACGCTGGAGAACTACCGGCGCTTCCTCACGACGTCGCTGTACCTCGAACAGCTCTGGCTGACCATCGAACTCGCGTTGATCACGGCGGTCGTGTCGCTGTTCCTGGGGTACCCGCTCGCGTACTTCCTCGCGAAGCTCGAGACGCCGTGGCTGCGCAGCGTCCTGCTCGTCACCATCGTCTCGTCGCTGTGGATCACGTACGTCATCAGGGCGTACGCGTGGCAGGTCATCCTCGCGTCCCGCGGCATCGTCAGTTCCATCGGCGTCGCCACCGGTCTGCTCGCCGAACACCAGTCGTTCTACCCCGGCTACTGGGGGCTGGTCGTCGGCATGGTGTACGTGTTCCTGCCGTTCATGGTGCTGACGCTGTACTCCAGTCTGCGGAACATCGACGGCGAGCTGCTGGAGGCGTCGAAGAACCTCGGCGCCGGCCCGGCGCGGACGTTCCGCCGCGTGACGCTGCCGCTGTCCCAGAACGGCATCGCCAGCGGCACCGCGCTCGTGTTCATCCTCGCGCTCGGGGCGTACGTGCTCCCGCGGCTGCTCGGCAGCACGGCCCAGCGCACGCTGCCCGTGCTCATCGAGCAGCAGATCATGGGCGAGAGCAACTACCCGTTCGGCGCGGCGATGAGCATCGGCCTGGTGTTCGTCGTGCTGGCGTTCCTGTGGGTGTTGCTGCGCGTGACCGACGTTTCGGCGGGCGGCCTCGGCGGCACCGACGACGTCATCGACGATGACGACGACGCCGGGTACGGCCCCGGCTCGGAGACACTCGCGTCGCAGGCGCTCGGCGTGCTCCGGAGCGCGGCGGCGGCCGTCGGCGTCACGGCCGCGGCGAGCGCCGTCGCGGGCGCCGTCAGCGACGCCGTGACGGCCGTCGACTCGAACACGCGGGAGGCGATCACGCGGGCGACGTTCCGCGCGTACGTCTTCCTCGTAATGTTGTTCGTCGCGGCGCCGCTGGGTATCATCGTCGCCGTGTCGTTCACGCCGTCGGAGTTCCTGACGTTCCCGCCGAGCGGCTTCAGCATGCGGTGGTACGTCGAGTTCTTCACTAACTCGTCGTGGACGCTCGCGCTCGTCAACAGCCTCTCCATCGCGGGGGCGGCGGCGCTGCTGGCGACGTCCATCGGCGGCATCCTCGCGTTCGCGCTCGACCGCTTCGACTACGGCGTCGACCGCGTGCTCGCGACGTTCGGCGTGCTCCCCATCCTGATCCCGCCGGTCATCATCGCGGTGGCGTTCCTCGTGTTCTTCCTGCAGCTCGGGCTCGCGGGGAACAGCGTGGCCATCATGGTCGCGCACGGCATCTTCTACGCGCCGTTCCCGTTCATCCTCATCTCCCAGGGGCTCGGCGAAATCGACCGCACCTACGAGGAGGCCGCGATGAACCTCGGCGCGTCCCCGGTGCGCACCATCCGCACCGTCACGTACCCGCTGCTGCGGACGAACGTGATCTCGGGCGCGCTGTTCGCGTTCATCCTCTCGCTGAACGAGTACATCATCGCGTGGCTGCTGTCGCTGTTCCTCGTGGACACCATCCCCATCGTGATCTTCAACCAGCTGCGGTACTCGTACCCGCCGACCATCGCGGCCGCGAGCACGGTGTTCATCCTGCTCACGGTCGTCGTGATGACCGCCATCGACCGGCTCTCCGGAGGGATCTGGGAGTGAGGTCGCCCGCCGGAGACGCCCGCGTCACGGTCGTCCAGACGGTCCCGGAGTTCGGCGCGGTCGAGGCGAACCGCGAGACGACCGTCGCGGCGGTCCGCGAGCACGCGGACTCGGACCTCGTCGTCCTCCCCGAACTCGCGACCAGCGGCTACGTCTTCGAGTCCCACGAGGAGGTCGCCGCGGCCGCCGAACCCGCGGACGGCCCGACCGCCCAGGCGTGGGCGGACGTCGCCGCGGAGACGGACACGTGGGTCGTCGGCGGCTTCCCCGAGGAAGACGGCGAGACGCGGTACAACAGCTCGCTGATCGTCTCTCCCGAGGGGGTCGAGGGCACGTACCGGAAGACCCACCTCTGGAACGAGGAGAAGCGGTGGTTCGAGCCCGGCGACGACGTGCCGGCGTTCGAGACGCCGTTCGGCCGGCTCGGCGTCCAGATCTGCAACGACATCTGGTTCCCGGAGCTGACGGTGACCCAGGCCCGAGACGGCGTGGACATCGTCGCGCTCCCGACCAACTGGGTGCCGGAGGTCTCGGACCGCCCGGCCGGCTGGACGATGGGCGTCCACCAGTCGGTCGCGGCCGCGAACGCGAACCGCGTGTTCGTCGCGGCCGCCGACCGCGCGGGCACCGAGCGCGGCGTCACGTTCGAAGGCCAGAGCGTGATTCTCGGGCCGGACGGCGTGCCGCTCGCCGGCCCGCTGCCGGATTCCGGGAGTCACGCCGCGACCGCGGACTGCGACCTCTCGCGGGCTCGCGAGAAGGCGCTGACCGAGCGCGACGACGCGCTCGGCGACCGGCGGCCGGACGTCTACGACACCTAGTCGTCGAGGGCGGCCGGTACGGACGCCTCGACGACCCCGAGCCTGTTTCTCGGCACCGTCCCGTACAGCGTCACCCAGTCGTCCGCGAGGCCGTACTCGTGGAGCGCGGTGAGCAGCAGCTCGCCGCTGCCGACGTACGTGATCGAGCCGAACGCCCACGTCAGGGTCGCGTTCGAGGCGTTCGCCTGCTCGCGCGGGCGGCGCAGGTCGACGGCGCCGCCGAGCTTCGCGCGCGTGGACAGCGTCAGGTCGCGCGCTTCCTCGTAGCGGTTGATGGGGAACTCGCGGTCGTCGCCGATGAGGAAGCCCGACTCGCCGTCCTCGAGGATGCTTCTGACGTCGCCGCGGCCGGCCTGGATGAGCAGTGAGATGACGTCGATGGACGAGCCCTCGCCGTTGATGACGTCGACGTAGCGCGTGATCTCGCCGCCGAGGTCGGCGGCGCTGGTCTCGCCGTCGGGGTCGTCCTCGCGGGACGGCTCGTACTCCAGGACGCCCGCCGTCGAGAGGTTCGCGTTGACGCCGTGCGCGAGCAGGACGCCGTCGAGGGTGATGCTCGACGGGGCGAGCAGCCGGTAGTCGCCGGGCTCGCTGTCGGCAGCCTCCTCGAGGGAGACGGGAATCGGGCCGAGCGGGAGCGATTCGAGGCGTTCGACGAGCGAGCGCGCGTCGTCGACGTGCTCCTCGTCGACGAACGCGCAGGACGCCACGAGCACGCCCGTGTCCTCGATGGGGTCGTAGCTCACGCGACTGGTGAGCGTCGCGATCTGGGCGCGGATCTGCTCCAGACGGCCGCTCACGTCGCCCTGTTCTAACTCCGTCCGGCCGCTGTCCGTGAGTCGGCGCCCCTTCCCGGGGACCTTCTCGGTGAGCCCCATGCTGTCGAGCTCGGAGAGCGTGAGCCGTATGGTGCGGTCTTTGATGTCGTAGCCGCGGAGCTGCATCAGCTCGACGAGCTGGATGCTGCCGATGGGACCGTGGCGGTCGACGAGGCGAAGCAGGTCGTAGGTCCGTCTGTCCAGGTCCGCGTCCATCCTTGGGACGGGGTACGCGGACGGCACACACCAAGGTTTGGTTTCTGTTGACACGGTCGCCCGCAGGCAATGTTTATGGTCCGCGCCGACCGACCTCCGATGGCACCTGATTGCCACATTGTGAAACAATGGCACTCGACACATCCTACCCGACAGTGGCTGTATCTCCCGGCGTCGACCGCGCTGCGCTCCGTCTCGACGAGGAGGCGAAGCGATGACGGCGCCCCAGGACCGCGCGTCGGCGTTCCGGGAGTCGACGCCCGGCGCCGGCGTCGAACTCGCGTACGCCGGCATCGACACGTTCCTCGACGGCGACCTCCGCGACGTCGACGACGTCGGTGACGTCGAGGCGGCCGTCTTCGGCGTCCCGTACGACGGCGCGGTGTCGAACCGCCCGGGCACGCGGTACGGCCCCGGCGCGATCCGCGAGGCGAGCAACTGGTGGGCGTACCTCTCGGCGTACAAGGGCGCGCTCACGAACATGCGGACCGGCGACCAGATCGACTTCGACGACTTCTCCGTGGCGGACGTCGGCGACGTGCCGCTGTTCCCGATGGACGCCGAGAAGACCGCCGAGAGCATCACCGCCCACGCTGCCACGGTGGCGTCCCAGACGTTCCCCGTCATGCTCGGCGGCGACCACTACTGCACGTTCCCGTCGTTCCGCGGGTTCGTCGAAGGCAGCGGCCACGACAGCGTCGGCTTCGTGCAGATCGACGCGCACACGGACACCGTCTCGGAGAGCCCGCTGTTCGGCACCGACTTCCACGGCTCCAGCACCGCGCGAATCGCGGACCTCCCCGCTGTCGACTACGACTCGGTCAGTCAGGTCGGCATCCGCGGCTACGAGTCCCCGGACTTCTTCGAGTTCGCCGACGAGAGCGGGCTGAACCTCTACACGATGGCGGACGTCGAGGACCGCGGCATCGCGCCCGTCGTGGAGGACGCAGTCGAGGCGGCCGCAGAGGACACCGACGCGGTGTACGTCACGTTCGACATCGACGCCGTCGACCCCGGGTTCGCGCCCGGCACCGGCACGCCGACGCCCGGCGGCCTGACGCCACACCAGGCGCTGGACACGATGGCGATTCTCGGCAGCCACGACGCCGTCGGCGCCGTCGACATGATGGAGGTGGCGCCCCGGTACGACTCCACGGAAGGCACCGAGCGCCTCGCCGCGTACCTGCTCGTGCGACTCCTCGAACAGAAGTTCGCCGTCTAACATGGTCGACGACTCACTGCGGCCGGCCCGCGACGTGGGCACCGACCGGCTGGACGTGGTCTCGGAGTCGGTCATCCGCGAGATGACCCGCGAGGCCCACCGCCACGGCGCCATCAACCTCTCGCAGGGCATCCCGGACGTCGACGAGGCGCCCGCCGAAATCAAGCAGGCGGCGAAGGACGCCATCGACGCGGAGAGCCAGTACACCATCACCTGGGGGCTCCCGGACCTCCGGGAGTCCATCTCGGAGCGGTACGCCGACTGGAAGGGCGTCGACTACGACCCGGAGACGGAGGTGACCGTCACCACGGGCACCAGCGAGGCGCTCGTCTCGACGATGCTCGCGCTCGCCGAGCCCGGCGACGAAGTCGTCTACTTCGAGCCGGTGTACGAGAGCTACATCCCCGCGGTGCGGTTCGCGGGCGCCGAGCCCGTCCCCATCGACATCACGGACACGCTCGAACTCCCCGAGGAGCGGCTCGAAGCCGCCGCCGAGGACGCCAGCATCCTCGTGTTGAACACGCCGATGAACCCCACGGGGAAGGTGTTCACCCGGGAGGAGCTCGAACGCATCGAGGAGATCGTCTTCGAGCACGACCTGCTCGTGGTGACGGACGAGATCTACGAGCACATCGTCTACGACGACGACTACCTCAGCCCCGTGGAGGTCGGCGACCTCGCGGCGCGCACGGTCGTCTGCACGGGGATGTCGAAGACGTTCAGCGTCACCGGCTGGCGCGTCGGCTTCTGTCTCGCGCCCGAGTACCTCTCCCGGGAGCTCCGGAAGGTCCACGACTACACCACCATCTGTGCGCCGACGCCGTTCCAGCGCGCGGGCGTGAAGGCGCTCTCGCTACCCGAGTCCTACTACACCGACCTCTCGGACTCCTACGAGGAGCGCCGGGACGTCCTCTGCGAGGGGCTCGAAGAAGCGGGCCTCGACCCGGTCGTCCCGGACGGCGCGTACTACGTGATGGCGCGGTACCCGACTGACGAGTCGGACGCGGAGTTCAGCCGCCGGCTCGTCCGCGAAGCCGGCGTCGCCGTCGTCCCCGGCAGCAGTTTCTACACGGACGAGGACGCCGAATCCGGCTGGGTGCGGTTCACGTTCTCCCGGGACGAGGAGACGATTCGGGAGGCCGTGAATCGGCTGCAGGAGAACCGCTGGTGGTGACGATGTCGGAGCTCCGCGTCTACTACGACGACGCCGCGCTCGCACACGTCGCGCCCGACGGCGAGTTCGACGCGCCGTGGACGGGCCGGCTCGCGGTGCGCGAGCCCCACCCCGACCGCCCGGAGCGCATCCGAAACGTCGTCTCCATCGTCCGAGCGGAACTCGACGACCACGCGACGTGGGCGGACGTCGACCCGGCGACGCGCGCGCAGATCGAGCGCGTCCACGACCCCGCGTACGTCGACGAGGTCCGCGACTGGGCGGCGGCCGGCGGCGGTCGGCTCACCCCGGAAACGGGCGGGAACGCGGAGTCGTACCGAGCCGCGAAAGTCTCCGCTGGCGGCGCCGTCGCGGCCGCGGAGCGCGCCGTCGACGCGGGCCTCCCGGAGGTCCCGTACGCGCTCGTCCGGCCGAGCGGCCACCACGCCCAGCGCGCGCAGAGCGACGGCTTCTGCTTCTTCAACAACGTCGCCGTCGCCGCCGCGCACCTGCTCGACACGGGCCGCGCCGAGCGCGTCGCCGTCCTCGACTGGGACGTCCACCACGCGAACGGCACGCAGGACATCTTCTACGAGCGCGAGGACGTGCTCGTCGTGAGCCTCCACGAGGACCACGACACGTGGAGCGAGGACACCCACCCCCAGACCTGCGACCTCACGGAACGCGGCGCGGGCGACGGCGACGGCTACACGGTGAACGTGCCGCTGCCGCCGGGAACTGGCGACGACGGGTACCGCTACGCGATGGACGCGCTCGTCGAACCCATCCTCGCGGCCTACGGCCCGGACGCGCTGCTCGTGAGCGCGGGCCAGGACGCGGGGACGATGGACCCGCTCGGCCGAAATACGGTGACGAAGGGCGGCTTCGAGGACCTCGGCGCGCAGGCGCGGGAGTTCGCCGCGGCGCACGCGGACGGCTCGCTCGCCGTCGTGCAGGAGGGCGGCTACCACCTCAGCCACCTCGCGTACGCGACGCTCGGCGTGCTCGAAGGCGTGCTCGGTCGCGAGACGGGCGTCGAGGACCCGTTCGCGTACATCGACGGCAACACGGCGGCCGCGGAGCGCGCGGTCGACGAGGCAATCGACGCCCACCGCGAGCACTGGCCGCTCGACTGAGGCGCTACGTCTCGCGGTCGACGCCGACCGCCCGCACGGGGGCGCCGTCGCTGGCGAGCGCGAGCGGGTACGCGCGGAGTTCGAACCGCTCGCCGACGCGACCGAGGTTCGTGAGGTTCTCCAGAATCAGCAGGTCGTCGCCGAGCAGCGCGTGGTGGGCCTGGAAGCCCGTCGGCTCGTCGTCGCGGGCGTTCGGCGACGGCGTCGGGTCGGGGTTGAGCGCGTCGACGGCGACGTCGAACCCGCGTCGACGGCAGGCCGCTGCCGCCTCTGGCGAGAGGTAGGGGTGGTCGAGGTAGCGGTCCGTGTTCCAGTGAGCGTCCCAGCCCGTCCAGAACGCCGCGAGGCCCGCGTCGGCGTCGGGGACGCGGGATTCGGGGATGGGGTCGCGCGCGCCGAGGTCGCGGCAGTCGACGCGCACGGCGTCGAAGGCGAACCGCTCCACGGGGAACGCGTCGAGGTCGCTGCCGCCCGGAATCACGTGCGACGGCGCGTCCACGTGAGTGCCGGTGTGGCTGCCGCACGCGACGGCGTCGACGTGGAAGCCGTCTTCCTCGTGGGTGGCGTGCTCGTCGACGGCGACCGCGGGGTCGCCCGGGAACGTCTGCATCCCGGTCTCGATTCGGTGACTCAGGTCGACCTGCACGTGGTAGTCGCGCGGGCGCCGCGCTGATAAGTCGTACGTTAGCAGGCATCACTACCACGTAGATGTATGTTGTACTACTGATGCATTATACCCTCAGCGCCGGAAACCGACGCGGAGACCGTACGGTTTTTAATTAGCGGCGTGGGTACGGCGTGGTAGACCATGGCAGAACGAGAGACCTGGACCACGAGAATCGGCTTCATCTTCGCCGCCGTCGGATCGGCGGTGGGGCTCGGGAACATCTGGTCGTTCCCGTTCCAGACGGGGTCGAACGGCGGGGCCGCGTTCCTCGTCGTCTACCTCGCGATCGTCTTCCTGTTCGGCTTCCCGGCGATGCTGATGGAGTTCGTCATCGGCCGCGGCAGCAACCAGAACCCCATCTCGGCGTTCCGCGAACTCGGCTTCGGTAGCTGGTCGTTCGCCGGCACGCTGGGCGTCCTCTCCTCGATGGTGACGCTCGCGTTCTACAGCGTCATCGGCGGCTGGGTGCTCAGCTACATCGCCGGTAGCGCCACCGGCGCGTACTTCGGCAACGCCGGTGGCTTCTTCGGCTCCGTGTCCGCCAGCCCGCTGGCCGTCGGCACGCACGCCATCTTCATGGGCATCACCATCGGCATCGTCGCGTTCGGCGTCGAGAACGGCATCGAGCGCGCGACCAAGTTCATGATTCCCGCCATCGTCGTGTTGCTCCTCGGCCTCGGCGTCTGGGGGACGACGCTCGACGGCGCCAGCGCGGCGTACACCTACTACCTGTCGCCCGACTTCGGCTACATCGCCGACAACCTCGCGTCCATCATCCCGTCCGCCGTCGGGCAGGCGTTCTTCACGCTGTCGCTCGGGTTCAGCGTGATGATAGCGTACGCTTCCTACCTCGGGCGCGACGACAGCCTCCCCGCGGACGGCGGCGCCATCGTCGTCATCAACACGCTCGTCGCGCTGCTCGCCGGGTTCGTCGTCTTCCCCGTGCTGTTCGCCAACGGCATCGACCCGGGCTCCGGCGGCATCCCGACCACGTTCGTCAGCCTCGCAACCGCGTTCGGCGAACTCCCCGGCGGTAAGCTTCTCGGCGTCGTGTTCTTCGTCGTGCTGCTGCTCGCCGCGCTGTCCAGCGCGATCAGCCTGCTGGAGACGCCGACGTCGTACATCGTCGACAAGTACGACTACGGCCGCAAGACCGTCGCGGGCGCGCTCGGCGGGTTCATCTTCCTGCTCGGCGTGCCGACCGCGCTGTCGACGAGCACCCTCAGCTGGTACAACGCCATCGTGTTCAGCCTGCTGCTGCCGTTGGTCGTGCTGCTGTTCTCGCTGTTCGTCGGCTGGATCGCGTACGGCCCCGCGACCGAGGAGCTCGGTCTCGGGAGCTCGTTCGGCGACGGCTTCACCACGCTGTGGCTGTGGTGGGTGCGCCTCGTTATCCCGGCCGGCATCGGCCTCACGCTCGTCCTGGGCGTCCAGGACCTCCTCGTGAAGGCGGGCGTCCTCGACGCCGCGATCATCCTCGCCTAGGAATCCTCACTCGGGGCCGGAGTTCGCCCCGAAATCGAAGTTCTATAACGGTCTATCAGGCTATTTTCGCGGCGAATATCGCGAGTTGACGGTTCCTCAGACGGAACTCTCAAATGCGGGGGGTTGCTACGCCCTCACAATGACACGTGAGTCCTGGCAGACCCGGCTCGGGTTCATCCTCGCGGCCGTCGGTTCGGCGGTCGGCCTCGGGAACCTCTGGCGGTTCCCGTGGATGACGAGCGAGAACGGCGGCGCGGCGTTCCTCGTCGTCTACCTCGGCATCATCCTGCTGGTCGGCGTCCCCGGCCTGCTGGCAGAGTTCGTCATCGGGCGGCGCTCCCGACGCAACCCCGTGGGCGCGCTCTCCGAGCTCTCGGAGTCGAAGTACTGGTCGGCGTTCGGGCACGTCTTCGTCGTCACCGCCGTCGTGTTGCTGTCGTTCTACAGCGTCGTCGGCGGGTGGATCGTCCGGTACTTCGCGGAGAGCTTCACGGGCGCGTACTTCGCCAACCCCGGCGCGCACTTCGAGGCCGTCAACTACGGACTCGAGGCGGTGGCGTTTCACCTCGTCTTCCTCGCCATCACCGCGTTCATCGTCCACCGGGGCGTCCGCAACGGCATCGAGACCGCGACGAAACTGATGATGCCCGCCATCGTCGTGCTGCTGGCCGGCCTCGCCGTCTGGGGCGTCACGCTCGACGGCGCCGCCGAGGGCGTCTCGTTCTTCCTCTCGCCGGACGTCGCGTACCTGCAAGCGAACTTCCTGGACATCCTCCCCGCGGCCGCGGGCCAGGCGCTGTTCACGCTGTCGCTGGGCGCCGGGACGATGCTCACGTACGCGTCCTACCTCGGCGAGGACCGCTCGCTGGCCGCCGACGGCGCCGCCATCGCGGTGCTCAACACGCTCGTCGGCGTGCTCGCGGGCGTCGCCGTCTTCCCCATCCTGTTCGCGCTCGGCGCGGGCGCGGGCGGCGGCGGCCCCGGCGCGCTGTTCGTCAGCCTCGCGGGCGCTCTCGAAGCGCTCCCGTACGGCCGGGTCGTCGGCGTCGTCTTCTTCGGCGTCGTGCTGCTCGCCGCGCTGTCATCGTCGATCTCGATGCTGGAGATTCCGGTCTCCTTCCTCGTCGACGAGTACGGCGTCTCGCGGCGCGCGGCGGTCGGCGGCCTCGTCGGCCTGTTCGCCGTCACCGGCAGCGTCTGCGCGCTCGACGCCGACATCTTCGGCGTCGTCGCCGGGCCGGTCGTCGACCTCCTGCTGACCGGCGGGCTGGTCGGCTTCCTGCTGTTCGCCGGCTGGGTGCTCGGCACGACCGCGACCGAGGAGCTCGGCCGCGGCGCCGGGTCGCTGACGCGCTCGCTGTCGACGCCGTGGCTGTACGCCGTCGGCGTCGCCATCCCCGTGTTCCTCATCTTCACGTTCGTCTCCGGGCTCGCCGACGCGCTCGGTGTCGCCGTCGCGCCGCTGTCGCTGCTCGGCGTCACCGTCGACCAGACGCAGGTGTTCCTCCTCGTCACCGCCGCGCTCGCCGTCGCCTCCTTCCTCGGGCTGCGCCGGTCCCAGTCCGTGCTGTAGGGACAGCGCGGCTCGCTGGTGGCTCGTCGTCTCGGAATCCTTTTGCCGCAGGTCGCGGAAACCACGCACAATCAGATGACGATGGAAGAGCGCATCGAGGAACTGCGCGAGAAGACCGAGCGTGCACTCCTCGGCGGCGGCGAGGACCGCATCGAGTCCCAGCACGAGAAGGGGAAGATGACCGCCCGGGAGCGCATCGACTACTTCCTCGACGACGGCACCTTCAACGAGTTCGACCAGCTGCGCACCCACCGCAGCCACAACTTCGGGATGGAGGAGAAACAGCTCCCCGGCGACGGCGTCGTGACGGGCTACGGCGAGGTCAACGGCCGCACCGTCTTCGTGTTCGCCCACGACTTCACCGTCTTCGGCGGCAGCCTCGGCGAGGTGTTCGCCGAGAAAGTCTGCAAGGTCATGGACAAGGCCATGGAGGTGGGCGCGCCCGTCGTCGGCCTGAACGACTCCGCGGGCGCCCGCATCCAGGAGGGCGTCGACTCGCTGGGCGGGTTCGCGGAGATCTTCACGCGCAACGAGAAGGCCAGCGGCGTCGTCCCCCAGATTTCGGCCATCATGGGGCCGTGCGCGGGCGGCGCGGTGTACTCGCCCGCCATCACGGACTTCATCTTCATGGTGAAAGACACCAGCCACATGTTCATCACGGGGCCGGACGTCATCGAGACGGTCACCGGCGAGGAGGTCGGCTTCGAGGAGCTCGGCGGCGCGACCACCCACTCTTCCGAATCCGGGGTCGCGCACTTCGCCTGCGACAGCGAGGAGGAGGCCCTCGACAACATCAAGCGCCTGCTCTCCTACCTCCCGCAGAACAACGTCGAGGACCCGCCCCGCGTGGAGCCCTACGACGACCCCGAGCGCCGCGACGACGCCCTCGAGAGCATCGTCCCCGACGAGCCCCGCAAGCCCTACGACATGACCGACGTCGTGGACAGCGTCGTCGACGAGAACTCCTTCTTCGAGGTCCAGGAGAACTACGCGAAGAACATGGTCGTCGGGTTCGCGCGCCTCGACGGCCGCTCGGTGGGCGTGGTCGCCAACCAGCCCCGCGTGAGCGCGGGCACCCTCGACATCGAGGCCTCCGAGAAGGCCAGCCGGTTCGTGCGCTTCTGCGACTCCTTCAACGTCCCCATCGTCACGTTCGTCGACGTCCCCGGGTTCATGCCGGGGACCGACCAGGAGCACAACGGCATCATCCGCCACGGAGCGAAGCTGCTGTACGCGTACTCCGAGGCGAGCGTGCCGCTGCTGACGGTCATCACGCGGAAGGCGTACGGCGGCGCCTACGACGTGATGGCCTCCAAGCACCTCGGCGCGGACGTCAACTACGCGTGGCCGACCGCCGAAATCGCCGTGATGGGGCCGAAGGGCGCCGTCAACGTCCTCTACCGCGAGGAGCTCGCGGACGCCGAAAATCCGGACGAGCTCCGCGAGCAGCTCATCGACGAGTACCGCGAGGAGTTCGCGAACCCGTACACGGCCGCCGACCGCGGCTACCTCGACGCCGTCATCGAGCCGACAGAGACCCGGCCGCGCCTGATTCAGGACCTGGAGATGCTCGCGAGCAAGCGCGAGGACACCCCCGAGAAGAAACACGGGAACATCCCGCTGTGATGGCCGTGACCGACCCCGACATCTCGATTCCCGACGACGCGACCGACGAGGAAGCCGCCGCCATCGCGGCCGCGGTGAGCGCGCACCTCGCGCGCCTCGAAGCCGAGGCCCCCGACGGCGACGACGAGGAGACGTGGGACGGGAAGAAGTGGGCGTTCGCCGGCCGCATCGCCGGCCTCGACGGCCACGGGCGCCGCGTCCCGGACGGCGCGCCGACGGACGCGTGGGCCGCCGCGGGCCGCCGCGACCGGTTCTGAGCGACGCGCTCGATGCTCCGAGTCTGACCGTTTGTCGACCGAGTGGGGCACACGGTAACGGATTCGAACCCGCTCGTTTCGTCTCCGAACGAACGAGCGGGTTCGAACCGAAGCTATGAGTAGGGCGTCCATAGAACGGATTGTCAGAGATGTTCGAGAAGGTCCTCGTCGCGAACCGCGGCGAAATCGCCGTCCGCGTGATGCGGGCGTGCGAGGAGCTCGGTATCGAGACAGTCGCGGTCTACAGCGACGCCGACAAGCACTCGGGTCACGTCCGGTACGCCGACGAGGCGTACAACGTCGGGCCCGCACGCGCCGCCGACTCGTACCTCGATCACGAGGCCATCATCGACGCCGCCCAGCAGGCGGACGCCGACGCCATCCATCCGGGCTACGGTTTCCTCGCGGAGAACGCCGAGTTCGCCGGGAAGGTCGAGGACACCGACGGCGTCATGTGGGTGGGGCCGTCGGCGGCCGCGATGGAGCAGCTCGGCGAGAAGACGAAGGCCCGCCAGACGATGCGGGACGCCGACGTCCCCATCGTCCCCGGGACCACCGAGCCCGCGGAGTCCGTCGACGAGGTCACGGCGTTCGGCGACGAGCACGGCTACCCCGTCGCCATCAAGGCGGAGGGCGGCGGCGGCGGCCGCGGGATGAAAATCGTGCGCAGCGCCGAGGAGGCCGAGGAGCAGTTCGAGTCCGCCCAGCGCGAGGGCGAGGCGTACTTCGACAACGCCAACGTCTACCTGGAGCGCTACCTGGAGAACCCCCGCCACATCGAAGTCCAGATCGTCGGCGACGAGCACGGGAACGTCCGGCACCTCGGCGAACGTGACTGCTCGCTGCAGCGCCGCCACCAGAAGGTCGTCGAGGAGGGTCCGAGCCCCGCGCTCACCGACGACCTCCGGGAGCGAATCGGGGAGGCCGCACGCCGCGGCGCCGACGCCGCCGGCTACACGAACGCTGGCACGTTCGAGTTCCTCGTGGAGGACGACCCCGACCGGGAGGCCGGCGAGCTGCTCGGCGAGGACGCGGACTTCTACTTCCTCGAAGTGAACACCCGGATTCAGGTCGAGCACACCGTCACGGAGGAGCTGACGGGCATCGATATCGTGAAGTACCAGCTCCGGGTCGCCGCCGGCGAGGAACTGGACTTCGCGCAGGACGACGTCGAACTCGACGGGCACGCCATCGAGTACCGCATCAACGCGGAGAACGCAGCAGACGAGTTCGCGCCCGCGACGGGCGGCCAGCTCGAGACGTACGACCCGCCGGGCGGTATCGGCGTGCGCGTCGACGACGCGCTCCGGCAGGGCGACGACCTCGTCACCGACTACGACTCGATGGTCGCGAAGCTCGTCGTCCACGGCAGCGACCGCGAGGAGACCATCGCGCGCTCGCAGCGCGCGCTCGCCGAGTACGACATCGAGGGCATCCCGACCATCGTGCCGTTCCACCGGCTGATGCTCACCGACGACGCGTTCGTCGGCGGCACGCACACGACGAAGTACCTCGACGAGCACCTCGACCCCGAGCGCATCGACGAGGCCCAGGAGCGGTGGGGCACGGAGCCCGCGGGCGGCGACGGCGACGAGGACGTCGTCGAGCGGGACTTCACCGTCGAGGTCAACGGCAAGCGCTTCGAGGTCAACCTCGAGGAGCGCGGCGCCGCGAAGCTCGCGACCGGCGGCGACGCCGGGAGCGGCGGCCAGCCCCCGCAGCCGGCGGGCGGGCGGGACGACGACGCCGGGACGGCCGTCGAGGGCAGCGGGGAGACCGTCGAGTCCGAGATGCAGGGGACGATTCTCTCCGTCGACGTCGACGAGGGCGACGAGGTCGAGCCCGGCGACGTGCTCGTGGTGCTGGAGGCGATGAAGATGGAGAACGACGTGGTCGCCTCCCGCGGCGGCACCGTCACTCAGGTCGCCGTCGAGGAAGGCGACAGCGTCGACATGGGCGACGTGCTCGTGGTGCTCGACTAGGCGCCCGAATTTTTATTGCCGGTGGTAACCCTGTGTGACACGATGACTGACGTGGCGGCGTCGTCGTGCGACGAGCCGCGAGCGCTCGTTGACGTATCACGGGACTATCGGGAGCGGCGCCGGGCGCTCGCGCCGCCGGCGTCCGCCTCGGAACGCGCCACCGGTCCGGTTAACCGTCCTGGCTGCGACTGTCGACTACCGCGACGCCCCACTACTGTCATGGCAAACACTACTCCCGCCAGCGACACGACTCGTCCGCGAGCACACGGCGTCCGCTCGCTGCGAGTGTTCGCAGCGAGGCTGCCGCGGGGCTCGCCGCGTCGGAGACGGATGCAGCGATGAGACCGGAGTTCACGCCGCTGGTCGACCCGGACGGCCTCCTCGTGCGCGACCCCATCGAGAACGCGCAGTTCGAACTGTACACCGACCGCGTCGTCGACCCCGTCGAGGCGGACACGGAGCAGTTCGTCCTGCCGGTCGACAGCGCCGTCACTGTCACCGCCGGCGAACTCGAAATCCCCCGACTGGTGAACGTCTTCCTGTGGGACGACACCGGGACGATGGTCGGGGAGTCGGTGAACCAGCAGCACACCGAACATCCGTCGAAGTGGTACTCGCTGGACTTGCCGCTCGGACCGATGAAACTCCAGCTCGTGGTCGAGAGCGGGTTCTCGGTTCGCCGCTCGGAGAACACGACGCACGTCGACTTCGGCGGAGTGGCCACGTTCCAGTTGGGTGTGCGGTCACACCACGAGTCGCCTGCCGGCTCGATAACCATCGGCGACAGCATCGAGGACGCGATGCACGCCGTCGCGCTCAGCAGCTCGGCGCTCAAAACCACGTCGCCCGAGCGGTCGTTCCCGACACTCCGCGGTCACCCGCCGCTCGTCGAGCGCGGCGACACCTTCGACGCGCCCGACGCGTTCGAACGTCCCGACACCGACGTCACTATCGAGATTCCGCGCGACTACGGTGACCTCTTCCGGGTGAGTTCGCTGGCGTACTACCTCGGCGCGGACATCAGGCCGGGCGAGGAGCGCGTCCTCGACGTGGACGGACACCGGTACGGCCTCGACACCGAACGGGGCTTCGAGGCGGAGGTGTCGAAACTCCTCAAGCACGTGTTCTTCCTCGACTGCGTGACGCGGACCGAGGGGTTCTACCAGGTCGACCTCCACGAGCGTGAGGCGGTCGAAGACGCGCTCTCGTTCGACCCCGCGGTGGTCTACGACGCGTCGTCCGCGGAGCGGCTCCGCGCGTACCTCGACGTCCCCTACGAGGTCACGATGCCCCACGTCCCGCAGTGGAAGCTCACCGCGGACATCGAGGCCGACCCCGACCACGTCGAGGCGGTGCCGTTCGTCGCGAACGAGCTCGCGACCGTCCGCATCCCGCAGGACGACGAGGAGCCGACCGTCCACGAGGAACCGGAGGAGTTGACGGAGTTCTACCGGGCGGACGGCCAGACGGTCCGGAGCTCCCCGGAGGCGGCGTCGCCGACGGACTGGTCGAACGTCGTCAAGCCCGAGGAGACCGACGCCATCGAGCACACGTGGGTCGCAGAGGGGTTCCCGCTCGGCGCGACCAAGACCCGCGTGGAGTCGTACCGCCGGCGGCTAGAGCGGCCGGCCCGCGAACAGGGTTCCATCAGCATCGACATCGTCTGCAACGAAGACGAGATGAACGAGGAGGACATCGTCGAGCAGTTCTACGGGACCCGAGACATCTTCGAGTTCGACATCACCGTCCACTACGACCTAACCGGCGAGGAGTTCGCGGACGTCCTCCGGAGTGACACGGACTTCCTGCACTACATCGGCCACGTCGACAGAGGCGGGTTCCAGTGTTCGGACGGCATGTTCGACGCGCGGACGCTGGAGGAAGTCAACGTCGACGCGTTCCTGCTGAACGCCTGCAAGTCCTACGAGCAGGGCGACGCGCTCGTCGAGCGCGGGAGCTACGGCGGCATCGTCACGCTCGCGAACATCAGCAACGACCCCGCGGTCCGCATCGGACGCGCGCTCGCTCGCCTACTGAACAGCGGTTTCACGCTGCAGGCGGGGCTGTCCGTCGCGCGGAACGTGACGCTGTTCGGCAGCAAGTACATCACCATCGGCGACGGCACGCTCCAGCTAGTGCAGAGCAAGGACGGGACGCCGGTCGCGACCGAACTCACGGAGACCGCGGACGGCTACGAGTTCACGATACGGGGCTACCCGACGCCCCGGTCGTCCATCGGGTCGCTGTACTTCCCCCACATCAAGGAGAACACCAAGCAGTACCTGAACTCCGGCGTCATCGACACGTTCGACGTCACGGCGAGCGACCTGCGCGAGTTCTTCAACCGTGGCGTGGTCCCCGTGCTGTTCGACGGCGAACTCACGTGGAGCGACGAACTACTGCAGAACGAACTCGACTAGGGGCCGCTCGTCGTGGTTCCGTGTGCTGCCGCCGCGGCGCCCGTCGTCGACAGGAACACCATCAGGCTGAACAGCACGCCGATCATCCGCGGGTTCTCCTCGAGGAACTGCGTGAACTTGCTGTCTGTCATCGTCTATCGATACCATTTCACGGTGACATATTCAATCTATTTGAAAATAACAGAGATAAAATATTAGTAATTAGGTCAGTGTAAATTCCCGCGGTGGTGGCGCGAGACCGAAGCGGCCGTTTCCAGCGACGTAAGCCCGGGTTTTCAGTGTTTCCCGAGAATGGCGAGGCTTTTGACGCCGCGGCGGGTAGTCGGCGGCGATGAACGAGACGCGCCGCGCGGTCCTGGACGCGCTCGCGGACGGCCCCGTGGCGGGGCCAGTGCTCGCCGAGACCCTCGGCATCTCGCGGACCGCGGTCTGGAAGCACGTCGAGGCGCTCCGCGACGCCGGCTTCGACGTCGACAGCGAACCAGACGGGTACGCGCTCGCGGGCGTCCCCGACTACGGCGCGGAAGCCGTCGAATTCGGGCTGGACGCGCCGTTCGACGTGGAGTACCACGACGCGCTCCCGAGCACGAACGACCGCGCGCGTGAACTCGCGGCCGACGGCGCCAGCGACGTCGTGGTGCTCGCTGACCGCCAGACGGGCGGACGCGGGCGGCGCGGCCGCGAGTGGTCGTCGCCGTCCGGCGGCGTCTGGATGAGCCTCGTGCTCCGGCCGGAGCTGCCACCCGCGCGCGTGCCGCTGGTGACGCTCGCCGCCGCCGTCGCCGTGACAGACGCCGCCCGCGAGGCGGGCGTGGACGCCGCCATCAAGTGGCCGAACGACTGCGTCGTCCCCCGCGAGGGCACCGAGCGCGGCGGCGACAAGCTCGCGGGCGTGCTCACGGAGATGGAGGGCGAGGCCAGCCGCGTCTCCTGGGTCGTCGTCGGCGTCGGCGTGAACGTGGACGTGAATCCGGGCGAACTCGTGGGGGACGCGACGAGCGTTCGCGCGGAGGGCGGCGACGCCGACCGCCGGGCGTTCGTCCAGCGCGCGCTCGAACGGTTCGACGCGCTCCGCGCCGACCCCGACGCCGTCCTCGACGCGTGGCGGGAGCGCGCGGCCACGCTCGGCGAGCGCGTGCGCGTCGAAACCGCGGACGGCGACGTCGTCGGCGACGCCGTCGACGTGACCGAGCACGGCGCGCTCGTCGTCGACACCGGGGACGCGAGACGCGTCGTCCACGCCGGCGACTGCCAGCACCTCCGGCCCGTCGACGGGGCCTAACTGGTCTCGACGCGCACCGTCAGCACCGGTACCGACGACGACCGCACGACCTTCTCCGTGACGCTGCCGAGCAGCAGCCGGTCGATGCCGCCGCGGCCGTGCGTCCCCATCACGACGAGGTCGCAGTCCTCGTCCTCGGCGTACCGGACGATTTCGCGGCTCGGGCTGCCGTCGACGAGCGCGCGCTCGATCGGGACGCCGGCCTCGACGGCAAGCTCCTCGACCTCGTCGAGGGCGGTGGCGCCCTCCTCGTTCATCATCGCGGCGACGCTCTCCCACGAGGACTCCATGGGGAGCCCGGAGAAGCTCGCGGAGTTGACGACGTACAGCGCGTGGACGGTCGCGTCGTGTTCGGTGGCGAGGTCGATGGCGTGCTCGACCGCCTGCCGTGTCTCCTCGCTGCCGTCGGTCGGCACGAGGATGCGCTCGTAGCGGCCCATGTGTGCTAGCAGTTGTCGGGGGGAGGGCTTAACTTTCGGGGAGGGTTCCCGGCAGGCAGAAAGCGACGGACTACGGAGTGACGACGCGTTTCACGTCGCTGGCGCCGGCGCGGCGCACGACCGCCCGGACGGGGTCGCGGACGCCCGCGAGGTTGTCCGAGTCGCCGTCCAGCACGAGCAGGCGGGCTTCGCGGCCGGCCTCGACGACGCCGTAGTTGCCGCCGATCACCTCGGCGCCCGCGCGAGTCGCCATCCGCAGCACCTCCGGCGCGGAGACGTCGAAGCACTTCGACGCGAACGCCATCTCGCGGAACATCGACGGGCTGTTCGTCATCACGTTGTCCGTCCCGAGCGCCACCGTCGTGCGGTCGAGCAGCTGCCGCACCGGCGGCGTGCCGACGTCCGTCACGAGGTTCGACCGCGGGCAGACCGCGACCGGGATGCCGTTGTCCTCGACGCGGTCGAGATGCAGGCCCTCGGCGTGAACCATGTGCACGAGCAGGTCGGGGTCGAGGTCGAGAGCGGGGTTGATGTCCCGGGCGTCGACCTCGCCGGCGTGGATGGCGAACGGCTTGCCGGCGTCCCGCGCGGCGTTGCGCTCGCGGCCGAACTCGCCGTCGGCCGCGCCGCTCGCGCCGAACCCGTCAGCGGCGTCGAGGACGTCCGCGGTCTCGCGGCCGAAGACGAACGGGTCGACGTCGACGCCGTCGGCGGCCTCGCGGAGCGCGTGCACGCCCTCGACGCCGCCCTCGCGGAACTCCAGCGTGACGGTGGTCCCGGTCTGGTGCATGAACCGGAGGCTGCGGCGCATCCCCGCGACGAGGTCCTCGCGGCTCGCCTCGCGCAGCAGCCGGTGTTTCAGGCCGTCCGGCGGCGCGACGAGCTCTTCGAGCGTGAGCCCGCGGCCCGCCTCCTTCGCGATGGAGTCGCCGAGGTGCGTGTGCGCGTTCACGAACGCCGGCAACACGATGTCCTCGGAGTCGGTGAGCTCCTCGTCGAGTCGGACGACTTCCCCGCCCTCGACGACGAGCGTGCCCTCCACGGGCTCGAAGTCCTCGCCCCAGAGGACGGTTCCGGAGAGTTCCATACCGGGTGGTGCGCCCGCGGCACCGTGAAGGTTACTCGACGCGCGCGGTTACGACATCGCTCGCGCATCGCTGCGCTCCGCGCTCGCCACAACGTGCTCTCCCGCTGGTCGAGCACGCTACTCGAACTCCGCCAGCGACGCGTACCGCCCGGGCGTGTTCACGTCGCTGACGAGCGCGCCGTCGACCTCGAGGCCGAGCACGCGCTCGGCCGCCTGCCCGACGGCTTCGACGTGCTCGTCGGGCGCGTAGACCCCGAGGCGCCACTGCTCGCGCTGGGCGACCTGGAGCGCGCGCACGAGCGTCGACTGCTCGTCGAGGCGCCGGACCTCGCCGCCGACGAGCACGCCGGTCGTGGACTCCCGCATCGACGGCTTCCCGGGGACGTCGACGATGACGGCGTCCGGGTCGACGTCGGCGCTCGCCGCGACCTCGCGCTCGAACTCCCGGATCTCGCCGTGGTCGGCGTCGAGGAGGCGGTCGGGGACGTCGCCCATCTCCGCCCAGACGGCGCGCTTGTAGAGGTCGCGGTCGGCGAGCCGGCGGCCGAACTCGCGGCTCGCGTCGTGGGTGCGCAGCGCCACCGAGAGCTCGTGGTCGTCCATTCGCCGGAGGGCTTCGGCGTCGATGCTGGTGGTGTCCAGCAGCGTCTCCGTGCCGCGCCGGAGCATCGACTTGCTGATGCGGGCGACGTGGTGGCTGTAGACAGTCGGATTCATCAGCGCGCGCGCCAGCAGCAGGGACTCGGCGGTCTGGACGTTCCCCTCGTCGAGCACGAGGTCGCCGTCGATGAACGTCAGCCCGCGCACGAGCCGGCCGTGGTCGATGGTGCCGTAGGGGACGCCGGTGTGGTGGGCGTCCCGTACGAGGTAGTCCATGCGGTCGACGTCCAGCTCGCCGGCGACGAGCTGCGCGAGCTCACCGTCGCCGCGGATCAGCGCGGCGACCTCCTCGGGGTCGACGCCGTACTCTCCGAGGACGCGGGCGACCTCGCCTTCGGTGACGAGCTCGTCGACGTCGTCGTGCTCCTTGCCGGTGCGGCGGGAGACGACATCCTCGACGTTGTGGCTGAACGGGCTGTGGCCGACGTCGTGGAGGATTGCGGCGGCTCGCACGCGCTCGGCGTTCGGGCCGGCGACGTCGAGGTGGTCGAGCGCGCGGTCGGCGAGGTGGTAGACGCCCAGCGAGTGCTCGAAGCGCGTGTGGTTCGCGGAGGGGTAGACGAGCGCGACGGTGCCCAGCTGCTTGATGCGGCGGAGCCGCTGGACGGGCGGGGTGTCCAGCAGGTCGGCGGCGACGCCCGCGACCTCGATGTGGTCGTGGACGCTGTCCTTGATGGTCGTCATTTATCGAGGGTTCGCCGTTCTCGCCTAAAAACCCGGGGACCGGCGGGATACGGCCCGTCACCCGACTCCGCGGGCGGTGTGCTCTTCGGTGGGGTTTTCACCTTCCTCGCCGAACCCGAAACCATGCGAAAACAGATTGCGGCCATCGCCGTCGCGGCGCTGCTCGTCTTCGCCGGCTGTTCGGCCGGCGGGGACGGCGGAGCGACGACGACCGCGGCGGAGACCACGGGCACGACGGGTGGCGACGCGAGTCCGGTGTACGAGTCACCGCTCGACGGGCAGACGGTCGCGGAGAACCACGAGGCCGTCGTTCGGGACGCGGGCACGTTCACGCTCGTCTCGACGTCGAACCAGACACAGGGCGAGCAGTCGTTCGTCGTGAACTCCACGACGGCCGTGGACCTCGAGTCCGGCGAGTACTTCTCCCGCCAGGAGGCACAGGGCCGGAGCGTCGAGGAGTACGGCTACGGCAACGACACGGCGTTCCGGAAGCTCTCCGTGGCGTCGGGCGAGACCCAGTACTCGGTCCCCCAGCAGACCCCGAACACCTCCCAGTTAGCGGGCAGCCAGATCGCGTCGTTCGTCGACGCGTTCTCGCTCTCGCACACCGGCACTGAGTCCGTCGACGGCACCGAGACGCACGTCTACGAGGCGTCCGGCGTCGAGGACCTCAACGACTCCGCGCCCGGCTTCTCCCAGATCGACGCGGACAACGTCACGGCCATCGACGCGCAGGTGTACGTCACCGACGACGGCCTCGTGAAGCGGTTCGCGTACTCGCTGTCCGTGTCGACCGAGCAGGGCAACGTGAGCCTCGGCGTCGACCAGCGCTACGCCGAGGTCGGCTCCACAACCGTCGAGCAGCCGGCGTGGCTCGACGACGCGCGCGAGAACACTTCGGCCTGATTCTCGACCGGTGACGCAAGCGTTTACCGGACTGCGGACCCACGACCAGTCATGACGACGTTCCTCGCCGGGGGGACCGGCACCCCCAAGCTCCTCGCGGGCGGCCGCGAGGTCTTCGACCCCGCCGACGCCACGGTCGTCGCGAACACGGGCGACGACGTGGAGCTCGGCGGCCTGCTCGTCTGCCCCGACGTCGACACCGTGCTCTTCGAGGCCGGCGGCGTGCTCGACCGCGAGACGTGGTGGGGTATCGACGGCGACGACGCGACGACCCACGACTACCTCACCGACCTCTCGGCGGCAGCGGGTATCGAGACCGGCCCGCGCTACCTCCCCGACGACCGCCAGACCGCGGGTCGCGACCTCGCGCGCTGGCGGCGCTTCTCCGCGGCCTCGGAGTTCATGTTCATCGGCGACCGCGACCGCGCGGTCCACGTCCTCCGCACCAGCCTCCTCGACGAGGGCGACTCGCTCACGGCGGTCACGCGCACGCTCGCGGACGCCTTCGACGTCACGGAAGACGTCGTGCCGATGAGCGAGGACCCGGTCGCGACCATCGTCCACACGCCCGACGGCCCCCTCCACTTCCAGGAGTTCTGGGTCGCGGAGGACGGCGAACCGACGGTCGAGGACGTGGAGTTCCGCGGCGCCGAGGACGCCGAACCGAGCGACGCCGCGCTCGACGCGCTCCGGGACGGCCCCGCCGTCGTCGGGCCGTCGAACCCCGTGACGAGCATCGGCCCGATGCTCGCGCTCGACGGCGTCCGCGAGGCGCTCGCCGACGCGACCGTGGTCGCCGTCTCGCCGTTCGTGGAGGACGAGGTGTTCTCCGGGCCCGCCGCGAAACTGATGGAGGCAGTCGGCTACGAGGCGTCGACGGCGGGCGTCGCGGACGCCTACCCGTTCGCCGACGCGTTCGTCCTCGACGACGAGGACGGCACGAATCTCGACAGGCCGGTCGTGCGCACGGACACCGAGATGAGCGGCGACGCGGACGCCGAGCGCGTCGCTCGCGCGTGCCGGCGGGCTATCGAGTGCGCGAGCGCGGAGGTGGCGTGATGTTCGCGCCGCGCGTCGCGCTCGCGAGTCTCAGCGGCGAGTCCGACGCCGAGTGGGCGAGAGCCTGCGCTCGGCCCGCCGGCGGGGCGTTCCTCGGCGGCATCGCCGTCGACGAGCCGACCCGCGAGGCCGCCCGCGAGATGGCGGGCCGCGACCGCAGAGAGTTCCTGCCCGACGACCCGGTCGCGTTCGTCGACGACGAGCTCACGGAGCTCGACGACCAGTTCCTGCGCGCGGGCGTGAACGTCCGCGCGGTCGACCTCGACCCGCTTCGCGAGGCTGCCGCAGTCTGTGCGGACCACGACGCGATACTGGAGGTGAACGCGCACTGCCGGCAGGACGAGATGTGCGCCGCCGGCGCCGGCGAGACGCTCCTTCGGGACACCGGCCGGGTCTGCGAGCAGGTCGAGACCGCGAGCGACGCGGGCGCGCCGGTCTCCGTGAAGGTGCGCGCGGAAGTCGCGGGCGTCCACCTGCCGACGCTCGCGAAGGCGATCGAGCGCGCCGGCGCGGACGCGATTCACGTCGACGCGATGGACTCGCGGCGCGTCGTCCGCGACGTCGCGGCGGCCACCGACCTGTTCGTCGTCGCGAACAACGGCGTGCGGGGCCGCGAGGACGTCTTCGAGTACTTCGCGTACGGCGCGGACGCGGTCAGCGTCGGGCGGCCGAGCCGCGACCCCGAGCGGGTCCGGTCGGTGTACGCCGCGGTCAAGGAGTGGTTCCTGTGACGCCCGCCGAGCACGCCGAACTCGCGCTGCTGCTGGAGGTCGCGGGCACGCCGAAGCCCGGGAACGTCGACCGCGAGCGCGACCTCGACGACCTCCGCTTCGAGCAGTTCCTCGCTGGCGCGGTCGGCGCCCGCGAGGGCCTCGAAGCCGCCGCGAACGGCCCCGTCGGCGAGGCGTTCGAGACGGCCGTCGCTGGGATGGCCGACGCCTCGGGGACGAACACGCAGTTCGGCTGCCTGCTCTTGCTGACGCCGCTCGTGCGCGCCGCGGCACGAAACGACCTCTCGCCGGAGGGCGTCAGCGACGTCGTCGAGGCGACGACCGTCGAGGACGCCGCGGCGTTCTACCGCGCGTTCGAGCACACGGACGTCGCCGTCCCGGACCCACCCGCGGGCGCCGACGCGCTGGACGTGCGCCGCGGCGCGGACGCAGTCTCCGCGCTCCGCGAGCGCGACCTCACGCTGCGCGACGTGCTGGAACTGAGCGCCGACCGCGACGCGAACGCGGCCGAGTGGGTCGAGGGCTTCCCGCGAGTGTTCCGCGCGGCCGCCCGCATCGAAGCCGCTCGCGGGCCGGTCGCGGACCGCGCGGCGTCGGCGTTCCTCGAACTGCTCGCCGAGGAGCCGGACACGCTCGTCGTCACCGAGCACGGCGAGGCCGTCGCCGAGGAACTCCAGGAGCGCGCGCTCGGCCTGCAAGCGGCGGACCGCGAGGAAGTCGCGGCGTTCGCCGACGACCTCGCGGAGCGCGGCGTCAACCCCGGAACGACCGCGGACCTCACCGCCGCCGCGCTGTTCGTCGCGCTCGAACGCGGGGTGGCGGTGGATGACTGAGTGGCCGGTCGCACTGCGCGGGACGACCGAGACGGTCGTGACGACCCGCGGACCGAACGACCTCTGGAACGTCGCTGCATTGGGCCTGCGGGCACCGGATGGAGGAAATCCCGCGACGGCGACGACGTGGGGGAACACGCGGACGCGCCGGAACCTCCACCGCGAGGGCGGCGGGTACGTCCAGTTCGTGCGCGACCCCGTGGTGTTCGTAGACGCCGCGCTCTCGATTCGCGAGGAGGCCGACCCCGTGCTCGACGCGGCGGACGCGTGGGCGGAAGTCGACACCGAGCACGTCGACACGGACGAGTCGGGCGGAACGCGCCGCGAGCACTGGGAACTCCACCCGGTCGAGACCGAGGTCGTCCGGGAGTCGCCCGCCGCGATAAATCGCGGCTTCAACGCGGTCGTGGAGGCGACCGTCGCGGCCTCGCGGCTGGACGTCGAGGCCTACGACACGGAGGCGCTGCGCGAGCGCCTGCGGTTCTTCGAGGAGGTCGCGCACACCTGCGGCGGCGACCGCGAGCACGAGGCGATCGAGCGAGTGCGCGAGCACGCCGACGCCGACTGGTAGGCGTCTGCGCGCGTCTGTGTGTGGAGAAGGTACTTACCGGACCCGGTGGAAGCCCGGGTATGCGACGACGCGCCCTCCTCGCTTCGAGTGCGACCCTCCTCGGCGGCGGGCTCGCCGGCTGTCTCGGCGACTCCGGCGGCGGCGAGCCGGCGACCGGAGCGCCGACGACCGACTCGACCACCGCAGAGCCGACGGAATCGACGACGTCGCAGACCACGTACGACGCGGGCGTCTCCGCGGCGTTCGAGCGCCTCCAGCCGAACGTCGTCGTGCTCGGCGTCGACTCCGTAGGCGTCCGACCGGACGGCTCCCAGTACGCGTTCTTCCACGTGGCGGTGGCGGACGGCGACGCGCCAGAGCGGTCCGCGTTCGAGTTCCGGTTCGACGGCGATAGCTACCCGCCGGGCGTCGACACGTCGGGCACGCTCTGGCGGGACAGCGAGGGCGACGACCGCTACACCGCCGCCCGCGGGGCCGGCTGGCTCGTCTTCGAGCTCCCGGAGACCGGGGACGCCGGCGACGCCGCGCTCGCGCTCGGTGGCGACGAGTGGAGCGTTGCTGAGCTGGTCCGCGAGCGCCTCGAAGCGCCGTCGCCGTCGTTGTCCCTGGATTGGGACGCGCCCGAGGAACAGCCCGCGGGTACGTCCACGCTCGGATTCACGGTGACTAACGACAGCGAGCGCGACACGTGGTTCGTCGGCGGCGTGAACGCCGTCGAGATTCGGGGGGCGCACGCGCCCGTCGCGGGCCTCGCGCGAGAGATTCCCGCCAGGGAGACGGTCTCGTGGGAGATAACCCACGAGAACGGGAAAGCGCCCGGCGACGACTCGGTCGGCGACGGGGAACCGGACGGCGAGTACCGACTCACGTGGGCGCAGGGAGAGCGGGAGCAGGAGGTGTACTTCGTCGCGGGCGAGTAGCCAGTTCGGCAGTCATCGTGAAGGGCGTGAAGCGCGTCTCTGTCGTATGGCGAACAACACGCTCGACGACCGCGACCGCGTGATTCTGGAGGCGCTCCACGACGGCCCGGCGGACGCCGAGTCGCTGGCGGACACCGCGAACGCGAGCGCCGAGGACCTCCAGGACCGGCTCTCTCGCCTCGCGGACAACGGACTGGTGGAGCGCGTCGAGGGCGGGTTCGCGCTCACGGACGGCGGCGAGCGGGTCCTCGCCGCCTCCCCCGCGGGCGTCCGCGACAACCGCATCGACACGCCCGACGACGTCGACGCCGAAATCGAGGCCCTCGATCTGCGCCCGGACCGCGCGGACGCCGTCCGCGACGCGTTCGCGTTCCTCCGCTACTGGGGCGAGGCCTCCGGGCGGGAGATCGTGGACGCCGTCCACACGGAGAGCCCCGCGGACTTCGACGACAGCGAGGCGTGGTGGGGGTTCGTCGCGGGACGGTTGGCCGAGCTGCCGCCCGTCGAGGCGCCCGGTTCCGGGGCGGAAACGTGGCGCTACGACGGCACGCCGGTCGTCGCCCAGCAGGGCGAGGACGGCAGGCTGATGCTCGGCTCCGAGGGGCAACACAGCAGCGCGAAGTACGCGCTCGAAGCGCTCCCTGTCGATGGCGACGAGCGCGGAGCGGTCCGCGCGGCGTTCGACCACCTCTCGCGTGAGGGCGAAGTCGAGGCCGCCGAACTCCGGGAGGCGGTCTTCCCCGACCACGACGCCGGCTACGATTCTGCCGAGGAGTGGTGGGCGTTCGTCGCAGAGCACCTCGCGTCGCTGCCCGGCGTCGAGCAGCGGGATAGGCACGACGGTAGTGGCGGTGCCGTCTGGGTGTACCGCGAGACTGACGACGAGTAGCGCGTCCGCGAGCGTCGAACTGCGGGTCGTCGGATGTCGGGACGTTCAAATCGCCGCGCCCACTACGCGGGAGCATGACCGACGACGACACCCGCGAGAACGTCCTCCCGGGGTCCGACGGCGAACTGGACACCGCGGACGTCCGCGGCTACGACTTCCGCGGCGACTTCGACTTCTTCGAGATGCTGGACGCGTACGCGACCACCGGCTTCCAGGCGACTCACCTCGCAGAGGGCGTCGACATCGTCCGCGACATGCAGGACGACGACGCCACCGTCTACCTGACGTTTACGTCGAACATCGTCTCCTCGGGGCTGCGGGAGGTGCTCGCGTACCTCGTCCGCGAGGGCCACGTCGACGTCATCATCACCACGTCGGGGTCGCTCACCGAGGACGTCATCAAGACCGCGAAACCGTTCAAGATGGGCGAGTGGGACGCCGACGAGGCCGCGCTCCGCGAGGAGGGTATCAACCGCCTCGGCAACATCTTCGTGCCCTCGGACCGCTACGTCTGGCTCGAAGAGTACCTCTACGACTTCTTCGACGACTTCTTCGCCGAGGAGAAGGTCCGCACGCCCACGGAGTTCGCGAAGGAGCTCGGCGAGACTCTCGACGACGAGGACTCCATCCTGAAGAACGCCGCCGACCAGGACGTCCCCGTGTTCTGTCCGGCGCTCACGGACGCCGAGATCGGGAACTTCCTCTACTACTACCGGCAGGGCTACGACTCCGAGGTCGGCATCGAGATCGTCGACGACTACGACACCCTCATCGAGGAAGGCCTGCTCGCGGATACGACGGGGCTCATCGCGGTCGGCGACGGCGTCCCCAAGCACCACGCCATCATGACGAACCTCTTCCGCGGCGGCGCCGAGTACGCCGTCTACGTCTCCACCGGCATGGAGGGCGACGGCTCGCTGTCGGGCGCTCCGCCCGAGGAAGCCGTCTCCTGGGGGAAGATCAAGGACGACTCCGAGACCAACTACACGCAGATCGAAGCCGAAGCCACGCTCGTCCTCCCGCTGCTGGTCGCCGGCGCGTTCGAGCGGGACTCGGAGTAGTTCTGTTCCGCGGGCGACGTAACGGCCTTCTGCTGTTCGTTCTCCTCGGAAGCCCCGAAGCTGTGGACTCGGGAGGCTCGCTGCGCGCTCCCTCCGGTCGCGTGCTTACTTCGCCTGCCTTCGTCCACAGCTTCGCCCCTTTCAGTCCGCCCGCTACCGGCTGACCGACCGGCTACGGGTGGACTGAAAGGGGCGGGCCGCTCGCGCTTGCGTGGTCGTCTCGGCGGCCGCTATCTGCGAGCGGAGCGAGCAGATATGCCGGCGAGCGACCGCGAGCGGCCCGGGGCTTTCGAGGTATCGAGACCGAACGTGTCCCCCGTACACCCAGTCCTCCGAAGTGTAGCTGCTGCTCGCGAAACGAATGCTTTTAACGCGAGGCGAATGAACGAATCCGTATGGCCATCAAGCCCGACTACGTCAAGAAGACGGGGAACATCCTCATGGAGCGGTACCCCGACGCGTTCAGCCGAGAGGACTTCGAGCACAACAAGGAAGCAGTCACGGAGCTGACGAACGTGGAGTCGAAGCCGGTCCGCAACCGCATCGCGGGCTACATCACGCACAAGCGAAACTAAATTTTCCACGACCCGAAGGGGTTTCACTACCCGGTCCTGAGGGGTGGGTATGACCTCTGTAGGCGTACTCGGAGCTACTGGCGCAGTCGGCCAGCGATTCATCCAGCTGCTCGACGGCCACCCCGAATTCGAACTCTCCGTCCTGACCGCGAGCCCGGACAGCGCGGGGGAGCGATACCGCGACGCGGCGAAGTGGCGACTCGACACGGCGATTCCCGAGGACGTGGCGGACGTCGAAGTCCGCGAGACCGACCCGGACGCGATTCCGAACGACACCGACCTGCTGTTCTCCGCGCTGCCGTCCAGCGTCGGCGAGCGCGTCGAGCCCGAGCTCTGCGAGGCGGGGTTCGTGGTGTCCTCGAATTCGAGCAACTCGCGGGCGGCCGACGACGTGCCGCTCGTTGTTCCCGAGGTGAACGCCGACCACCTCGACCTCATCGACGTGCAGCGCGACGAGCGCGGGTGGGACGGCGCGCTCGTGAAGAACCCGAACTGTTCGACGATCACGATGGTGCCGACGCTCGCGGCGCTGCGCCAGTTCGGCCTCGAACGCGTGCACGTCTCGACGCTGCAGGCCGTCTCCGGCGCGGGCTACTCCGGCGTGACGTCGATGGAGATCATCGACAACGCGGTCCCGCACATCGGCGGCGAGGAAGCGAAGATGGAGACCGAGTCCCGCAAGCTCCTCGGTGAGTTCACGGATTCGGAGGTGTCCTGGCACGACGCCAGCGTCTCAGCGTCGTGTAACCGCATTCCGACCCTCGATGGCCACCTGGAGAACGTCTTCGTGGAAACCCGCGACGAGCCGGCGCCCGAGGAGGTCGCCGAGGCCTTCGAGAACGCGCCGACGCTGGACCTGCCGAGCGCGCCCGACCAGCTCGTCCACGTCTTCGAGGAGCCCGACCGCCCGCAGCCGCGCCTCGACCGCATGCTCGGCGACGGGATGGCGGTCGCGGCGGGCGGCATCCAGGAGACCGACACGGGCATCCAGTACAACTGCCTCGCGCACAACACCATCCGGGGCGCAGCGGGCGCCAGCCTCCTCAACGGCGAACTGCTCGCCAGCGAGGGCTGGGTCTGAGACCGCGACACTCGTTTTAAGCCCCGCTCCCGCGAACCGTCGGTCGTGACTCGCGTCGAGTGGACGTACACCGCCGAGACGAGCCGGCTGCTGCGCGCGCTCGCGCTCGCCGCGTTCGGTGCCATCGGCGGTCTGTTCGTGCTCGTCGGCGCCCTCGCGACGTTCGTCGTCGCGAGCTCGCTGCTCGCGGGCGAGTTCGCCGTCCTCGCGGTCCTGCTGGCGTTCGGCCTGCTCGGCGCACGCCGGCTGGCGACCCACGCCGCGCTCGCGCGCAGCGAGCGCGGGCTCCCCGCGTTCCTCTCGGCCCGCGAACTGCTCGCGGCGAGCGTGGGGTGGGCCGTGTTTCTCGGCGCACTCCTCGCACTCGACGTGCCGTCCGAAATCGTCTACGCGTGCATCCTCGTCGCCGTGTTCGGCTGCCTCCCGGTCGCCGCGGCGCTCCGGAGCGAGGGGTACGCAGACACGAATGCGGGCGCGTTCGAGGTGAACGACCACGGGGGACCGCTGTCGGCCGTCGACCGCGTGAGCCGGTACGACCTCGGGCCCGTCGCCGTGCTCTGGATTCGCTACCACGACGGCGCGGGCGGCGCGTCGGCGCCGCGACTGCTCGGCGTGCCGGCCGAGCGCGCCGACAGCGCCCAGGCGGCGCTCGAATCGAGCGGCGCTGGCCCGCCCGAGCGCGACCGGAATCCGACGATAACGAGGACGCTGTACGCGTTCGCCGTCGGGTCGTTCGCGCTCGCCGCGGCGTTCGCGTACTTCGCTGCCAACGAGACGGGCGACGCCGCGTTCCTCGGCGGCTACGTCGCCGTGTTCGTCGCGCTCTTCGGTACGATGTTCGCGTGGCTCGGCTACGTCGAGGGCTAGGCGACGCGGTTGCGCAGCTCCTCGTCCGTATCGAGGCGCGGGACGTTCGTCGCGACGATGTCCGCGAGGCGATCCCAGTACTCGGGCGTCTGGCCGGCGTTGTGCGGCGTCACGACGACGTTCTCGAAGTTCCACAGCGGGTGGTCCTCGGGTAGCGGCTCGGGGTCGGTGACGTCGAGGGCCGCCCCGCGGATGTGTTCGCGGCGAATCGCCGACACCAGCGCGTCCTGGTCGACGACCGGGCCGCGAGCGACGTTCACGAGCACGCTCTCCGGCGGCAGCGTGTCGAAGGTCGCCTCGTCCACGAGGTTCCGCGTGGTGTCCGTCAGCGGGCACGCCAGCACGAGGTAGTCGGTGCGCGCGAACGCGCCGTGGAGCGCGTCGTCGTCGAATCCGACGACTTCGTCCGTGGGTCCGCCCTTCTCGGGCGTGTACCGCACGCCGATGGTGTCCACGTCGAACCCCTGGAGGCGCTCGACGACGGCCTCGCCGATGGCGCCGAGGCCGACCACGGTCACCGTCGAGCCTTTCAGCTCGTACGCCTGGTAGTGGCGGTACTCGCGGTGCCGCTGGCGTCGAATCCCCTCGTGGAGGCGGCGCGCGAACGTCAGCACGTACCCCAGCACTTGCTCGGAGGCGCTCGGCGCGTGCACGCCCGCGGCGTTCGTCACCGGGACGCCACGCGATTCGAATTCTTCGAGCGGCAGGTGCTCGTAGCCGGCGTACGCGCCCGCGAACAGCTCGATGTCCTCGGCTTCGGACAGCAGCGCCTCGTCGATGTCCACGCCTGTCACGACGCGGGCGTCCGCGACGAGTTCGCGCTCCTCGGCGGGCGTCCGCGCCACCGCGACGTCCTGGTCGGGGAGCCGGTCTCGCAGCGCGTCGGCGTACTCCGACATCCGGGTGCCGTGCGCGCCCGTGCGGAGGACTGTGATGTCTGGCATCGAGTCGGGCGTCGGCGGCGACCACCCTAAGCGTTGTGCGACAGCCGTCCTACTCGCCGGTTTACGAAGGGTTTTTGGCCGCTGTCAAGTATCCAGAGACGATGAGTGAGTCCGAGGGGCTGTCGTGCGCGGCGAAGCTCGCGCGCGTCGTCCTCGACAACTGCGGCCCGCTCTCACCGGCCGAAGTGGCCGAGGAGGCGCGCCTCTCCGAAGCCGACGCCGCCGACGCGCTCGCGGAGCTCGACGACGCCGACCTCGCGGAGTGCGTCTGCGGGCTCTGCGAGACCCGCGAACAGGTGTACGCGCTCACGGAGACCGCAGAGGCGTAACCCTCTTTCTGCGCGGCCGCCTACGACACGACGCGCGCCGTTTGTCCCCGGCCGAGTCTGTCCATCCGGACGCGATGACCGCTCGGAGAACCCCGGCGTGCGACAGTCGCGGTTCGGTATTCGGAGTGCTCAGCACTCCCGCCGCGCCGGTTTCACCGGCTCGGCAACTGGCGGCTCCGCAGAAGCCGCCCGCCCGCCACGAGGGTTTCCCGGCCGACGGGGCACGCCGCCCACGGATGAGGTCGGTCGTTAGTGTCGCGGGCGCACATTGAGCCTCTCAGCGTTCGCTGTGTCCGTTTCTGTGTGCAGCCAACCCCTTATTCGGCAGGTCGCACTAGCAGTAGCATGGCCAGTTCGACCAGAGACGGAGTGGACCACGCCGACGAAATCCGTCTGTGGCGCGAGGATGGCTGGTGGGTGGCGACAGGTCACTCGGTCGAACGGAACCATCACCGTTGCAGAGAACTCGGCAGGCGGGAACACGGTGAGCGTAGAACTGCCACGGTGACAGTTCGCCTCCGCGTCCGACACTATCTGGAAGATACAGCGATTGGCCAGCACGTCGTAGCCGAACGAGGGGAGCGGCGAGGCATCTCACCGATTGGTCGGTCTCGACGACGTTCGAAGCGGTCGGCCCCACGCTGTTCCCGGCTGGTTTGCCGCGCTATCGACCCCAGCTAGGTTTGCGCGAATCGGCCGTATGGAACCCGCGACTGTTTCGTGGTGGCGCTTGTGGCGTCTTGTCAGCGGATACACGGACGGTAATTTTATGTCGTTCGTCCATCAGTAACCCGGTGGCTGTTCCATGAGCGAACAAGATCTGGAGGACTTTCTCATCCTCCGTGAGCTCGATGAACCGATTACGGAAGAAGAGTTGGACGCAGCCGGTGAACAGTCCGGCGAAGCACTGCAAGAGCTCCGGGACGAAGGCGTCGGAATCAGATGGGTTGATTCGGAAGTGATGAAAACTGACGACGGCAAAGTGGCGGGAACATTCTGCCACTATCGAGCGGAAGATGAACAAGCAGTCCGCGAGCACGCCGACCGGGCGGGCCTTCCAGCGACCCGAATTGACCGGCGTGGCGACCCTCTTGACGGTGAATAACAGTCACCCCTCACGCCGGCTTCCGCGGGGGCCCCTCTCACCCGACGACATCACTCTCTCACGTCCAGTAGCTCTTCCGTAGTTAGCTCACCCCTCCAATCTGGTGTCGGGGAACACCGCGTTCGACAGTGCGAGGGGTTAGAACCCCCAGCGGAGGCCGGACATGGTGGCGACGATGACGACCATGAGGGCGAGTTCGACCAGACTCAACATGCCGTACTTCTTGTTCAGGGCGGCGAGTCGCTCGTGGTCGGTGTCGTCGGCGGCGATCTCGTCGAACATCCCGGCGGTGAACTTGTGCAGCGGGCCGAACCCGAGGGCGAGCAGCGCGACGGCGATGACGAGCGCCGCCCACAGGGACGGCGTCGGCGAGGACCACAGCCCCATCATGCTGGCGAGGCCGACGCCAGAACCGACCACGCCGACCGAAACCGGCTCCATCAGCAGATTCATCTTCGGGACGAACCCCTCGGCGAATTCGGCGTTCGCTTCCGCGGAGAGACTGCCCATGACCGGGCCGAGCACGACCGCCCCGAGCACTGCCGTCCCGAACCAGAACGCGCCGAGGAAGAGGTGGACGGTGAACATGATTCGAACGTCGCCCGAGAGATAGCCCAGGGCGGGGAGGACGAGGGGGACGGCGATGGCGCCGGCCGCGAACGGCCGGGACGCCGCAGCAGCCATCAGGCGGTACCGCTCGCGGGTGTTCGTCGGTCTGTGTGCGTTGCTCAGTGACATCCGATCACGCTCGTCATGACGCCAAATCAAAGTTATCACACAAAAAAGTGGTTGACACACAACTGGTCGTGAGTCTGGACGAACGAGGGACGAAACGACAGCGTCGCGTGTAAACGCAGTACTGTCTATCGGGCGCGGCCGGCACAGCCGCTCCCGTGGCCGCGGACACCTCGGGCGACTCGTCGCTGAGCCCCCTCGAGCACGCGTTCGACCGGATGGCGGGCCCGGAGCGCCTCGGGCCACCCACAGATTTATCGGCGAATTCCGCTTGTTCTCGGACATGAGCTTCGACGCCGAGGAGGTGCGGGCGGACTTCCCGATTCTCGACCGCGAGGTCGGGGACGGGCAGCCGCTGGTCTACCTCGACAACGCGGCGACCACGCAGACCCCCGACCGCGTGTCGTCGGTCGAGAAGGCGTACTACGACGAGTACAACGCGAACGTCCACCGCGGCATCCACACGCTCAGCCACGAGGCCTCGGTCGCCTACGAGGACGCCCACGACCGGCTCGCGGAGTTCGTGGGGGCGGACGGCCGCGAGGAGATGGTCTTCACGAAGAACGCCACGGAGGCCGTGAACCTCGTGGCGTACGGACTCGCGGACCGTCTCGGCCCCGAGGACGCCATCGTCACGACCGAGATGGAGCACCACGCGTCGCTCGTGACGTGGCAGCAGCTCGCCGAGCGCACGGGCGCGGACCTCCGGTACGTCGAGGTCGACGACGACGGCACGCTCGACGTGGAGCAGGCCAAAGACGTCGTCGACGGCGACGTCGAAATCGTCTCGGTCGCGCACGTCTCGAACGTCCTCGGCACCGTCAACCCCGTCCGCGAGCTCGCTGACCTCGCGCACGACGCGGGCGGCGTGGTCGTCGTGGACGGCGCCCAGTCGGTGCCCACGCGGCCCGTCGACGTCGAGGAACTGGGGGCGGACTTCCTCGCGTTCTCCGGACACAAGATGGCGGGCCCCACCGGTATCGGCTGTCTCTACGGCCGCGAGGAACTCCTGGAGGAGATGGAACCGTTCCTGTTCGGCGGGGAGATGATCCGCCACGTCACGTTCGACGAGTCGACGTGGAACGAGCTCCCGTGGAAGTTCGAAGCGGGCACGCCGCCCATCGCGGAGGGCATCGCGCTCGCGGAGGCCGCCGACTACCTCGACGAGCTCGGGATGGACGCGGTCCGCGAGCACGAGAACGAACTCGCGCAGTACCTCCTCCGCGAGCTCGCCGAGCGCGAGAACGCCGAGACGTACGGCCCGCCGCCGGGCGTCGAGCGCACCGGCCTCGTGGCGTTCAACGTCGACGGCGTCCACGGCCACGACCTCTCCGAACTCCTCGACGACCGCGGTATCGCGGTGCGCGCGGGCGACCACTGCACCCAGCCGCTGCACGACATCCTCGACGTCCCCGGCTCCGTGCGGGCGTCGTTCTACGTCTACAGCACCCGCCAGGACGTCGACGCGCTGCTGGACGCCACCGAGGACGCGCCCGCGCGTCGCGACGACCTGCTGGCCTCGGAGCGCTACCACGACAGCGTCCTCGACCACTTCAAGCGCCAGCCGAACGCGGGCGGGCTCGCGGACCCGACGTTCAGCAAGCACTCCGCGGAGACCAGCTGCGGCGACGACGGCGAGTTCCACGTCGACGTGGCCGGCGACGGCACCATCGCCGAGATCGGGTTCGTGAGCCAGTCGTGTGCGGTCTCCAGCGCGGTCGCGAGCATCCTCGCCGACGACCTCGAAGGGCGGCCCGTGGAAGCGCTAACGAACCTGGAGGGACGCATCGAGGAGCTCCTGGAGGGCCAGTACCCGGACATGCGCAAGGAGTGCGTGGTCGGCCCGGAGGACGTCATCCGCGAGGGCGCGACCGAGCACCTCGACGCCGCTCGCGGCGCGTCGGGGGCGGCGACGGACTGAACTACTCCTCGCCGAGCTCGCGCTCGGCCTCCCGGATCGCCTCCTCGATGTCCGCGAGCATCGCGGACTGCTGCTCGTGGGCGGCCGCGAGGCTCGCCGTCTCCTCGGCGACGTGGTCGGCGCGCTCCGCGACGTCGTCGACGACGGTCGCGATCTCCTCGGCGCTGGCTGCCTGGTCGTCGGTCGCGTTCGCGATCTCGTCCATCCCCTCCGTGGTCTCCCGGACGGCCGTCTCGATGGCGCGCTGGTTCTCCACGAGCGCCTCGGCGGCCTCGCGGGCGTCTTCGACGAGGTCGGTCGCCTCCGCGACGCTCTCGGTGGTCTCCCGGCTGTCCGCCTGGATGGCCGCGACCAGCGCCTCGATCTCCTCGACTTCGGACTGGGACTGCTCGGCGAGGTCCTTCACCTCGTCCGCGACGACGGCGAACCCGCTCCCGGCTTCGCCGGCGCGCGCGGCCTCGATGTTGGCGTTCAGCGCGAGCATGTTCGTCTGCTCGGCGATGTCCGTGATGACGTCCACCACGCGGTCGATCTCGTCGAGGTTCTCGCGGAGCTCGTCCGTGTTCCCCTCGACGACCTCCGCGGTCGCGGCGAACTCGTCGACGGCGTCGAGGACGTGCTCGGCGGCCTCCCGGGACTCGCGGGCGCGCTCGACGGCGTCCGCGCTCTGCTCGCGCACCTCGTCGACGCTCGCCGCGACCTCCTCGACGGTCGCGCTGAACGTCGACACCTCCCCGGCGACCTCGTCGAGGTCGTCGGCCTGCCCCGCCGCGAGCTCCTCGATATCCGCACTGGACTGGGCGACGTTGTCGCTGGCGGCCCGTAGCTCCTCGACGGCGCCCTCGACCTCCTCGGAGAGCGTCCGCTGGACGCGCTCGACGCGCTGGCGCTGCTCGACCACGTCGGTGACGAGCGTGAGCACTTCCACCGCGCCGACGACGCCGTCTTCGGGGTCGTGCAGCGGCGTCGCGGACGCCTGCGCGTGCAGCTCCCGGCCGCCCATCTCCGCGGACCGAACGTCGTCCTCGCGAATCGGCTCGCCGACCCGCATCACGACGTCCGCGAGCGTCTCGTCTTCGCCCTCCGTCCCGAACACCTCGATGGCGGGGACGCCGACCGCCTGCTCGCGGGGCAGCCCCGTCATCTCGGCGACGGCGTCGTTCCAGAGCACGATGGTGCCGTCGTCGTCGACGACGAACAGCGGCTCCGGGTAGTCGGCGAAGAACTGTTCGGTCAGCGGCTGCCAGCCGGCGGCGTCGCCGGCGAGCGCGTCGAGTGTTCCACCCATGGCCCGGTCTCGGAGGACCCGGGACAAAACTCCATCGGAGCGGCAGTGCGGCCCTGACGGGATGGAAACGCCTTTTCGCCGGCCGGCCCAACGGCGCGTATGGACTACGAAGCCGCCGCGGACCTCGGGCCGGACCGCCGCCGCGCGCTGTTCGAGCGCACGGCGGGCGTGGAGTCGGTCCGCTCGACGGTCCGGGACATCGTCGACCGGGTCCGCGAGGAGGGCGACGTGGCGCTGCGACAGTACGCCAGCGAGTTCGACGACGTGGAGCTCGGGAACGTCGACGTGACCGACGACGCCGAGCGCGCGTACGAGGGACTCGACGACGAGACGCGCGAGGCCATCGAGGCCGCCGCCGAGAACGTCCGGGAGTTCCACGAGGCCCAGCTCCCCGAGGACTGGCGCCGCGAGTTCTCCGACGGCCGCGAGCTCGGGCGGCGGTTCCGCCCCATCGACCGCGTCGGCGTGTACGCGCCCGGCGGCACCGCGGCGTACCCGTCGTCGGTGCTGATGGGCGTGATTCCGGCGAAGGTCGCGGGCGTCGAGCAGGTCGCGGTCGCGACGCCGCCCGCCGAGGAGATGAATCCGGTGACGCTGGCGGCGATGCACGTCGCGGGCGCCGACCGCGTGTACGCCTCCGGCGGCGCGCAGGCCGTCGCGGCGCTCGCGTACGGCACCGAGACCGTCGACCGCGTGCAGAAGGTCGTCGGCCCGGGCAACAAGTTCGTCACCGCGGCGAAGGCCGAAGTCCGCGGGGACGTCGAGATCGACTTCCTCGCCGGGCCCTCCGAACTGCTCGTCGTCGCCGACGAGACGGCCGAACCCGGGTACGTCGCGGCGGACCTGCTCGCGCAGGCCGAGCACGACCCCGAATCGAGCGTCGTCGCGATTACGGACGACGAGGCGACCGCCGACGCAATCTGCGAGGAAGTCGAGGCGCGCATCGACGACCGGGAGCGCGAGGACACGATTCGGGAGGCCCTCGGGGGCGACGCCAGCGGCGTGTTCGTCGCGCGCTCGATGAGCGAGGCGGTGCTGTTCGCCGAGGAGTACGCCGCCGAGCACCTCTCGATTCAGGCCGACGACGACGAGGCGCTGCTCGACCGCATCGACTCGGCGGGGTCGGTGTTCCTCGGGCCGTACGCGCCCGTCGCCGCGGGCGACTACGCGACCGGGACGAACCACGTGCTCCCGACGAACGGGAAGGCGAAGGTCGCGGGCGGGCTCTCAGTGGACACGTTCCTCCGCTCGACGACCGTCCAGCGCCTCGACGAGAGCGCGCTCGCGGACCTCCGGGAGACCGTGACGACGCTCGCGGACGCCGAAGGGCTGGACGCGCACGCCGCGAGCGTCGACGCCCGCTTCGAGGACTGAAACGCGCAACCCTGTGGTGTGGCACCACGCTTATGACTGCGCGACCCGAACGTCTTCGACATGAGCGCGACCGTCGAGAACGGGGAGGGAGACGCGGTGGTCACCGCCACCGAGGACGCGGCCGAGCAGGCACGCGACCTCATGGACGGTGAGGACATGGACGCCTCGGAAGCCGGCCTGCGACTGTACGTCCAGCAGGGCGGCTGCGCGGGGCTGTCCTACGGGATGCGTTTCGAGAACGAGCCCGAGCCCGAGGACCAGATCTTCGAGAGCAACGGCCTGCGGCTGTTCGTCGACCAGTCCAGTCTGAACTACATCGGCGGCAGCCAGCTCGACTTCGAGGGCGGGTTACAGGGCGCGGGCTTCCACGTCCAGAACCCGAACGTCGAGAGCGAGTGCGGCTGCGGCGAGTCCTTCCGGACTTAATCCTCTAGCTCGAACGCGACCTCGACCTCGACCTGGTACTGTCGGTTGTCGACGCTCGCTATCTCGACGCCCTGTTCGACGACTTCCGCCCACTTCACGTTGTCCAGGGTGTCGTCCGCGCGGTCGATCGCGTCGTCCGCGGCGGCGTCGAAGCTCTCCTCGCTCGTGCCGATGAGCCGTATCTTCTTGTATACCATCGTCCGACAGTTCTCCGGCTGCCCGGATAAAGTTACTCGCTAGGTACAGGTCCCGGACGCTTACGCGATGCCGGTGGCGTACGCGATCGCGTACGCGACGCCTGCGAGCGTGACGGCCGTCAGGCCGGTGAGGAGCGCGGTGGGCGCCGAGGGCAGCGTCAGCGAGCGCTGGCGGAGCTTCGGCGCGGGGACGGCGCCGACGAACCCCACGGCGACGACGCTGAACACGAACTGGTAGGAGGCGTCGACGGTCGGCGGCGGCAGCACGAGCACGGCGAGGGCGTACGCCGCGCCGACGGTCGCCCGCGAGTTCACGTGGTCGGTGAGCCGCCGACCGGTCAGCCAGAACGCGGCGACGACGCCGAGCCAGATCGCGAACAGCTCGACGCCGAACGCGCCGAGCAGGTGGAGCGTCGGGTCCGCGGACAGCGCGACGCGGCCGTCGAAGGCGTTGGCGC
Organism: Halobacterium sp. R2-5; assembly: GCF_011734195.1. Lineage (NCBI taxonomy): Archaea > Methanobacteriati > Methanobacteriota > Halobacteria > Halobacteriales > Halobacteriaceae > Halobacterium > Halobacterium sp. R2-5. The sequence goes on from NZ_JAANTH010000002.1 coordinate 643,497, forward strand.
CGAGCGGGTAGAACAGCTCCGGGGGCTGGCCCGTGAGCAGGTCGCCGAACGGGTGGCTGACGAGGCCGAACAGCGCGACGGCGAACAGGCTCGTGCCGCGGACATCGTGCGCGTGGGCAGCGCGCGCGACGAGCCAGCCGCCCGCGGCGAACAGGCCGACGATGACTGCGGGGAGCGGGCCGGACGCAGCGGCGACGACGCCGACGAGCGTCGCGAGCGCGGCGGCCGCGGTCCGGCGGTGTGTGGGCGCGAGCGCGAACGCCGCGGCCGCCGGCACGGCCACCGCGAGCGAGTGCGTGACCGCGCGGTGGACGACGGTGGAGGCTCCCCAGAACGACTGCGCGACGGCCATCGGGCTGGTGGGGTCGACGGCGACCAGCCCGACGAGCGCGTACGCCATGTCGACGTCGGGGACAGCGGCGAACAGGCCGGCGGCGACGCCGAGCGCGAGCGCGCGCTCCCGGGACGCCCCCAGCCGGACCGCAGCGAGCGCGACGGCGCCGAACGCGAACGTCGCGTGCCCTACGAACATACGCTACGTACCGGGCGCGACGGCATAAACTCGCGGGTGAGGTGGTAGCACGCCCCTACTGGTCGGGCTTCTTGGTCCACTTCTTCTCGACGTCGGCGTTCGCGCGCACGATGGTGTCGCCCTCCGAGCGGAAGCGCGTCTTCCGGAGCTCGATGGCGGTGACGGTGCCGCTGACGTCGCCCGCGACGACCGTGTCGCCGGGGTTGAAGTCGGGGTCGCGGAGGAGGTAGATGCCGGCGACGGCGTCCGCGAGCATCCCGGAGAGCGCGTAGGAGACGCCGAGCGCGAGGAAGCCGGAGGCGGTACCGAGGGCGGCCGCGATTTCGGGGAGGCCGACCGCCGAGAGGAACCCGAGCAGCGCGCCGAACCACAGGACGATAGAGACGAGCGTGCCGCCGAGCTGGACGTAGATCGGCTGGTCGGCGTAGACGCGCCGCAGCACGACGCGGACGGCGGCCACGAGCGCGCGGATCAGAACCGCGGCGAGCGCGAGGAAGACGAGGCCGGTGAGCACGCGCGGAATCGCGGCGGCGACGTTCCCGACGAACTCGTCGACGGTGCTGTTCAGGAGGCCGGACAGCGACGACGGCGGCTCGGACATACCGGCCCAAGAGACGCCGGGTACGTAACTCCTGTCGCCGGTGCCGATTCCCGAACCTTCTTGCGCGCGCCCGTCTGCGAGTCGCACATGGACGCGCCAGACGTCGGAGAGTTGAATCCGCCGCAGCGAACGCTGATGGGTCCGGGGCCGAGCCCGGTCCACCCGCGCGTGCTGAAAGCGATGAGCACGCCGCTCGTGGGCCACCTCGACCCGTCGTTCGTCGACATCATGGACGAGACCCAGGAGCTGCTTCGGTACACGTTCCGCACGGACAACGAGTGGACGATTCCCGTCTCCGGGACGGGGTCGGCCGCGATGGAGGCCGCCATCGGCAACCTCACGGAACCCGGTGACACGTTCCTCGCGCCGACGAACGGCTACTTCGGCGACCGCATGGCGGAGATGGCGCGCCGCGCGGGCGGCGACGTCGTGCGCGTGGACGCGCCGTGGGGCGAGCCGCTCCAGCCCGAGGACGTGGAGGCGGCGTTCGACGAGCACCAGCCCGACGTCTTCGGGTTCGTGCACGCGGAGACGTCGACGGGCGCCAAGCAGACGAACGTCCCGGAGCTCACGGACATCGCCCACGAGCACGACGCGCTCGTCGTCGCGGACACCGTGACGAGCCTCGGCGGCGTCGAGTTGCGCGTCGACGAGTGGGGCATCGACGCGGCGTACTCCGGCCCGCAGAAGTGCCTGTCCTGTCCGCCGGGCGCGAGCCCGCTGACCCTGAACGACGACGCGATGGACAAAGTGCTCTCCCGGGAGGAGGACCCGCGGTCGTGGTACCTCGACCTCTCCCTGCTGGAGGGGTACTGGGGCGACGAGCGCGCGTACCACCACACGGCGCCCGTCTCGAACGTGTACGCGCTCCGCGAGGCGCTGCGGCTGGTCGCCGAGGAAGGCATCGAGTCCCGCTGGGAGCGCCACGAGCGCGTCGCGGGCGCGCTGAAGGCGGGCGTCGAGGCGATGGGGCTCGGCCTCAACCCCGAGGACGACTACTGGCTGCCGAGCCTGAACGCCGTCCGGGTGCCCGACGGCGTCGACGACGGCGACGTCATCGACTACGTGCTCGCGAACTACGACCTCGAGATCGCGTCCGGGCTCGGCGACCTGGAGGGCGACGTGTTCCGCATCGGCTGTATGGGCCACGGCGCCCGACCGGGGAACGTCACGCTCGTGGTCGCGGCGCTCGCGGACGCGTTCGAGGCGCTCGGCGCAGACGTGGACGCGGCCGCCGGGCTGGCGGCGACGCGCGGCGCGCTCAGAGAATGAACCGCGGGCGCCCCTACGCCGGCGGGGCGCGCGCTACTTCGTAGTCACCGTCCTCCTCGACGCCCATCACCGCCCACTCGTAGGGCGGGTCGAGCCGACGCAACTGCCGTTCGAGCGCGTCGGCGTTGTCGGCCCACGTGACGAAGCATCGATAGCCCGCCTCGTCGTCGGCGTCTACGTGGTCCGTGACGGCTGTCACGCGTATCTCCTTCCAGTCGCGCGTGGCGGAGAACTCCGCGCCGTCTCCTGCGAGGCTGTACCCGAGGTCGTCGAATATCGACCGGGCCTGCTCGTCGGGAGGGGTGGTAACAGTCCCCATGCAATCGTAGCTTCACCGGCCTAGGTAATAAGCTTTCCCGCCGTTCCCGAACGCGGGCAAAAGCAGAACGGCCGTGCGAAAACCCCCGATAGAGGGATGCGTACGACTAGCTCTCGGCCTATTCGTGGGCGGAGTCCCACTCGTCGGGCTTCGTGAAGTTCCCGCAGACGTTGCACTTGATGCGGCGCATCGAGTCCATCGCGACGTCCACGGACTCGCAGTTCGAGCAGAAGTAGCCGTAGCGTCGCTCCCGGTCCTCGGTACGGTAGACCACGTAGAACGTGCCCTCCTGGCCGCGCTGCCCCTCGTCCTCGGCGACGTACAGGGTTTCGTCGTCGCTCGCCACCGTGCGCATGTCTCCCAGTAGCCGACTCCCGCATTTAGCCCTGTCCGTCCGGCCGCCGCCATCGAAGCGCTCTTCCCCGCTGCGGGACTCCGGTCGCCCAATGGCGGTCCGGATTTTCCACTACTCCGATCTGGAGAACGTCTACGACACGCCCGCGCAGGCGGGCCGGCTGGCGTCCGTGCTCCGGAACCGGGGTGCGGCGCTGGCGGCCGGCTCCGGGGACAACACGGCGCCGGGCGTGCTCTCACTGGTGAGCGAGGGCCGGCAGGCCTTGGACCTCTACGACGCCGTCGAGCCCGACGTGGAGACGTTCGGCAACCACGACTTCGACTACGGCGCCGACGTCACGAGCGAGGTCGTCGCCGACTCCCCGCAGACGTGGGTGTCCGCGAACGTCTACCGGGACGGCGACCGCGTCGGCGGCGTCGACCCGTGGACGATTGTCGACGTGGGCGGCGCGCACGTCGGCTTCCTCGGCGTGCTCGACGACGCCACGCCGTCGCTGAACCCGATGGCGAGCGACCTCACCGTCACCGACCCCGTCGCGGCCACCCGGGAGGCCGCCGCCGAGCTCCGGGACGCGGGCGCGGACTACGTGGTCGTGCTCTCCCACCTCGGTCGCGGGGACGAGGAGCTCGCTGCCGCGACCGACGTGGACGCCGTGCTCGGCGGCCACATCCCCGCCGAGCGCGTCGAGCGCCTCGACGACACCCTGCTCACGCGACCCGGCTCCGGCGGCGAGGTCGTCCTCGAAGTCGACCTCGACGCGGGCGAGGTCACGCGTCACGTCGTCGCGGACGCCCCGATCTACGAGCCGGTCGCCGAGCGCCTCCGCGAGCGGATGGCCGAGACCGGCCTGAACGACACCGTCGGCCACGTCGCCGACCCGATGGAGCGCACGGAGTCGACGCTGTTCCGCGGGGAGTCCCGCATCGGGAACTTCGTCGCGGACGCCTACCGGTGGGCCGCGGGCGCGGACGTCGCGCTCCAGAACTCCGGCGGCGTCCGCGACGGCCCCGCCATCGAGGGCGACGTCACCGTCGCGGACCTCGTCAGCGTCGTGCCGTTCGAGGAACCCGTCTCCGTCGCCGAGCTCTCGGGCGCCGAACTGCTGGACGTGTTCCGCGGCGCGAAGGGCGGGTCGCTCGGGTTCGCGGAGCCGGACTGGTGGCACGCGCACGTCTCCGGCGCGGAACTCGCGTGGGACGACGCCGCCAGCGAACTCGCGGCGGCGCGCGTCGGCGGCGAGCCGGTCGACCCGGACGCCACGTACACGCTCGCGACCACGGACTACCTCTTCTACACGGACGACGAGTTCCCCGCGCTCGACGAGGCCCACCGCGTCGAGCGTCTCGACGTCCAGCACCAGGTGCTCGCGGAGTACGCGCGGAAGCGCGGCATCGACCCCGAAATCGAGGGGCGGGTCACGATGCACGCCGACGACTGACCGCGACAACGGATAAGGGGCTGGTCGCCGTCGTTCCCGTATGGCAGACGACGCCTCTCCGCCGGCTCCGAAGGCGCGCCGCGACCCCGAGTTCAGGTTCTCCCACGACGCGAACCCCAGCGACGCGCTCGTCTGCGGGTTCTCCGAGTTCGGGCTCGCCGGGCTCACGGCCGCGGACTTCCTCGTCGACCACCTCGAACTCGAACAGAGCGGTCACGTCGCCGTCGACGGCCTGCCCGCGATCACGCCGTTCGAGAACGGCACGCCCCGCCACCACACGCGCTTCTTCTCGAAGCCGGACGTCGACGTCACCGTCCTCGTCGGCGAACTGTTCGTCCCGGTGTCGGTGTCGGCCGCGCTCAGCGACGCGCTCTCGTCGTGGCTCGACGAGAACGGCGTCAGGGAGACCGCGGTGCTGTCGGGCGTCCCGGTCGCGCACGGCCCGGACGAGCACCGCACGTTCTACGTCGCGACCGACGACTACCGCGAAGCGCGGCTCACCGAGACGGACGTCCCGCCGATGGGCAACGGCTTCCTCGACGGCCTGAAGGCCGAACTGCTCGCGCAGGGCATCGACAGCGACCGCCGGGCGTGCGTGTTCACGACGCCCGTCCACGCGCAGGCGCCGGACGTCGAGGCCGCGATTCGACTCGTCGACGCCGTCAGCGGCGTCTACGACCTCGACGTCGACACCGGACCCCTGGAGGCGTTCGCCGAGGAAGTCGCCCAGCACTACGCGGAGCTGAGCGAGCGCGTCGAGCGCGCCGCCGACGAGGAGCGCCCCGACGACCGGATGTACATGTAGGGTGAAGCGCGCGCCGAACTCTCCACGAGACACTTTACGCCGGGCGTCCCACACCGCGTATGAAGCGCCGCGCCCTCCTCGGCACGCTCGCCTCGCTCGCACTCGCCGGCTGCACCAGCAGCGGCCCCGGCGAGCGCGTCACGGAGACGACGCGAACGACGACTCCGCCGACGACGGACGCGACCACGACCGAGCCGAGCGCGACGCCGCCGGAGATACGCGACCTCGGTGTCCCCGTCGACGACGCGGACTGCCCGTTCGACGGGGACGGCGTCGAGCGCGTCGTCTGCTACCCGGAACAGACGGACGTGCCGCTCTCGCTGACGCCCGACAGCGACGAACTCGACCTGCCGACCGACCAGACGACGTTCGCCCTCGAGAACGACACCGAGCACGCGTTCTCGTTGAACTTCTACGACTGGGGGCTGCACAAGCGCGTGGACGGCCGCTGGTACTACATCACGCCACAGGAGATTCCGGAGCCGCTGCACACGCTGCCCGCGGGCGAGACTCACGAGTGGACGTTCGCCGTAGATGACAGCGACGAGCCCTCCTCGGGGCCGGCCAGCGAGTCCGCGATCGACGTCGTGGGGCTCGGCGGCGGAGCGTACGCCTTCGAGACGTCGGGGTGGTTCGACTCCGGCGACCACGAGCATCGAGTCGGGCTCGGCGCGCGCTTCCGCGTGAAGGGCGCCCCACTCGAACTGACCGCGCCCGAGGGACTCTCCGGGGCCCGAGACGGCGACTCGGTCGTAGTCACGCGCGACGGCGAGGACGCCGAGCCGACCGAAGCGTTCGTCGTCGCGCGCGTCGGGGAGGCCGGCGTCCCGTTCGAGAAACAGATCCACCAGCACGTCGCCGAACAGCTCGTCCGGCCGGAACCGGGCCGGAGTCGGCCGCTACTCCGAGACGCGCTCGCGTTCTTCGAGGACGGCGTCGAGACAGTTCGCCTCGAGGAGGCCGGCGAGTTCGACCCGCCGTTCCCCCGCGACGAGCGCTACTACTTCGAGTACCGCGGCGCAATCTACGAGGCGGCGGTCGAATCTGTCGAGTAGCCGACCGACGACCGCAGGCTAAAAGACCGGGGTCACCGTGGGTGGCCGTATGAGCGACGAGAACCTCCGCGAGACCGTACAGCGAGTCGGCGCGGGGTTCGACCTCGGCGAGTACGAGATCGAGGCGTACCTCACGGTCCTCCGGCACGGCGAACTCACCGCCAGCGAGATCGCGGACCGAACCGACATCCCCCAGCCCCGGGTGTACGACACGGTGCGCAGCCTCGGCGACCGCGGGCTCGTCGAACTCCGGGAGTCCAGGCCGATGAAGGTCGTCGCCATCGACCCCGAGGAGGCGTTCGCGGACCTCCAGTCGCAGTTCGCGTCGATGGTCGCCGACCTCGAAGACGCCTACACCACGCCAGCCCGCGACACCGAAGCCGTCTCGCTGGTGAAGTCCCGGTCGACGATTCTCCGGTACTTCGCGGACGTCATCGAGAGCGCGGAGTTCGAGCTCGTCTGCTCGCTCACGCCGGGGCTGCTGGAGCGCTTCGCCGACGACCTCGCGGCCGCCCGCGACCGCGGCGTCAGCATCGACCTCGTAGTCGCGCCGGCCGGCGACGCGCCAAGCCCCGACGGGTTCGACTACGACCGCGTCGCGACGAACGCCCGCGCGCGCCGGGGCGTCACCACGCCCGTCATCGCGGTCGCCGACGGTCAGTACTCCGTCTACGCGACCCAGGGCGCGGTCCGGGACGACCCCGAGAAGTACGGCGTCATCTTCAACCGCTCCGCGCTCGGCTTCCTCGTCTCCGGGTTCTTCGGCACCGTCATCTGGTCGACCGCCAACGACGACCTCGCCGAGCGCGACGCCGCCGACATCGGCCTCCCGCGGACGTACGCGTCCATCCGGCGCTGCGTGAAGGACCTGCGCGCGCTCGACGGCGACGTGTACGCGACCGTCCGCGGCCGCGACGTGCTCACCGGCGACGCGCGCACCGACAGCGGCCGCGTCGTCGAAACGAAGTTCGTGGAGACCGAGGAAGTCGCGACGCTCGTCCTCGACACCGGCGACGGCGAGGTGGAGGTCGGCGGCCGCGTCGCCGCCTACGAGGACGTGGAAGCCCACGAAATCGCAATCGGGCGAGACAGCCCGCCGCAGTAAGCGCCAGCTCGCTCGTTCAGTACTCGCGGACGCCCTCGTCCGTGACGACGACGTCCAGCAGCCGCGTCGGGGTCGCGTCGTACGCCGGGTTCTTCACGTCGAAGCCCTCCGGCGGCTCGCGGATGACCTCGCTGGCGTCCCGGTAGTCGTTCTCGAAGCGGAACCCCTCGTCGACGAGCTTCGCGCTCGACCCCGTCACCGTCACCGGCGTCCCGGTGTCGGCCGCCGTCGCCACCAGCGGGTACGTCCCCACGCGGTTGTAGTACGTGTCCTCGACGATGCAGTCCATCCCCAGCAGCACGCGGTCGCACTCGCCGAGGTAGTACCCGGACGCGCCGTCCACGATGAGCGTCACGTCGATGCGGTCGATGGCCGCCAGCGTCCGCGCCGTCTTCCGACCGAGGTGCCGCGGCCGCGCCTCCGTCACGAACACCTCGAAGTGCTTGCCCTCCTGCGCCGCCGTCTCTAGGGCCTCCAGCACCGTCGACGAGTAGTCGTGCGTCAGCAGCGTCTGGCCGTCCTCGATGCGCTCGGCGGCCGCGGCCGCCGCCTCGTGCTTCCCCGACTCCACGCGCTCGACCACGTCGTCGATGGCCGCGGCCGTCACCTCCTTCGCCTCCGCGACCGACGCCGGCTCCGCGTCCCGCACGCGCTCCACGACCGCCCGCTGGGTCGTCACCAGCGACGCGTGCGACGGGCTCGCCCGCCGCAGCGCGTTGCTGTTCCGCTCCAGCGCCCGCACGTACTCCTCGACAGTCGGATAGTCGTTGTCGATGAGCTCCCGGAGCGCGCGAGCGGCCTTCACGGCGACGACCGAGGAGGAGTGCGTCCGCATCTCGCGAATCTCCTCGGCAGTCTCGTCTATCATACTGGATGCATCCACAGGTCAGTCCTAAGGTCTTCCGAAGTGAGCCCTCCTCCCTCTCGAGCGGCGCTGTGCGCCGCTCGCTCGGTCGTCGCCCTCACAGTCCACCAGGCCGTCGGCTGGCCGGTCGACCACTGTACTATCGGCTGATTGGGCGGCCATCGTACTATCAGCCGGTGCGGCGGCCACTGCACTCGGTGTAGTTGCGGTCCGCGGTGGTGGAGTCGACTTCTGGTCCGAGCGGTTCGTCCGGCGACGCCACCGGGCTGGCCAGCGGGAGCGCGAACAGCGATACGCCGAGGAGGACGCGGGGGGACGGACGCATGGTCGCGGGTGCACGACCCACGGCTCGACCGTTTTAATGGGAGGTGTCCGCCATGTTCCGCGGCCGATTTACGACTGCACGTCGAACACTCCAGTATGGTCGCCGTGTCGTACTACTGCCCGCGCTGTGGCGCCGTCGCCGAACTGGACCGCGACGCGTACCTCGCGGACAAGTCCGTGACGCCGTTCCCGCTGGAGGGGTGGACGTACGTCTCGCCGAGCGACGATTACGAGAGCGAGGGCGCGGACGGCGTGAAGTTCGTCTGCGGGCGCGATTCGGCGGACTGGTCGCATCCGCCGCGCGAGGCGGAGCGCGGCGAGGCCTCGACTGACGGAGCGCGGAGCGACGCGACCCGCGACGAACCGGGCTGCGGGGAGCCGTTCTACCTGAACTTCGTGCGCTACGAAGACGGCGAGGAGGTTAGCGGGCAGCCCGAGTCCGAGTTCGTGCAGCTCGCGGAGGGGATGGCCCCCAGCGGACCGCAGGGGCCGTCCGGACCGGAGTTCTCGCGGTAACGAGCCACCGAAACCGACGCCGGGCGGCGGAAGAAGGCACTGGCCTGCGCCAGCCCGGACGTTATGCGCAACCGTCACGTCTTGTTATCCATGGAGGCCGTCGACCCAGCGACCGGTGAGCGAATCGAGACGTACGACGACCACACCGAGCGCGACGTCGACGACGCGCTGGCGACGGCGACAGAGACGTTCGCGGAGTGGCGCGAGCGACCGATGCGCGAGCGCGAGGAACTGCTCGCAGCCGCGGGCGACGTGCTCCGGGAGAACACCGACGAGTACGCCGAGACCATCACCGAGGAGATGGGCAAACCCCTCGACCAGTCCGTCTCGGAGGTCCAGAAGTGCGCGACGGCCTGCGACCACTACGCGGAGAACGCGAGCGCGTACCTGCAGGCCGACGGCCACCCGAGCCCGCCCGGCGCGGACGTCCAGACGGTGTACGAGCCGCTCGGCCCCGTTCTCGCGGTGATGCCGTGGAACTTCCCGTTCTGGCAGGTGTTCCGGTTCGCCGCGCCGTACGTGACGGCGGGCAACGTCGGCCTGCTGAAGCACGCGTCGAACGTCCCGGGGTGTGCGCTCGCCATCGAGGACGTGTTCCGGGAGGCGGGCTACCCGGAGGGCGTCTTCCAGTCGCTCCTGATCTCCTCGGATCTCGTGGACGGCGTCATCGAGGACGACCGCGTACGCGCCGCGACGGTCACGGGCAGCGGCCCCGCCGGGCAGGCGGTCGCGTCCACCGCGGGCGAGAACGTCAAGAAGTCGGTGCTGGAACTGGGCGGTAGCGACCCGTTCGTCGTGCTCGACGACGCGGACGTCGCGGCGGCGGCCGAGACCGGCGCGTGGGCGCGCAACCAGAACGCCGGGCAGTCCTGCATCGCGGCGAAGCGCTTCGTCGTCCACGCGGACGTCTACGACGAGTTCGTCGAGGCGTTCGTCGAGGAGACGGAGGCGCTGACCGTCGGCGACCCGACCGACGACGACACCGACGTCGGCCCGCAGGCCCGCGAGGACCTCATGCAGGACCTCCACGAGCAGGTGGAGGCGAGCGTGAACGAGGGCGCGACCCTCGTCACGGGCGGCGAGCCGCTGGACCGCGAGGGATACTTCTACCCGCCGACCGTGCTCACGGACGTCCCGGAGGGCTGCCCCGCGGACGCCGAGGAGACGTTCGGCCCGGTCGCGGCCATCTGGGAGGTCGAGGACGAGTCGGCCGCGATCGAGAAGGCCAACGACACGCAGTTCGGGCTCGGCGCGAGTGTCTGGACGCGGGACCGCGAGCGCGGTGAACGCGTCGCACGGGCAGTCGACGCAGGCTGCGTCTACGTGAACCAGCTCGTGAAGTCCGACCCGCGCGTGCCGTTCGGCGGCGTCAAGGAGTCGGGCTACGGCCGCGAGCTCTCCGGAGCGGGCATCAAGGAGTTCGTCAACCGCAAGACGGTGTGGGTGGAGTGATGCGGGCGTCGGACCTCCTCGTCGAGTGCCTCGAACGCGAGGGCGTCGAGCACGTCTTCGGCGTGCCGGGCGAGGAGATGGAGGACCTGCTGTTCTCGCTACGCGATTCGGGGGTGTCGTTCGTCCCGGTGCGCCACGAGCAGGGCGCGGCATTCATGGCAGACGTCCACGGCCGGCTCACGGGCAACGCCGGGGTCTGCCTGTCGACGCTCGGGCCGGGCGCGACGAACCTCCTGACGGGGGTCGCGGACGCCCACCTCGACAAGAGCCCGCTGGTCGCGATAACCGCGCAGGGCGGGCTCGAACGACTCCACAAGGAGAGCCACCAGGCGCTCGACGTGGTCGGGCTGTTCGCGCCCGTCACGAAGTGGAACACCCAGCTCTCGGACCCGAACATCGTCCACGAGTCCGTGCGGAAGGCGTTCAAGCTCGCGCAGTACGAGAAGCCGGGCGCCACCCACCTCGAACTCCCGGAGGACGTCGCCGCCGAGGAGACGGAGACGCAGCCGCTCCCGCACCGCGAGCGCGTCGGCTACGGCGTCCCCGACGAGGCCTCGCTGGCGCGCGTCGAGGACCTGCTGGCAGCCGCCGAGCGACCGCTGCTCGTGGCCGGAAACGGCGCGGTCCGTACCGGTGCGGCGGCGGAGCTCCGCGACCTCGTCGCGGCCACCGACCTCCCGGTCGTCTCGACGTACAGCGGGAAGGGCGCTGTCTCGGACGCCGACGAGCACTCCCTGATGACCCTCGACTCGGGCGCGCACGAGGAAGCCAAGAGCGCGCTCGCCGAGGCCGACCTCGTGATTACAGTCGGCTACGACATCGCCGAGCACGACCCCGCGGAGTGGGGGCTCGGCGACGCCGGCGTCGTCCACGTGGACAGCGAGCCCGCGGAGGTCTACGAGGCGTACACGCCGGACGTCGAGGTGGTCGCGGACATCGGCGAGACGCTGTGCGCGCTCACGGAGTGGTTCGAGGCCGTCGACCGCACGTTCGACGCGGACTGGTTCGCCGACCGTCGCGAGCACATAGTGGAGGATGTCTCCGGCGAGCCCGCAGACGAGGCGCCGTTCACCGTCGAGGGCGTGCTGCCCGCGCTCCGGGGCGCGATGGCCGACGAGGACGTTCTGATATCGGACGTGGGAAGCCACAAGATGGCCATCGCGCAGAACTTCCCGACGTACGAGCCCAACACCTGCATCATCTCGAACGGGTTGGCGTCGATGGGCATCGCGGTCCCGGGCGGGCTCGCCGCGGACCTCGCGGTGGACGGGAACGTCGTCGCGGCGACCGGCGACGGCGGCTTCCTGATGAACGCCGCCGAGCTGGAGACCGCGACCCGCGTCGGCTGCGGGTACACCGTCGTCGTGTTCGTCGACGACGACTACGGCCTCATCTCCGAGAAACAGGAGGCGAACACCGGCGAGTCGTTCGGCACCGGACTAACGAACCCGGACCTCGTCGCGTTCGCCGAGAGCTTCGGCATCGACGGCTACCGACCCGAGACGGCCGACGAGCTCCGGGACGCGCTCGACGACGCCGTCGGCAGCGACATGGCGCTGATTGCGGTGTCCGTCGCGTAGGCGCGCGGACCGGCCGCTGCTCACTCCCTGTTGAGAATCACGACGGCGGCGAGCACCATCGCGCCGCCGGCCACGGTGACGACGGTGACGGGCTCGCCGAACAGGAGCGCGCCGAACGCGACCGTCGTCGGCGGCTCGACGGTGCTGACGATGCTGCTCCGACTCGCGCCGATCCGCTGTAGCCCCGCGAAGAACGCGAACACCGGGATCACGGTCGACAGTATCGCGATGCCCGCGACGACCGCCCACGCGGACGGTGTCGACGGCACCGCGAGCGTCCCGGTCGCGAGCCCGAAGCCCGCGAACGAGACGCCGGCCGCCGGGACGACGTGTGCGGTCAGCACGACGGGGTCCGTGTCGCGGAGCAGCTGGCGAGAGACCGTGATGTAGGCCGCGTAGGCGACGGACGCGCCGAGCACCACGAGGACGCCGGGGACGGACGCGCCCGCCGCGTTCGCGCCGACGGCGAGCGCGACGCCGCCCAGCGAGAGCGCGAGCGCGAGAACGGTCGTTCGAGTGATTCGCTCGCCGACGACCAGCAGCGCGAGCACGACGACGAACGCCGGGTACGTGTAGAGGACGATGGCGACCATCCCCGCGGTCATGAACTCCAGTCCGTAGAAGTAGAGGCCGTTCATCGCGGCGTACCCGAGCCCGCCGAGCGCGAGCCCCGCCGCGAGCGCTCGCCCGCGGAGCAGCCGCGCCCGGCCGGTCGCCGCGAGCAGCGCCCAGACGACGACCGACGCCACCGCGAACCGCCCGGCGAGCAGCGTCGGGACGGAGAGGCCGGCCTGCTGGGCGTACACGCCGAAGATGCCGAGCAGCCCGAAGCAGACCGCGGAGAGACAGACGAGGGCGACGCCGGCGGTGTCCTCGGAGACCGACGGGAGCCGCTCGTGGACGCGCACGGCCGTTCGTTTCGGGGCGGCGGTAATAACTCCCGGGACGAGCGAGCCGAGGCGCTACCCCTTGATGTTCGCGACCGGGAACGTGCGCACGACGAGGTCGCCGATGCCGAGCGCGTCGGAGACGCCCACGACCTCGTCGACGTCCTTGTAGACGCCGGGGGCCTCCTCCGCGATGGTTTCTCCCGATGCCGCCTTCACGTAGATCTCGTTGCGCTCGCGGAGGTCCGTCTGGACCTGCCCGCCGCCGTACTCGCGCTTGGCCTGCGTGCGGCTCATCAGCCGGCCGGCGCCGTGCGCGGTCGAGCCGAACGACCGCGCCATCGACTCCTCGCCGCCCTTCAGGACGTAGCTGCCCGCGCCCATGCTCCCGGGGATGATGATCGGCTGGCCGACGTCGCGGTACGCCGTCGGCACTTCGGGGTGGCCCGCGGGGAACGCCCGCGTCGCGCCCTTCCGGTGGACGTAGAGCTCGCGCTCGACGCGGCCGCCGTCGCCGTGGAGGCTGTAGCCGTCCTCAGTGACGTACACGTCGTGGGCCTCCTTCTTCGCGATGTTGTGCGCGACGTCGTACAGGAGATCCATCTCCAGGGCCTCCCACGACGTATCGAAGACGTCCGCGAACGTCTCGCGGACGGCGTGCGTGATGAGCTGGCGGTTCACCCACGCGAAGTTGATGGCCGCGCACATCGCGCCGTAGTAGTCGTCGGCGAGCTCCGAGCCCGCGGGCGCCGCCGCGAGGTCCTTGTCCGGGAGCTCCTCGGTGAGCTCCGGGTACTCCTGCTCGATGCGCCGGAGGTAGTCCGAGCACACCTGGTGGCCGAGCCCGCGGGACCCGCAGTGAATCAGGACGACGACCTGGTCCTCCCCGAGGCCGAACGACTCCGCGGTCTCGTCGTCGTAGACGTCGGTGACGCGCTGGATCTCGAGGAAGTGGTTGCCCGAGCCCAGCGACCCCATCTGGTTGGCGCCGCGGTCCTTGGCCTTCTTCGAGACGGCGGAGGGATCGGCGTCCGGGCGGCGCCCCTCGTCCTCGCAGTGCAGGCGGTCCTCGCGGACCGCGTACCCCTCCTCGACGCACCAGTCGACGCCGCGTTCGAGCGCGGCTTCGAGGTCGGTGTGCGACATCTCGTGGACGCCGCCGCCGCCCAGACCCGTCGGCACGGCGTCGAACAGCGCGTCCACGAGCTCCTCCTCGCGGCCGCGCACGTCCTCGTACGTGAGGTTCGTTTTCACCATCCTGACGCCGCAGTTGATGTCGAATCCCACGGCGCCGGGCGAGATGTAGCCGTCCTCGGCGTCGAACGCGGCGACGCCGCCCACGGGGAAGCCGTACCCCTGGTGGCCGTCGGGCATGCAGAGCGCGGGCGCGACCACGCCCGGCATGCACGCGACGTTCCGGAGCTGCTGGAGGGTCCTGTCGTTCTGGATGTCTTCGAGGAGCGTCTCGTTGGCGAACACGCGGGCGGGCACCCGCATCTCGTCGTCGCGTTCGAGCTCCCAGACGTCGTCCTCGACCTCCCGGAGCGTGACGCCGTCGGCGTCGAACGTGTTCATACTCGGTGATGGGCGTGGAACCCGGGAATACGTTTCGTCTGGCCGCTAGTCGGTGGTCGTCGCGAGCGGCGAGCGCTCCCGGACGTCCGCGAGGCGCTCGTCCAGCGAGAGCGGCCCGGCGCCCGTGACGAACAGCGCCGAGGACAGCCCGAACAGCGTGATGTGCGCGAGCACGGGGTCGTCCGGCAGGCCGAACAGCGTCGTCGTCAGCACGACGAACGCCACGGCGGCGGTGGCGCGCGTGAACAGTCCGAGCAAGAGGAACACGCCGACCGCGAGCTCCGTGAGACCCGCGCCGACGACCCACAGGCCGGCGTCGACCGGGACGACCGCCGTGAGGTCGTACTTCTCGACGACTTCCAGCGCCATCCCGGGGTTCGCGAGCTTCTCCCAGAACCCCAGCAGCGCGAAGTTGAACCCGACGCCGAGCCGCATGGCGGTCGGCGCGTACTGCTCGTACGGACCGACGACGTCGTTGAACTTCGAGACCAGCGGGTGCAGCGGGTCGAAGCGGCCGTAGAGGCTGCCGTCGGTGGCCGCGACTCGCTGGAGCAGGTGGTCGGCGCTGGGCTTCCCCGACCCCAGGAGGAGGATGCCGAGGAACCCGCCGACGTACTCGCTGGCGAGCACGAGCTCCGGGCGGACGGCGAGCCCGCCGAGGTACGCCAGCAGGCCGACGAGCGCGACCGTGCGGGTCGCCAGCCCGAACAGCAGCAGGAACCCGACCACGACCTGGAAGATCCGGGTCGGCGCGACCACGGACGGCGAGAAGAAGTAGCCCGCGAACCCCGCGCCGACCAGCGGCAGGCCGACCGCCAGCCGGAGCATCCACGGCAGGAACGTGTGGTAGCCCCGCAGCGTCTCGCGGAGCGCGCGCACGTCCGCCGCCGCCGGCCGGTACCGGAGGTAGCCCGCCATCGCGGCGACGACCGCGAGCGCGCCGCCCGTGAGGAGCGCGGCGTTCAGGGGGTTCGAGAGCACCGCCGCGAGGAACTCCAGCGCGCGTACCGTCGGCGCGCCGTCGACCACGTAGTCGACGTGGCCGGGAGCGCCACCGCTGCCTGTGTCCATAGCAGGGGACAGGAACCCCGAGTGCAAAAACCCCGGCACGTCCCGGCGGACTCAGACGTCGAAGACGACGTACGCGTGCCAGCCCGACTCCCGTTCCGAGAGGTCCATCTCGGAGTACGTCACGGCTTTCAGGTCGCGCGCGTGGACCTCGTCGAGCGGAACGCCGCGCGCGCTCCCCTCCGCGACCCACTCGCCGTCCGTTTCGCGCACGGTCGCCTCGTGGTCGACCGGGAGGACGCCGCGCACGTCCCGCTCGTAGATGAGCCGGTCGAGGAAGTCGTAGAGGAGGGCTTCCCGGCTCTCCGCGCGCTCCTCGAACGCGAACCGCTCGCCCGTCCCGGGGTCCTCGTCGGTCATCGCCGCCGCCATCCCGTCCGCGACGGCCGCGAACACCGCGCCGAGGCTCTCTCCAGTCGCCTCCACCGCCACGTCGGCGGTGTGTTCGCGTAACTCGAAGCTCATCCCGGATTCCCCCAAGTGGCCCTCAGCATCGTTCGCCGAGACGCCGACGACCCGGGAAAGCGTTACGGCGTCCGGCGACGGTGGAATTATATTCGCTGGCCTGCTACCCCCTTCCAGTGAGTGTCACGGTCGACGAGCGCGTGGTGCCCCCGGGCAGCGACGACCACCTCGACGCTGCCTGGGAGCTGAAAGAGCGAATCCGCGACAGCGAGAGCCTCCTCAAGCAGCGGCGGGGCTTCTTCGCGAACGCCTACCGCCGCTCGTCGGTCTACTGCTTCCTCGACGGCGACGACATGGTCGGGTTCGCCGCGGCGCGCTCGGACGGCTACATCCTCTTCCTCGCGGTCGCCCCCGAGTACCGCGGCGAGGGCTACGGCGAACGCCTCGTCGCCCGCGTCACCGAGGACGCCGGCAAAGCATCCTGTCACGCCCGCCAGAGCAACGACAGCGCCGTCGCGTTCTACGAACACCTCGGCTTCAGCGTCGAGCGCGAGATCGCGAACTACTACGAGGACGGCGAGGGCGCCTACTACCTCCGCCTCGGCGACCGCGCCCGAATTCGGGACCGGATTTCCGAGCTGTTGCGCGGTCGGTAGTACGCGGTTCTGACTGCGGAGTCTGGGTTTTGAGCAGTGACGACTTCGAGGATGTGAACACTTCGAAAGCCCCGGCGGGCTCGCTGCCTGCGGCTCGCTGCGCTGCGGTGCTTACTTCGCCTCGACTAGCGAGCCCGCCGCCCCTTTCAGTCCACCCGTGCTGGCTGACCAACCGGTAGCTGGATGGACTGAAAGGGGCGAGGCTGTAGACGAAGGCGCGCGACGTAAGCACCGCAGGAACGAGCAGAGCGAGTGACGAGGAGCACAGCGAGCGCACCGAGTCTACAGCCTCGAGGCTTTCCGGGGTATCGAAACCGACAGAGTACGTGATGCGGGACGTGTCGACGCGGTGCCGTTTCTAGGCCGAACTTACCACGAGCCACGAGAGAGACGACACGCATTTACCCGCGGTGGGCGTACGCGTTTCCCGCTATGGAGGAACGGACCCGCGCGTATCTCCGGGGGCGGTTCGGGGACTTCTACCGCCGCTCGGAGGTCGAGCTCCCGCCGCGCGCCGACGACCGCGAGTGGGGGTACATTCCGTGGACGTCGGGGCCGGACACGACGATGGTCCGGCACAAGTCCACGCTCGACCTGGGGAACACGTCGGCGTTCCTCGAACGGGAGCGACCCCGCCACGTCTACTTCTCGGCGGGGTTCTACGAGACGCCGGGTGCGGCGACGATGGAGCAGAAGAACTGGCAGGGGTCGGACCTCGTCTTCGACCTGGACGCCGACCACCTGCCGAGCGTGACGCTCGGCGAGGACACGTACGCGCAGATGCTCGCGAAGTGCAAGGACGCGCTCTACCGGCTGCTGGACTTCCTCGAACGGGACTTCGGGTTCGAGGACCTGACGGTGACGTTCTCCGGGGGCCGAGGGTACCACGTGCACGTCCGGGACGACGGCGTCCACGACCTCGAACGCGAGCAGCGCCGGGAGATCGTGGACTACGTGCGCGGGAACGAACTCGACCTCGACTCGCTCGTTCGCGAGGAGACCGTCGAGGGGCTCGGGCTGAAGAATCCGACGAACAAGCGCGTGCTGCCCGCTGACGGCGGCTGGGGGCGGCGGGTGACCGAGCGCCTCGGAGCGTTCGCGGACGACCTTCTCGAACGCGGCGAGGACGACGCCGTCGAGTACCTCTCCGGGATGGACGGCGTCGGCGAGAAGTCCGCACGCGCCATCTACAACGCCGTCGCGAACAACACGGAGGCGGTCAGGCGGGGGAACGTCGACGTGCACCCGGCGTTCCTCAAAGTCGCGCGGAAGCACGTCGAGGAGACCGTCGAGGCGGAGAACGCGCCCATCGACGAGCCCGTGACGACGGACACGAACCGCCTGATTCGGCTACCGGGGACGCTGCACGGCGGTAGCGGGCTGCGCGTGCGTCGGCTCACTCGGGAGCAGCTCGACGACTTCGACCCGCTCGCCGACGCCGTCCCCGAGACGTTCGTCGGCCACGACATCACCGTCGAAGTCGAGGGCGAGCACACGCTGGAGCTGCTCGGGGAAACGCTTACGGTACGACCGGGCGTCGTATCGGTCCCAGAGTACGCGGGCGTCTTCCTGATGGCCCGCGGGAACGCGGAGAAAGCCAAGCAATGAACCTCGAAGACCTGCGAGCGGCCCAGACGCGCGAGCGCGCGACCGACGGCCTCCAGGAGCTGCGGGACTCGTTCTACGGCGACGTCGCCGCGTACATCTCGGACCTCAAAGAGCAGCGTGAAGCGGCGGCGAGCGCGGCCGACGACCCGTTCGGCGACCCCGAGGTCCAGGAGCTGACGGACAAGATCGAGACCGCCGAGCAGGTCGCGGAGGCCATCTACGAGCGACGCATGGGCAAACTCGTGAAGCAGGCGAGCCTCGCTGCCGCGGGGATGCCCGACGACGCGGAGGGGCTCACGGACGAGGAGCGCGCGCTGTACGGCGACCTCGTCGAGCGCATCGAGGCGAACAAGAACCACGTCCTCGACGTCATCGCGGGGGACGCCGACCCCGAGAGTGACGACGAGCGCGCGGCGCCCGACAACGCGGAGAGCGCGCCGCTCGGGGACGCTCCGACCACCGAGACGCCGGCGCCGAACGACACGCCCGCCGATTCGTCCGCGGCGGCCGCGATGGGCGGGGGTCTGGACGCCGACGAGGAGTCGGAGCCCGCCGGCGCGGACTCCGAACCCGACCGCCAGCCCGCGGAGCCGGTGCCGCCGGAGGCAGTCGCGGAGGACCTGCAACGCGTCGCCGGCGACGAGGAGGAAGACGATGCTGGCGAGGAGGGAGCCACCGACAGCACGGACGCCGGCGGCGACGTGGACCGAACCCGGGTGCGCGTGACCGACGACGTCGGCGAGATTTTCGGCGTCGACGAGCGGCCGTACACGCTCGAAGCAGAGGACGTGGTGACGCTGCCCGAGGAGAACGCCGCGCCGCTCGTCGAGAAGGGCGCCGCCGAGGAGCTGGACGCCGGGAAGCGGGACTGATGCGTCGCTGCCGAGATCCGAACTGGTCGATACGGTGAACGTACGCGACACGTAACCGCCGTCGACCTGTATTCACCTGGTAACAATTCACTAAGTGCGCCTCTCCGTTAGTCGGAGCGATGGCCATCGAAGCGTCGTTCACGGTCCCGCGGGACGACTTCCCGATGGGTGTCGTCTTCGAGGAATTCGCCGACGCCACCGTCGAACTCGACAGGGTCGTGCCGACGACGGAGGCCGTCGTCCCCTACTTCTGGATTCGCGCCGACGACCTCCCGGACGCCGACGCGATCGCGGCGAGCCTGGCCGACGACGCCGGCATCAGCGACGCCCACGTCGTCGACGAGGTGGACGAACAGCTGTTCGTTCGCATCGACTGGAACCTCGACCACGAGAGCGTGCTGACCGCGATCGTCGACACGGACGTCACGCTGCTGTCCGGCGTCGGCACCGGCAGCCAGTGGACGTTCGAGGTCCGCGCGAGCGAGCAACGCGAGCTCTCGGAGTTCCAGACGTACTGCCGGCGGCGGGACATCCCTATCGACCTGACGCAACTGCACGCGCTCTCCCGATTGGAGGGCGACCACGAGTACGACCTGACGGAGGGACAGCAGGAGGCGTTAGAGCTTGCGTACTCCCGCGGGTACTTCGACTCGCCGCGGGAGGCAACGCAGGACGACCTCGCCGACGAACTCGGTATCAGCCGTCAGGCCGTGTCCTCGCGCCTGCAGCGAGGTATGCGACGCATACTCGCGAACACGCTCGTCGCTCCCGGCGGGCGGGGCTCCGGGAAACGGTAAAAAAGGTGTTGCGCGAGCAAAAATCACGCTCTAACGGCACGCTCCCTTTCGTCTGGTCGATGGCATCCTCTCAGGTAATTTCGCAGGGACTCGACATCGTCGACTCCATCGACGCGGTCCGGTTCGACACCACACACCACGTCTTCCGCGCGGACTACGACGCGTCCCGGGAATCCGTGGCGCTGGCGACCGTCGCGGTCGTCGCGACCGCCGAAGACCGCGACCCGGCGGACCTCGCGCCGCTCCAGTCGGCCATCGACACGGACGCCCTCGAATCGCTGTTCGCCGCATCCGACGACGTCTCGAACGGCTGCCGGCTGACCTTCGAGTACGAGGGGTTCGAAGTGACCGTCTTCAGCGGCGGCGTCATCGAGGCCGTCCCGATGGACGCGCCCAACCCCCGCCTCGACGCGGCTGCCGGCGTCGAACCGACGATAGAGGACGCCTCGCAGGCGAACACCGTCCCGGAGCACGCCGACGACTAGCGACCCGTCGACCGACAGAACGCGGTTTTGCTGCGCGCGAACGGCACACAGCGACGCGTCTCGGGGTTCGTGCGGACCCTCGTGCTGCAGCTACGCGTGAATCAGCAATCGCGAAAAAGCGCTAGCAGTGCGGCCGCGGCGGCAGTAGGACGGTCCTACTGGAACGCGCCGGGGACGTGTTCTTCTTCCTCGTCCGGGGTCGCAGCCTTCTCGAACTTCTCTTCGAGTTCCTCGTACTGCTCGCGGACCTCCTCGTCGACGCTCGGCGAGATGTCCGAGAGCGCCTCCTCGAAGTGCTCGGCGGTGACGCGGACGTTGCCGACGGAGTCGGCGGCCTCCTCGGCGTCGACGGAGTTGATGAACTCCCGGGTGGCGTTCATCGTCGCCTCGCGGACGAGCGCCTCGATGTCCGCGCCGACGAAGTTCTCCGTCTCCGCGGCGAGGTCGTCGAGGTCGACGTCGTCGGCCAGCGGCTTGTTCCGCGTGTGGACTTCGAGGATGGCGCGGCGCGCCTCCTCGTCCGGGACGGGCACGTGGACGTGGCGGTCCAGGCGGCCCGGCCGGAGCAGGGCGTTGTCGATGAGGTCGGGGCGGTTCGTGGTCGCGACGACCACGACGTCCTCGAGCTCCTCGATGCCGTCGAGCTCGGTGAGCAGCTGGCTGACGACGCGTTCGCCGACGCCGGAGTCACCCATGCCGCGGCCGCGTTCGCCCGCGATGGAGTCGATCTCGTCGAAGAACACCACGGTCGGCGCATTCGACCGCGCCTTCTCGAAGACCTCGCGGACGCCCTTCTCGGACTCCCCGACGTACTTGTTGAGGAGTTCCGGGCCCTTCACCGAGATGAAGTTCGAGTTCGCCTCGTTGGCGACGGCCTTCGCCATCAGCGTCTTCCCGGTGCCCGGCGGGCCGTACAGCAGCACGCCCTTCGCGGACTCGAGGTCCATGGACTCGAAGACCTCGGGGTAGTCGAGCGGCCACTGGATGGTCTCGCGGAGGCGTTCCTTGGTGTCTTCGAGGCCGCCGACCTGGTCCCACGTGACGTCCGGGACCTCGACGAAGACCTCGCGGAGCGCCGAGGGCTCGATGCCCTTCAGCGCGTTCTTGAAGTCCTTCTCGGTGACGCGGATGGACTCTAGGAGCTCGGCGTCGATCTCGTCGGATTCGAGGTCGATCTCCGGGCGGATGCGCCGGAGCGCGTTCATCGCGGCCTCCTTCGCGAGGCTCTCGATGTCCGCGCCGACGAAGCCGTGCGTGGACTCGGCGAACGCCTCGATGTCGACCTCGTCGGCGAGCGGCATGCCGCGGGTGTGGACCTGGAGGATCTCCTTGCGGCCGTCCTGGTCGGGGACGCCGATCTCGATCTCGCGGTCGAAGCGGCCGCCGCGCCGGAGCGCGGGGTCGATGGCGTCGACGCGGTTGGTCGCGGCGATGACGGTGACGTCGCCGCGCTCCTCGAGCCCGTCCATGAGGCTCAGGAGCTGGGCGACGACGCGGCGCTCGACGTCGCCCTGGGTCTCACCGCGCTTGGGCGCGATGGAGTCGATCTCGTCGATGAAGACGATGGCTGGCGCGTTCTCCTCGGCCTCGTCGAAGACCTCGCGGAGCTTCTCCTCGGACTCCCCGTAGTACTTCGACATGATCTCGGGGCCGGAGATGGTCTGGAAGTTCGCGTCGATCTCGTTGGCGACGGCCTTCGCGATGAGCGTCTTCCCGGTGCCCGGCGGGCCGTGGAGGAGGACGCCCTTCGGCGGCTCGATGCCGAGCTGTTGGAACAGCTCGGGGTGGCGCATCGGCAGCTCGATCATCTCCCGGACCTGTTCGAGTTCGCGGTCGAGGCCGCCGATGTCCTCGTAGGCGACGTTCGGCGTGCCGTCGCCGCCCTCGCCGCCGGGGCCGCCCGCGGCGATCTCCTCGGCGGGCTGCTCAGATACCTGGATGTCGGTGTCGTTGCTCACGACGACCGTCCCGTCGGGGTCGGTGTCGGCGATCTTGACGGGAATCTGCTGGCCGGAGACCGTGCTCATCCCGCCGAAGCCGAAGGAGATGGGGATGGTCTGGCCCGTGGTGACGGGGCGGCCGCTCAGGCGGTCGCGCACCATCGGCGTGATGTCGCCGCGAACGCGGAGGTTCTGGGGGAGCGCGACCGTGACGGCGGCCGCGGGCTTGATGTCCGCGGGCTCGACGGCGACGGCGTCGTCGATGCCGACGTCGGCCTGCTGGCGGAGGCGGCCGTCGATGCGGACGATGCCCTCGCCCTCGTCCTCGGGGTAGCCCGGCCAGACGCGCGCGACGGCGCGGCCCTGGTCGCTGTTGAGGACGACGTAGTCGCCGTTCTCGAGGTCGAGTTCGTCCATCGCCGCGCGGTCGATGGCGGCCAATCCGCGGCCTGCGTCCTTCTGCTTGAGCGGCTTGACCGTGAGTTTCATCGTTCCACCTCGACAGTGACGACGCCGTTGTTGATAAGCGCTTTCGCGACGGAGCCCTCGGGGACGTCGAACTCGTGCTGGACGGGCTCGCCGTCGTTCTCCACGACGACGACTACCGTGTCGTCGACGACGTCCACGGAGACGTCGTCGTCGCCGATGCCGAGGTCCGCGACGAGGACCGTCTCGTCGCCGTAGTCGAAGCGACGCGCCGGCGCGTCGAGTTGCTCGGTGAAGGTGTTCGGATTCATTTGACTAACCTAAAGTAATCCGTCTACACTTATAAACTCTTCGCCGATTGGTGGGGGACGGTACGGGGATAGCGCTACAGGTAGAATTGCGGTTCACACCGCCGTAGGTGTTTTGGCGCTGGTCGTCCTCGCCGGAACCATGCAGACGGTCACCCACGACGGTCGGACGACCGCCTACCGGGTCGAGGACCGCGGCGGCGACGGCGCGCCGGTGCTCTGCGTCCACGGCAGCGGCGGCACGCACGCGGTCTGGAAGTCACAGCTCGCGCGACTCTCCCGCGAGCGCCCGATCGCCGCCCTCGACCTCAGCGGCCACGGCGACAGCGACGACGTCGACACCGAACCCGGGCCGGAGACGCTCGACGCGTACGTCGCGGACGTGCGAGCCGTCGCCGACGAGGTGGGCGCGAGCGTCCTCGTCGGGAACAGTCTCGGCGGCGCTGTCGTCCTCACCGCCGTCCTCGACGGCGGCTTCGACGCGGACGCGCTCGTGCTCCCGGGCTCCGGCGCGAAGCTCGCTGTCCTCGACGAGCTCCGGGGCTGGCTCGCCGGTGAGGACGGCGGCTTCGCTCGTGCGGTCGAGTTCCTCCACCGCGAGGACATGCTGTTCCGCGACCCGAGCGAGCGCGAACTCGAGTTCTCCAAGGAGGCGATGCGCGAGGCCGGCCGCGGAGTCGTCGAACGCGACTTCCTCTCGTGTGACGACTTCGACGTCCGCGACCGACTCGGCGAAATCGAAGCGCCGACGCTCGCGCTCACGGGCGAACACGACCGTCTCACGCCCCCAGAGTACCACGAGTACGTCGCAGAACACGTGCAAGACGGGGCGTGGACGACCCTCCCCAACGCCGCCCACCTCTCGATGCTCGAAGCTCCCGACGCGTTCAACGGAGCGGTTTCGGGGTTCCTCGACGAGCGAGGGCTCTAGCAGGCCATATTTCGATACGAGCATTCGCGGCCCGAGCGGTTGGAAGAACCCGAGGGCCGCGATTCACCGAGCGCGGTGAGCGCTCGGGCCGACGACTGAGGGACGCGAAGCGGACTGAAGGAGGAGTGCTTTTAGTGCAGGTTTTGCCGAGGGGCGCCTGCGGCGCCCCGCAGCGCAAAACGTGCGTTAGTAGAGGTCGTCCACGTCGTCTTCGACGTGGCTGTGCTCGTCGGCCGGGAACTCCCCGCCCTCGACGGCGTCGACGTAGCCCTCGACGGCGTTCTCCATCTCCGACCTGACGTCGCCGAACTGCTCGGCGAACGGCGGGCTGCGCTCCGAGAGCCCGACGACGTCGTCCACGACGAGCACCTGGCCGTCGGTGTCCGGGCCGGCGCCGATGCCGATGGTCGGGATGTCGAGGGCGTCGGTGACGTCCGCGGCGACGTTCGCGGGGACGTGTTCGAGCACGAGCGAGAACGCGCCCGCCTCCTCGTGCTCGCGTGCGAGGTCGAGCATGCGCTCGGCGGTGCTCTGGTCGGTGCCCTGCCGGAAGTAGCCGCCGAGTTGGTTGACGTGCTGGGGAGTCAGCCCGAGGTGAGCCATCACGGGAATCCCGAGGTCCGTCAGCCGGTCGGTGAGTTCGACCGTGTGCGGGCCCGATTCCAGTTTCACGGCGTCGGCGTTCTCCTCTTTCAGCATTCGGCCGCAGTGCTCGACGCTCTCCGCTACGTCCTTCCCGAAGCTCAGGAACGGCATGTCTGCGACGACGACGGCGTCCTCGGCGGCTCGCGAGACGGCGCCCGTCGCGCTCGCGATCTCGTCGACGGTCACCGGGAGTGTGGTGTCGTAGCCGAGCTTCGCGTTCCCCAGGCTGTCCCCGACGAGAATCACGTCGACGCCCGCGTCGTCGACGACGCTCGCGGTCGGCGCGTCGTACGCGGTCAGCATCGTCAGCGGCTCCTCGCCCGCGTTTCTGCGGACGTCTCGGACGGTCGGCATACCTCGTGGTCTCTCTCGCGTCGTGTTAAACGTACGCGAACCGGCGCCGCACAACGGGGAAGTTATGGCGGGGGCCGCCGTGCTGTCGGCCGTGCCGGAGCTACAGGAGAAGACCGACCCCGAGGGGGTCGACTACGGCTGGGTGATGCAGACGACGTTCGTGCTCACGATCGTCGTCGGCGCGCCCGCCGTGGTCGCGCTCTCGCTGTTCTACACGCTCCCGTCGTGGGAGTCCCGCGTCTCGTTCGCGGTCCGCGTCGGCGCGGTCGTCTGGATGATCACCGCGCTGTCGACGTACTGGTACGCGCGGCGGAACGTCGAGGAGTGACTACACCCAGCGGAACGCCGCGCCAGCGCGTTCGGCGGTCACCTCGTCCGACGGCGAGTCACCGACGAACAGCGCGTCCTCGGGCGCGACGCCGAGCTCGTCCAGCACCCACGTCAGCGCGCGCGGGTCGGGCTTGCGCGCGGGCACCGTGTCACGGCCGGCGACCACGCGGAACGAGTCCAGCAATTCGTGGCGCTCCAGTGCGGTGCGACACGCCGCCTCGCAGTTCAGCGAGCAGACCGCTACGGGAACGTCCAGGGTCGCGAGCTCGTCTGCGCTCG
The DNA here is from genome assembly GCF_011734195.1 of Halobacterium sp. R2-5. NCBI lineage: Archaea > Methanobacteriati > Methanobacteriota > Halobacteria > Halobacteriales > Halobacteriaceae > Halobacterium > Halobacterium sp. R2-5. The sequence goes on from NZ_JAANTH010000002.1 coordinate 669,282, forward strand.
ACAGCCGCTCCGCGCGGGTCGCGCCGTCGCGCTCGTGGCTCGCGATGAGGTCGTCGACGTCGGCGCCGACGCCCGCGTCCTCCGCGGCGTCCAGCATCTCCCAGGTGTCGTGGGCCGCCGGGTCGACGCCGGCCTCGCGGAGCCGCTCGGCGACGTCGCGCTCGACCGCTTCCCAGTCGACGGGGAGCCGGACGAGCGTCCCGTCGAGGTCGTAGACCACAGCGTCGTAGTCGTCGGTCACGGCAGAAGGTTGTCCGCCCCGGGAGTTAGGGACTTCGGTGGTCGCGGGTCAACCGACGAACCCGAACCCCTCCTCGTCGAGTTCCGTGCTCACGTGCGCGCTGCCGCGGTCCGTGATCACGTAGTACTCGTCGGTGTCCGCGAACAGCCGCACGAGGTCGTCTTCCGCCAGCGCGGCGAGTTCGTCGGCCACTTCCGCGGTCGTCGGTTCGTCGTCCAGCGCCGCCGCGAGGTTCGTCGCGACCACGTCCGCGGTGACAGCGACCCCAGCCTGGTGGAGCACCCGCAGCACCGCCTCTGCGACCTCCCCGTGTCCGTTCGCTGCGTCTGTCATGTGCTCGTTGTCGGCGCGCTCGCCCAAAGGTCGTGGGGCCGTTCAGTCCAGCAGGCCGCGCGCGATGACTTCCTTCTGAATCTCGGAGGTGCCCTCGTAGATGGTCGTGATCTTCGAGTCGCGGTAGAAGCGCTCGACGTCGAAGTCCGTCGTGTAGCCGTAGCCGCCGTGGATCTGGACGGCCTCGCTAGTGACGTCGACGGCGGCCTCGCTCGCGAAGTACTTCGCCTTCGCCGCGGCGTCGCGGTGGTCCTCGCCCGCGTCGGCCTTCCGCGCGGCGTCCCGGGCGAGCAGCCGCGCCGCCTGCGTCTGCGTCTCCATGTCCGCGAGCTTGTGCCGAATCGTCTGTATCTCCGAGAGCTGCTGGTCGAACTGCTCGCGCTCGTCGGCGTACGCGACGGCGGCGTCGAGGCCCGCCTGCGCGAGCCCGACCGCCTGCGACGCGATGCCGATGCGGCCGCCCGTGAGGATGTGCAGCGCCGCCGACATCCCGCGGCCCTCCTCGGTGAGCCGGTACGCCGCGGGAATCCGGCAGTCGTCGAACAGCAGCGCGGTCGTGTCGCTGGCCCGCAACCCGAGCTTGTCCTCCTTCTTCCCGACCTCGACGCCCTCGGTGTCCTCGGGCACGAGGAACTGGGTTATCTTGTCGTCGTCGCCGTCGACCTTCGCGAACACGACCGCGACGCCCGAGCGCTGGCCGTTCGTGATCCACTGCTTCTTCCCGTTCAGCACGTACTCGTCGCCGTCGCGGACCGCCTCGGTCGTCATCTGCGCGGGGTTCGAGCCCGCCTCGGGCTCGGAGAGCGCGAACGCGCCCACGGGCCGGCCGTCGGCCATCTCCGGCAGCCACTCCTCCTTCTGGTCGTCGCTGCCGAACTCCGCGATACACGAGGTCGCGAGGCAGTGCACGGACAACGCGGTTGCGACCGACAGCGCGCCGTACGCCAGCTCCTCGTTGACGACGCTGTACGTCAGCGAGTCCACGTCGAGGCCGCCGTATGCCTCCGGCGTGGTCATCGCGGTCACGCCCAGGTCGCCGAGGCCGTCCCAGACGTCCTCGGGGAACTCCTGCTCGCGGTCCGCGTCGGCCGCCGTCGGGCGGATCTCTTCGGCCGCGAACTCCCTGACGGCGTCCCGCATCTGGCGCTGCTCGGCGGAGAGGTCCATACCCCGACTTCGCGTCTCGCCTGAAAAAAGATGAGTGATTCTCCGTTACGCGTCGCGGAGGTACTCGGCGACTGCGTCGGGGTCCGTGGAGAGCCCGCCGCCCTGCGCGAACGACGGTCGGCCGCCGCCACCGCCGCCGAACTCGCCGGTCACGTCGTCCACGACGTCGCCCGCGTCGGCCGCGTCCTCGCCCGCGGCCACCACGACGAACGTCCCGCCGTCGCCGCCCGCGACCGCGACGACCTCGTCTCCGCTCACGGTTTCCTTCGCGGCCTCGCCGACGTCGTTCGCGTCGAAGCCGTCGACGGTGCCGACGCGCCACGTCGCGCCGTCGCGCTCCACCGCGTCGAGGCCCGCCACGCGCGAGGTGAGGACTTCCTGCTTGAGGTCCGCGAGCTCGCTCTCCAGTTCGTCCGCGTCGCTCTGCAGGCGGGAGACGGCGTCGCCGAGTTCGTCCTCGGGGACGCCGAGCGCGGCCGCCGCGTCGAGGCTCGCACGGCGCACGCCCGCGCGCTCCTCGATTGCCGACGGGCCGACCGCGAACTCCACGCGCGTCAGTCCCTCGCCGGGGTTCGACCGCGAGAGCACGGAGACGGGACCGATTTCGCGCGTGTTGCGGACGTGCGTGCCGCCGCAGGCCGCGACGTCCCAGTCCTCGACGGTGACGATGCGGACGGCGTCGGCGTCGCTCATTACGCCCTCCTCGGTCTTCGTGTTGAACGCGACCTCCTCGCGGCTGCGCGCCTCCTCGGCCGGAATCTCCTCCCACGTCACGTCGTGGGCGTCCCAGACCGCGCGGTTCGTCAGCCGTTCGAGTTCGACGAGCACCTCGTCGTCGATGTCCGTGCTCGTCTCGAAGTCCACGCGAACCTTCTCCGCGGAGATGTCGAAACCGCCGTAGCCGAGGTCCTCCAGCAGGCGGCGGCCCGCGCCGTAGAGCACGTGGCTCGCGGTGTGCGCGCGGCGGCAGTACCGCCGGAACTCGGGGTCGACTTCCGCCTGTACCTCGTCGCCTTCCGCGAAGTCGGGCTCGGCGTCGAGGTAGTGGACGACGCCGTCGTCGGTGGACGCGACGTGTTCGACAGTGACGCCGCCGAGCGTGCCGCGGTCGGCGGGCTGGCCGCCGCCCTCCGGGTAGAAGTACGTCTCGTCGAGCGTCACCTCGTCGCCGTCCACGGCTGTCACCGTCGCCGCGAACGACGTGGCGTACGGTTCCTGCGGAGCGAGTGAGTCTGCCATACGCGTCGGCACTCGCTCCCGGTAGAAAAGCGAACTGCCGCTACTCGTCGCTGAGTTCGACGTCGAGGTACTCCTCGAGGGCCGCGATGACGGAGCCGCCGACGCTCGCCTGCGTCGCCCGGCCCTGTTCGACGGCGAGCAGGTCCGACTCGTCGATGTCGAGCTCCTCGGCGAGCTCCTCGCGCTGCAGACCGGCGTCCTGGCGGGCGCGGACGACGCGCTCGCCGTAGTCCGAGACGAGGTACGGGAGCTGGTCGCGCTCGTAGTCCGTCCCGTTCTCCTCCCAGTGACTGGAGTCGCCGGTCGCCCGGTCGAGCGCGCGCGCCGTGTTCTGGGCGGCCTGCTTCTTTCGCTGCTGGTCTTCGTCCGGCCCGTCGTCCGGGCTCTCGTCGTGGCTGCTCGCGCAGTCGGGGCAGACCGTGAGCTCCGCCCCCGCGACGTCCGCCGACCGCAGCGAGTCCGACGTCGACCCGCAGAGCTCGCAGGTCTGGCCGCCCCCGCCGCCGCTGGCGCCGCCGGTCGAGTACTTCGGCATACCTCGGCGTATGGAGGCGCCTACATTTTAATACCCCGCTTGCCGGCTGGATACGCCTAAGTACCCGGGGGACAACTCCCACCCCATGCCCGCCGACTTCGCCGACAGCGTCTACCTCGCCTCACTGTCCAGCGGGGACCTCGTCGACGCCTTCGGGGACGGCTACGAGACCGCCGCGGAGCCGCCGGCGGTGTCCGACCTCCTCCGCAGTCTCGCGGACACGCACGCGTGGGCGACCCGCGAGACGGACGTGCTCGCGACCCTCGACCGCGGCGACTACGTCTGTTTCCACCGCGAGTTCGGCCTGCGCTGCGTCGGCCAGGTGTGGGCGACCACCGCCGACAGCGACGAGGTCGCCCGGTACACGGACATCGAGACCCCCGCGGGCGAGTGGGGCGTCGTCACGCTGACGAACGTCCAGCCCGCCCTCGACCACGTCTCCCTGCTCTCGCTCGGGATGGACGACGCGCGCCGCAACGACTCCCTCTACCGGCTGAGCGACGACGTCGCCCGCGACCTCCGCGAGACGTACACGACGCCCGCGCGGCTCGTCGAGGACGCCGTCGCCGACCCGCTGTCCTTCGACGTGCCGCCCGGCGGCACGCCCGCCGACCGCCGCCCCGAAGCCGACTCGTTCGAACAGAACGCACCTCCCGTCACCGGCACCGAAACCGTCCTCGACGCCCACCTGGACGCGCTCGACGGCGTCCGCACCGCGGCGTGGCGCGTGCTCGGCCTCGCGGCGTTCCTGCTCGCCGCGACGCTCGCCGTCGTCGCGCGCTACCGGCCGCCCGACGGCTCCCGGCTCGTGCTCACGCCGCCCGTCAGCGCGGGCGTCGCCGCAGTGCTCGCGGGCGCGGCCATCGCGACCGGGGTCGCCGTCCACGCCGCCGTCGCGCCCCGGCCCGGGCTCTCGACGTTCACGCGCGAGCAGACCGCGGCCGTCCAGCGAGCCGGCGCGACCGAGTCCCGCGGGGACGCCGCCGCGCACGTCGCCGAGAAGGTGGCGGCGTTCTGCTCGCACCTCGACGCACGCACGCGCCGGCTCGGGCTCGCCGTCGCCGCCGCCACCGTCGCCGTCCTCGTCGGTTGCGTCTACGTCGCGTACGGCCTCGGCGCGCAGGTGTCGCCGTCCGTCGAGCCGCTGTCGCTCGTCGCGCTCGTCGGCTTCCCCGCGCTCGCCGTGCTCGCGGCGCTCGTCGCCGCCCGCCACCACGTCCGCGCGCTCCTCCCCGAGTCCGTCGGAGACGACGTGCCGTCGCTGTCCGTCACCGACCGCCTCGGCTCCGTCAGACGGCGCCTCTCTGGCCTCGCGGGCAGATTCTCCGGGATGGCGGACCGGCGGCGTCAGTAGTTCCCAGACGTTTGGAAACAGGGAGGTTCATTTACCGGGAGCGAGCATACGCTTAGGTAGCGATGAGCGCCAGTGAGGAGTTCACCTTCGTCTGCCCGAGCTGTGGGGAGTCCATGGAGGTCAACCCCGCGATGCGGGACGCCCTCGTGGAGAACGGGTGCGTCGTCTGCGGGGCCTCCGTCGGCACCGCGGCGTTCTCCCCCGTCGACACCCCCGAGTAGCGCCCGCGTTCGGCGCGCGACGCTCCTCACTGGCCGCGCGCCGTCTCTCCTGCCGCCGAACTCCAGATGAGCAAGTATAAAGATACGCCCGAACAAGCTCGGACTGTCTATGGCCCTGGAGAAGCAGACCGAGATGACGCCGTCGGACACCGACGCGCTCCTCGGCCGCCACGAGACCGGCGTACTCTCGCTCGCCCGCGACGACGACCCGTACGCGATCCCCATCTCGTACGGCTACGACGCCGACGAACGCAAGTTCTACCTCCGTCTGGTCTCCACGCCCGACAGCGAGAAGCGCCAGTTCCTCTCCTCGAACCCGGACGCCCGCCTCGTCGTCTACGAGGAGGACGAGCCCACCTACCAGAGCGTCGTCGTCACCGGCACGCTCACCGAGATTTCCCGCGACGAGATGACCGTCGAGCACGTCGAGCAGTACGGCGACGCCAAGCGCCCGCTGTTCGAGATTTGGGGCGAGTCCAAGCCCGACCTCGACATCAAGCTGTACGAGCTCCGCGCCGACAGCATCAGCGGTCGCCACATCGAGCTCTCCGACCGCCACGACTGAGTCTCCCGACCTGGGGCCACCGCTTCCCTCGTTCCCGCTTCTGCGCCAGTACGCCGAGACCCGCACGCTCAAGTACGGAGCCGGCCAACGCAAGCCCAATGTCTGGCGGGATTCGCGTCACTGTCGAGTTCCCCGCGCCGCCGGTCTGTCCGATCGCGGACCTCTCCGAGCGCGCGAACACCACCATCAGTGACGTCTCCACGAGCGTCGCGGCCCCCGACGCCAACTGCGTCACGGAGTTCCTCGTCGACGCCGACGCCGTCCCCGAGGACTACGGCGACCCCGTCTTCGAGTACGCCGACCGCCACCTCTACCGGGTCACCCACGACGCCGACGCGGACTGCCCCTGCGTCTGCCTCGGCGAGTTCGAGACGCCCGTCGACCGCTTCTTCGCGAACGCCGGCGACCTCGAAGTCGTCTTCCACGCGCGGGACTTCGAGGAGCTCCAGACCATCGTCGGCGAGTTCCGCGACCGCTACCCCGAGGTTGACATCCAGCGGCTCGTCCGCGCGCCCACCGGCGGCACCTCCCGTGATACCGTCTTCGTGGACCGCGGCACGCTCACCGAACGCCAGCTCGAAGCCCTCCAGACCGCCTACGACATGGGGTACTTCGAGAAGCCCCGCGGGGCCAACGCCACCGACGTCGCCGACGAACTCGACATCACGGCGTCGACGTTCACCGAGCACCTCGCCGCCGCCCAGCGCAAGCTCTTCGCGGACGTCCTCGAAGAAGACGCCTGAGTCCGGCTGCGAGCCGCTTCCCCGCCACCCTACTTAAACCCCCCTCGATACAGGGGTCGTACACTCCTCCCCCCGGAGTGCCTTCCAAGAAGTATGAGCCAGAGTTCGCTGCCCGCCGGCATCCGCACCGACCGCGACGACCCCACCACGCACACCGACGCCGACGACGTTCAGGACGTCCTCGACGCGCTCGACGACGCCGACTGCCGCGACATTCTGGAAGCCACCCGCGACGCCACGCTCACCGTCGGCGAGATCTCGGACGCCTGCGACCTCCCCCAGTCGACGGCCTACCGCAAGGTCGACATCCTCGCGGACGCCGGCCTCCTCGAGGAGTCCCTGCGCGTGCGCCGCTCCGGCAAGCACGTCAGCGAGTACGACTGCGGCGTCGAAGACGTCACGCTCTCCGTCGGCCAGAGCGGCGTCGCGCTCACCGTCGACCACGCCGACACCGGCGCCGACGCCACGTTCGCGAACTCCCTCGCCCAGACCGGCGTCGCCGACGACTGAACGACTCGCCGCGCCGTCGCCGACCAACGGTAACCCAGCCCGGCGGGGCGCCGACTTCCCGTGCGTCGAAACCGACCGCCACGACTGACTCTTCTCCACCGTGTTCGTCGCGCTCGATTTAGAACCGACCGACAGCGCCGCCGCTGTCGAGTGTGTTACGCGTCTTCACACAGCACCGTCGCTGTTCGGTGTCGGGTCAGCAGGATTGTGCGTGGGTGATGTCCCTTGCGAGGGAATCACCGTGCATCGCGTTGGCCTCGACGGCGGAGCCGTCTCGGCGTTCGGTGGACTCGTCCACCCTAGCGATGCGTGGGACCGGATTTGAACCGGCGAACCTCTACAGGACAGCGCCCTCAACGCTGCGCCTTTGACCTAGCTTGGCTACCCACGCTCGCTACGTGTGTTTGCAATTCACCGTATCCGCCGACCAATTAAAACCCCTACGATTTTGCGGCCGCCTGCGAGTCGCCGACACGGAAACCGCTATGGGGCGGGCGTTCGAATCGCCGCCCATGTCAGACGGGTTCGCGCGGCGGCACGTCGGGTCGCTGACCGCGGTGCTCTCGGTGGCGTCGCTCGCGCTCGTAATCGCCGCAGTCCGCGGGTTCGTGCCCGCGTCCGCGGTGCCGCACGCGCCCGAGGCGTTCCTCGAACTCCTCCCGACGCTGAACGCCGCGCTGAGCGCGGCCGCCATCGTCACAATCACCGTCGGCTGGCGCGCGATTCGTGACGGGAACGTCGACCGCCACCGCGCGGCGATGCTGGCGTCGACGCTGCTGTTCGCGCTGTTCCTCGCCTTCTACCTCTACCGCATCGTCGTCGAGGGCACGACCGAATTCGCCGGGCCGGAGGCCGTCTACACGTACGTCTACCTCCCCGTGCTCGTCATTCACATGGGGCTGGCGATGCTGGCGATTCCGCTCGTCTACTACGCGCTGCTGCTCGCTGGCACGCGGGACGTCCGCGAGATCCCGCGGACGAACCACGCCACAGTCGGCCGCGTCGCGGCGTCGCTGTGGCTGGTGTCGTTCGCGCTCGGTATCGTCGTCTACCTCCTGCTGTACGTCCTCTACTGAGCGAGAATCGCGCGTCAGTCGTCGGCTGGCGTCTCGACGGACCTGTCGACGTCGCGGTCGGCGGCCTCGCCGGGCACGTCGTAGGGGTACTCGCCGGTCACGCAGCCCGCACAGAGGTCGAGCTCGGACTTCCCGATGGCTTCCGTGACGGCGGAAAGCGAGAGGTACGAGAGGCTGTCCGCGCCGATCTCCTCGGCGATCTCCGCCGGGGTTCGGTCGGCGGCGATGAGCTCGTCGCGGGTCGCCATGTCGATGCCCATGTAGCAGGGCGCGCTGATCGGCGGCGCGCCGATTCGCACGTGGACTTCCTCCGCGCCGGCCTCCCGCAGCAGGTCGACGAGCTGGCTGCTCGTGGTGCCGCGCACGATGGAGTCGTCGATGACGGTGACGGTGCGGCCCTCGACGGTGGACTTGATGGGGTTGAGCTTCAGGCGGACGGCCTGCTCGCGGCCCTCCTGAGTGGGCATGATGAACGTGCGGCCGACGTACCGGTTCTTCATCAGGCCCTCCGCGAACTCCACGCCCGCGCCGTCGTCCTGTGCGGCCTCCGCGTACCCCGACGCGAACGCGCGCCCGGAGTCCGGGACCGGCATCACGACGTCCGTGTCGACGCCGGTCTCCGCCCAGACCTGGCGGCCGAGCTCGCGGCGCACCTCGTAGACGAGCTCCTCGTCGATGACCGAGTCCGGGCGCGCGAAGTAGACGTACTCGAAGAAGCAGTGGGCGGTGTGGTCGGTCTCCACGAGCTGGTGGGAGTCGAAGCCGCCGCCGTCCTCGTGGAGGACGATGAGCTCGCCCGGCCGGACGTCGCGGACGAGTTCGCCGCCGAGCGTGTCGATAGCCGCGGACTCGCTGGCGAGCACGTAGCCGTCGTCGAGTTCGCCGATGACGAGCGGGCGGTTTCCGAGCGGGTCCCGGAGCCCGAGGACGGTGTCGTCGTGCATGATGGTCAGCGAGTACGACCCGTGGATGCGGTTCATCGTCGTCTCGACGGCGTCGACGATGTCCGCGTCGAGGAGGTTCCGCGCGAGGTCGTGAGCGATGACCTCGGTGTCGCCGTCGCTGGTGAACGCGTGCCCGCTGCTCGCGAGGTCGTCGCGGATCTCGTCGGCGTTCACGAGGTTGCCGTTGTGGCTCAGCCCGAGCGCGCCGCCCTTGAACGAGACGGAGAACGGCTGCGCGCAGGACTTGTCGACGCTCCCCGCGGTCGGGTAGCGGACGTGGCCGATGCCCGCGCTCCCGACGAGGTCCTCGACGTCGGACTCGTCGAACGCCTCGCCGACGAGCCCCATGCTGACGTGCTGGTGCTGCTGGAAGCCGTCGTGGGTGACGATGCCCGCGGACTCCTGGCCGCGGTGCTGGAGCGCGTACAGCGCGTAGTACGTCGGGTAGGCGGCGTCGCGCTCCGTGAGGGAGACGCCGACGACGCCGCATTTCTCCGTGGGGTGGTCGAACTCGGAGCCGTCCTCGCGCCCGGAAGACATGGGCGTCCGTACCCCGCCGGGCAGGGTAAAACTTCCGCAACCGTGTGGAACTCGACGATCCACTAGTCAGTTGTATACACGAACGTGACCAGATAGGGCCGTGGACCGGCGCCCTCCGGGGGCGCGTGACGGCGGGCGTGTCGCTACACGGTCAGTCGGAACGAGACGAGAGAACGCAGCACGGTCGCAGCGCTACGCGATTTCGAGAACGGCGAGAGAACTACAGAGCCGTCAGTTGTCGCCGGTCTTCTCCTGCCAGCTGTAGCTCCGGCGCTTGGCCGTCTTGCCGAAGCCGCAGCTCGAACAGACCTTCTTCTTCGTGTGGTAGGACTTCTCGCCGCAGCGGCGGCACTTCGTGTGCGTCGTCGTGTTCTTCTTCCCTTGGCTCGGGGTCCCAGCTCCCGTCATGGTTTGATTGTGACGACGTTGTCGCCACGGATAATCGTTGTGTCTTCGCCCTCCAGCACGATGTTCATGTGCTGGTCGTAGCCCGTGAGGACGCCGGTGAACTCCTCGCCGTCCTTGAGTCGGACCGTGACGGTCTCCTCCAGTGACGCCTCGAGTACGTCGAGTGGTCGGCCGCTCATACACCAACGGCCGCGGGTCGCGTCTATAAGCGTACCGGACCGAGGCCGCAGGCGGCGAGTTCGCCCGCCCGGACCCCCGGCCGCGTCAGACGTCCACCGCGAACGACTCCCGGTCGACCTCGCGGACCGCGAACGCCGCCAGCAGGTCCGCGGTGTCCTCGACGTCCTCGGTGTCGACGACCTCCGCGGGCGTGTGCATGTACCGGTTCGGGATGCCGACCGCGGCCGTCGGGATGCCGCCGCGCTCCCGGAAGAACCGGTCCGCGTCCGTGCCCGTCGTCGTGGACATCGCCTCGACCTGCACGTCGATGTCCTCTGTGTGCCCGACCTCGCGGAGCGCGCGCACGACCTCGGGGTGGCTGGACCCGCCCCGGGTCACGGTCGGGCCGCCACCCAGTTCGACTTCGCTGGCGTGGCTGTTCGGGTACGCGGGATTGTCGGCGGCGTGTGTGACGTCCGCGACGAGCGCGACGTCCGGGTCGAGGTCGAACGCGACCATGCTCGCGCCCCGCGTGCCGAGCTCCTCCTGGACGGTGTTGACGGCGTACACCGTGCAGTCGGCGTCCCGCTCGGCCGCGCGTCGCAGCGCCTCAGCAGCGACCCACGAGCCCACGCGGTTGTCGAGCCCGCGTCCCGCGATGCGCGTCCCGGCGAGGTCGTGGACGCCCGCCGCGAGCGTCGCGGGGTCGCCGACCTCCACGAGCTCGCGGGCGTGTCCCTCGTCCTCGGCGCCGATGTCGACGTGCTGCTCGGTGACGTCGTCCGGGTCGTCCTCGCCGGCCTCGCGGAGGTGGACCGCGGTCTGGCCGACGACGCCGTTGACGGCGCCGTCGCCCGTGTGGACCTCGATCTGGGTGCCCTCCGTGACCGACCGGTCGACGCCGCCCAGCGGCCGCACGCGCAGGAAGCCGTCCTCGGTGATGGCGGTCACGACGAATCCGAGCTCGTCCGCGTGACCGGTGAACGCTACCTCGGTCTCGCCGCCCTCGTAGGCGGCGACCGCGTTGCCGTACGCGTCCGTGCGGACCTCGTCCGCGAACCCTTCGACGTAGTCAACCCACACCCGCTGGCCCGCCGTCTCGAACCCCGAGGGGCTGGGCGCGTCCAACAGCCGGCGCAGGAACGCCGCTCGCGTCTCGTCCATACGCCCGCTGGCGACGGCGCGGCCAAGAATCCTCCGGGACGCCGGCAGGAGCCAGCTGCCCAAACGGCTAAATGTGTTCTCGGCGAACTACCTCGTATGGGAATCCTCGAACTTCACTTCCACGACTCCAACTTCGACGTCTCGCCCTCCGTGGGCGGCAAAAGCGACAAGAAGAAAGCCGCCGAGAAGATGAGCTGGGGGAGCAGTAGCAGCGACGACACCGACGAGGAGTCCGAGTCCGGCGGGCCGGGCGTCGGCGCGCTCGTCGCCCTCGTCGTCCTCGTCGCCATCGCCGCGGTCGTCGGCATGAAGCGCCGCGGCGGCAGCGAGGAGAGCGAAGACGTCACGCTCGAAGCGTAATCCGGCAGAAGGGCTTTTGCGTTCCGTACCGGACTTTTCCTCATGACACTCATCGAGAGCGCGCGCCACGTCGCGGACGCCAGCGGCGACGGCGCCATCGACTGGACCGCCGTCGCCGACGCCGCGAAGGCAGCCACCGCGCCCGGCAGCCTCGACCTCTCGGAGGCGGAAGCCGAGGCGTACGCTGCCGACATCCGCGAGGCCCGCGCGCAGCTCCGGGACGTCTCCGGGCTGGAGTTCAACGTCCCCGACACCGTCGAGATCCAGAACCGCCACCACTGGGTGGACGCCAACGTCGAGACGTTCCGGCGCGCGTTCGAGCCGCTGAACGAGCGCGCGAGCTACCTCCCGGGGGTCGCGCGCTCGCTGAACACGGCGACCACCGCGGGCGCGCTCGCGTTCGTCTCCCGGCACGTCCTCGGGCAGTACGACCCGCTGCTCCTCGCCGACAACACCGACCACGCGCTCTACTTCGTCCACCCGAACGTCGTCCGGGTGGCGGACAGCCTCGACGTCGCGTTCCCGCGGTTCCGCCGCTGGATCGCGTTCCACGAGGTCACGCACGCCGCCGAGTTCGGCGCCGCCCCGTGGCTCGCCGACCACCTCGAAGAACGCCTCGAGGACGGTGTCGAAGCGCTCGGCGACGGCGACATCCGACGGGAGGCGTTCCAAGAGCTGAACGTCGCGATGACTGCCGTCGAGGGGTACGCGGAGCTGCTGATGGACGAGGCGTTCGACGGCGAGTACGCCGACCTGCGCGCGAAACTCGACGCCCGCCGGAAGGGCGGCAGCCCGCTGACGAAGCTCGTCAAGCGCGCGCTCGGCCTCCAGCTCAAGCGCGAGCAGTACGAGCGCGGCCGGCGGTTCTTCCAGGCGGTCGCCGCAGAACGCGGCGTCGCCGGCGCCGGCCGCGTCTGGGACGACCCCGAATTCCTCCCGACAGACGAGGAGCTCGACGCGCCCCGGCTGTGGCTCGCCCGCGTCCCCGAGCGCGCCGAGTAGATTTATCAGTCGTCGCGCCCAACTGTCGGGTATGAGTCGTCTCAAGCGAGTGTTCAGTCGTGCGAAGTACGCAGCAATCGGCGCAGCGGTCGGCGGAGCCCTCGGTGGCCTCGTGAGCCGGAACGCGGCCAGCACGGCTGCGGGCGTGGGTGGCCTCCTCGGCGCCATTCTCGGGGAGAAACGCGTCGACGTCGGCACGATCGTCGACGACGTGAAAGAGCGCAAGCCCGACGCCGACGTCGTCTCCGGCTCCGGCGACAACTAGCGGCTCCTCGGTCCTTCTCGCGACGACTGTCGGCTCCGTGAACAGTCACGGCTGCGCCTGTCGATCCAGATAGGGAGGAATCGCGGCGCTGTTCGCGTGCGCTACTGGAAGCCGCGCCCGACCCCGTCGTCATCGACGAGGTCGTCGAGCTCGGCGTCGAGCAGCTCTTCCGCGTCCGCGAACTCGTCGGCGAGGTCGTCCATCGCGTCCGGCCGGCCGTACGGGTCGTACTCCATCGGCCCGAACGCCGGGCTCTCCAGGGCGTCCATCACGTCGTCGAAGAAGTCCTCCGGGGTCGTCGGCGCGTCCGCGTGCGCCCGCACGACCTGCTCCAGCTCGCTCGCGCGGTCCTCCGCCTCGTCCTCGTCCTCGACGGGCTGCTGGACGGCGAACCGGCCCGAGTCGCCGTCCGGGAGGTAGTCCGCGAGCCCGCCGTCGACCTTCCGCGCGACCCGGGCGCCCACCCCGCGCACCTCGAAGGGGTTCTTCGCGTACGTCTTCAGGTGGTAGACGCCCCGCGACGGGTGCCCGAGGTAGAAATCCTCCCCGACGCCCGACGCCCGGTCGCCGGCGAGCGCGCGCCACTCGTCCGGGTCGGCGTTCGACTCCACCACGTCAGAGACGATGTCCTCCCAGTCCCGTACTCGCATTGCTCACGTCTAACGCACAGGCCGACTTGAGTGCGTCGCACGCCGAACGGCTGCTGACTGCTTCAGTTGCGTGGCTCACGGGTCGCTTCGCTCCCCGCTCGCATTAACGTGGCCTCACTCCGTTCGGCCACGCGCGTAACGTGCGTTTTATAACTTCGACGGGAGTAATCGGGCGTACGACTATGCCGAGCTCCAACGGACCCCTCAACAGCTCACGCGAGAAGCTCTCGAACGACCCGCGCGACCGCGGCACGTCCCCGCCCCAGCGCGCCATCGCCGAGTTCGACGAAGGACAGAAGGTCCACCTGAAGACCGACCCGAGCACGGCCGACGGCCGCTTCCACCCACGATTCGACGGGCTCACGGGCGAAGTCATCGGCAAGCAGGGCGACGCGTTCAAGGTCGAGATCAACGACAACGGCAAGGACAAGGTCGTCATCGCGTCGGCGTCGCACCTCCGCGCCCAGCAGGACTAGCATGACCATCTTCAAGGAAACGCTCGACGAGGAGTTCCTCACCGTCTCCGAGGCCAAGGAGCTGCTGGCCGACGTCGAGGCCGAGCGCGCCGCCGACGAGGACCGCGAACTCCGCTTCGAGCTCGCGCGCGCGGTCGAACACGTCAACCGGTTCGCCGTCCTCGAACCCGAGGAGTCCCGCGAGCTCGTCGACGAGCTGCTCGCGCTCGACCACCTCGACGACGAGGCCGTCGCGTACAAGATCGCGGACCTCCTCCCGCGGACGCGAACCGAACTCCGCGCCGTCTTCGCGCAGGAGCGGTACGCGCTCTCCGGCGACGAACTCGACGACGTTCTCGACGTCGTCGCGAAGTACGCCTGACTCGGCGACGGCCGGCCGCAGTGCCGACGTTTAAGTGTCGGCTGGGCGTACCGGTTGCACATGAGTGATACGTCTTCGACGGACGACGAGGAGTACGCCGTCGTCCTCGATTTCCTCGCGCACGGCCGCTCCGACAGCGGCCGCGGCTACGGCGACGGCCCGCTCGCGTACGCCGTCTCTACGGACCGGTTCGTGCTCTACGAGCTGAGCCTCGACCCGACCGCGGACATCTCGATTCTCGACCGCGTGCGCATCCGCCCGGACTTCGAGGACGGCGTCGAGCGCGGGCACGTCGTCGACTACGAGGACCTCTCGGACGGCGCGCGCTCGGAGCTCGACTACGTCGTCGAGGACGTCGTGGAAGCGAACGAGCAGCGCTTCGTGGACTTCTACAACGACGCCCAGCCCATCTCCCTGCGGCTCCACCAGCTCAACCTCCTGCCGGGCATCGGCGACAAGCTCCGGGACAACATCCTCGACGAGCGCAAGCGCGACGGCCCCTTCGAGAGCTTCGAGGACGTCGAGGAGCGCGTCGACGGCCTCCACAACCCCGAGGAGATCATCGTCGAGCGCATCATCGACGAGATGCGCGAGGACGACCTGAAGTACCGGAACTTCGTGGACTCGTAGGCCGGAGGACAGAAGGTAGCCTTTAGGGAACGCCGGCGGATACTCCCGCCAATGACTGACTCGCGGGACCCCGACGCGCTGATTCGTCGCGCTGGCCGCCCGAACCCCGACCGCGACCAGCACTTCCTCGTCGACGACCGCGTCCTCGACCGCATCCCGACGTACGCCGACGACTTCGACACCGCTCACGTCCTCGAAATCGGCGCGGGGACGGGCGCGCTCACCGACCGCCTGCTCGACCACGCCGACCGCGTGACGACCGTCGAGCGCGACCGGGAGTACGCGGCGTTCCTCCGGGAGGAGTTCGCCGACGAGATCGCCGCCGACCGCCTCGCCGTAGTCGAGGGCGACGCCCTCGACGTCGAGTTCCCGGAGTACACGTGCTGCGTCTCGAATTTACCCTACGGCGTCTCCAGCGAGGTGACGTTCCGGCTGCTGCCGGACGGCCGGCCCGCCGTCCTGATGTACCAGCTGGAGTTCGCCGAGCGGATGGCCGCCGACCCGGGGACGAGCGACTACGGCCGTCTCTCCGTGGCGACCCAGCACTACGCGGACGTGGAGGTCGTCGAGACCGTGCCGCCGGAGGCGTTCGAGCCCCAGCCCCGCGTGGAGAGCGCGGTGGTGCGGCTGACGCCCCGCGACCCCGACTACGAGGTCGCCGACGAGCAGTTCTTCTTCGACTTCGTGAAGGCGCTGTTCACGCAGCGCCGGAAGACCGTGCGCAACGCCATCCGGAACACGGTCCACATCTCGGGGCTCGACGACGGCGACGCGGTCGTGGACGCCGTCGACGAGGAGATTCTGGGCGAGCGGCCGGGCGACCTCTCGCCGGCGACGTTCGCGGCGCTGGCGAACGTCGCGCTCGGCATCCAGGAGGGTAGCGGAGCGTGACGACGACAACGTCGACGCCGCCGCCGTACGTCGACGTCGCTGTCGGCGGTCTCTCGACGGCCGAGCAGGTCGCCATCTCCCTGGTCACGGTCGCGGCGCTGCTCGGCGTCGTCCTGCTGTCCCGCCGGGAGTCCGCGCGCCGCGAGGGCCGGCGCTCCAGCCTGCTGGCGACGGTCGGCGCGACGGCGGCGCTGGTCGTCGCGACGGTCGTCATCGTCGTGGTGTGGGACGCGGAGACGACCGCGTGGGCGGCGCTGTCGGGATTCCAGGTGCAGGCCGCGATGTTCGTCCGGGCGTTCCTCACCGTGGTGTTCCTCGTGGCGGTGTACGTCGGCACGGGGTTCATCCACCGCGGCATCGAGCGCTTCCTCAAGCAGACGAAGGGCGTCACCGAACACCAGGCCGAGGTCACGTACCGCATCGTCCAGATCTCGGTGTACGTGCTCGCGGTCGTGGTCATCCTCGGGTTCTGGAACGTCAACCTCTCCGGACTGCTCATCGGGGCGGGGTTCGCGGGCATCGTGCTCGGCATGGCCGCCCGGCAGACGCTCGGGGCGGTGTTCGCGGGGCTGGTGTTGATGTTCTCGCGGCCGTTCGAGATCGGCGACTGGGTGAAGGTCGGGGACAAGGACGGCATCGTCACGGACATCACCATCGTGAACACGCGCTTGCAGACGTTCGACGGCGAGTACGTGATGCTGCCGAACGACTACGTCGGCGCGAACGAGGTGATAAACCGCTCGCGGAAGGGCCGCCTGCGCATCCACGTGGAAGTCGGGGTCGACTACACGAGCGACATCGACCGGGCGATGGACATCGCGAAGGAGGCGATGGGCGAGGTCGACGACATCCTCTCGGTGCCACGGCCGCAGGTCGTCCTGAAGGAGTTCGGGGACTCCGCGGTCCTCCTGGACCTGCGGTTCTGGATCGACAAACCGAGCGCGCGCCGGCGGTGGCGCGCCCAGACCGCGGTCATCGGCGCGGTGAAGTCCGCCTACGACGAGGCCGGCGTGAAGATTCCGTTCCCGCAGCGCGAGGTTTCGGGGCGCGCGGAGACGGGCGGGTTCCGCGTGAACGACCAGCCGTCGGTGGCGGGCGAGCCCGAGCACGCCGACCAGCCGGGGTCGGCCGTGCGACAGGACGACGAGGTCAGTGACGCCGACGAGGGGGACGAGACGGATGAGTGACCTCGCGGACCGCCGCGGCACGGAGACGACGGTGTACCAGCCGGCGGAGGACTCGCTGCTGCTGGCGGAGGCGGCCGTCGAGGAGGTCGACTCGCGAGCGCGCGCCCTGGAGGTCGGCACCGGCTCGGGGTACGTGGCGGCGACGGTCGCCGACGAGGTGGGCGCGCGCGTCGTCGGGTCGGACTTGAACCCGTACGCGTGCGCACAGGCTCGCGACCGCGGCGTGCCGGTGGTGCGCGCGGACCTCGTCTCGCCGTTCCGCGACGATGCCTTCGACGTGGTGCTGTTCAATCCGCCGTACCTGCCGCGGGACGAGGACGCCGAGCGGGACGACTGGATGGAGGTCGCGCTCTCGGGCGGGGAGACGGGCCGCGAGGTCGTGGAACCGTTCCTCGACGCCGTGGGCCGCGTGCTCGCGCCCGACGGCTTCGTCCTCCTGCTCGTGAGCACGCTGACGGGCGTGGAGGAAGTCGTGGAGTACGCGGGCGAACGCGGGTTCTCGGCGGCGGCGGTCCGCGAGGAGTCCCACTCCTTCGAGACGCTGACCGTCCTCAAGCTCTGGGATAACTGAAGAACATATTCCTGTACGACAAATATTAAACAGGGGCATGGCGTATCGGTCGGTATGGACCGCATCGCGACCACGCCCGGCCTGTTCCCGCTCCCCGACGACGCCAAGGAGGAGCTCGCGGACCTCAAGGGCCACCAGAAGCACGACCTCGTCAGCGGCGACGAGCGACCCGAAATCGAAGCCGCCTACGGCCGCGTCCGCGAGGAGCTCGTCGGCCTCCAGCGCGACGCCGACCTCGACCGCGTTGTCGAGGGCCAGGCCCGCTGGGACGACATGCTCGCCCACCCCCTGACCGTCCACGACAACGTCGAGACGGGCGGTATCGTCCGCTACTACGACAACAACAACTTCTACCGCGACCCGATCGTGGAGGGCGAACTGACGTTCTCCGGCGATCTCGCCGAAGACCTCGAAGCAGCGAGCGAGCTCACCGACGACCTGCAGGCGGTCGTCCCCGGCCCGTACTCGCTGTCCGAGCTCGCGACCGACGACTACTACGGCGGCGACGCGGAGTTCCTCGCCGCCGTCGCCGACTTCCTCGCGGGCGAAGTCGAGGCGTTCCCCGACGTCGAGACGGTCTTCGTGCTCGAACCGTCGCTGGTCACGGACCCGCCCGCGGAGGGCGAAGACGAGCGCGCGAGCGACGCCATCGACACCGTCGCGAACGCGGCGGACGCCGACGTCGTCGCGCACACGTACTGGGGCGCCCTCGAAGAGAAAGTCCACGCGCACCTCCTCGACGCGGGCGTCGACGCGGTCGGCTACGACTTCGTCACGAACCACGAGGACAACCTCTACAACGTCACCGAGTACGGCACCAAGGACTCGGTGGCGCTGGGCGTCATCGACGGTCAGAACACGCTCGTGGAGTCCCCGGAGACCATCCGCGAGCGCGTCGACTGGTTCCGCGAGTCCGTCCCGGACGCCATCGAGTTCGACGACGCGTACGTGACCGCGAACACGGGGCTGTTCTACCTGCCCGTGAACCGCTTCGAGCAGAAGGTGCAGGCGCTGGCCGACGCCACCCGGGAGGTGACGGCATGAGCTCGAACCGCGAGCAGTTCCGGCCCGACGACCACGACAGCGACCACTTCCTGCTGACGACCGTCGTCGGCTCGTACCCGAAGCCGAAGTGGCTCGACCGCGCGAAAGACCTCCACGAGGACAGCGTTGCGACGCAGTCGCAACGAGGCGGAGGCGGTGAAACCGCCGGAGTGGCGGACTTCGGCGACGAGGAGCTCGAAGAGGCCGAGGACGACGCCGCCCGCCTCATCACCGAGGAGCACGAGCGCGCCGGCCTCGACGTGGTCGTGGACGGCGAGATGCGGCGCAACGAGATGGTGGAGTTCTTCGCGGACCGCATCGAGGGCTACGAGTTCAACGGCCCCGTGAAGGTCTGGGGGCACAACTACTTCGACAAGCCGAGCGTCGTCAGCGACGTCTCCTACGACGAGACGTGGCTCGTCGACGAGTACGAGTTCACCGCGAGCGTCGCGGACAGCCCCGTGAAGGTCCCGATCACGGGCCCGTACACGCTCGCGAACTGGAGCTTCAACGAGGCCTACGACGACGACGAGGCCCTCGCCTACGACCTCGCGGACCTCGTCAACGAGGAGATCGAGAAGCTCGTGGACGCGGGCGCGCGCTACATCCAGATCGACGAGCCGGCGCTCGCGACCACCCCGGACGACCACGCCATCGTCGGCGAGTGCCTCGAACGCATCGTCGCGGACATCCCCGAGGACGTCCGCATCGGGCTGCACGTCTGTTACGGCGACTACTCGCGCATCTACCCCGAGATACTCGAGTTCCCCGTCGACGAGTTCGACCTCGAGCTCGCGAACGGCGACTACGACCAGCTCGACGTCTTCACCGAGTACGAGTTCACGAAGGACCTCGCGCTCGGCGTCGTCGACGCTCACGTCGCCGAGGTCGAGTCCGTCGAGGAGATCGAGGCGAACATCCGGAAGGGCCTGGAGGTCGTGCCGCCCGAGCGGCTCACGGTGAGCCCGGACTGCGGCGTGAAGCTCCTCCCGCGGGAGGTCGCCTACGAGAAGATGGCGAACCTCGTCGAAGCCGCGCGCAACGTCGAAGCGGATCTCGACACGGGTAACGTCGACGTGCCCGCTGCGTCGCCCGCCGACGACTAGACGGCTTCTCGCCGCAGGTCGTCGACGTGGTCTCGACAGACCACGTCCTGCATCACGGCGTCGCGTTCGGTCTGTGTCTCCGCGGCGACGACCGCGCTCGTGTCCTCGACGAGGTCGTAGCCGCCGGTAGCTCCGCAGTAGAGGCACTCGCCGCCGTCCGTGCCCGCGAAGTGCTCGGCGACGCACTGCTCGCAGACGGCCAGCGGTTCCACCCCGGCGGCGACGAGTCGGTACGCGGTCCCGGTCCTGTTGCAGACGACGCAGTCCATACGGTGGTCTCGCGCGCCGGCTACGAGAAACCCCGGGATGGGCGAACACGTGAACGAGGCGTCCGTTTCGACCGTTTCACGCCGGGTACGGTCGTCTTACGCAGAGATGGTCGGCGTTTCCCCGCACACCGGTCCAATTAACAAACACGGTGGACCGGCTTCGTGGAGACGCATGGCTAGCAAGATGCAATCGGACAAGAGCGAACAGGCCGCCAAGAAAACGGGCCGAGACCCGTTCGTCCTCGGGTCGATGATCTCGATTCCGCTGTCGTGGTACTACTTCTTCGTGAAGGGCGACCGCCAGCGTGGGCTCTTCGTCGGCCTGTGGGCGCCGACGCTGCTGGCAATCGGGAGCTACTTCCGGCAAGCCAGGATGAACGAGATGATGCAGGAGGGCCCGGGCGACATCGTCGGACGCGTCCAGCGGATGGTGCGCGAGCAGTAACGCGACCGCTGGCGCCCCTTTCTTCGAACGCCGAACCGCCTGTAGGCGACTGGACACAAGCGACGGCTTACTATCGGCGTCCAGTGCGAACTGGACTGCGATGGCCGCCAAGCCAAACGTCGTGGTGGTGGTCGCGGACACCACCCGAGTCGACGACGCGTACGATGCACAGGTCGCGCCGACGCTCGCGGACCTCGCGGAGTCGGGCACCCGGGCGACGCGGGCGTTCTCGGCGGCGCCGTGGACGCTCCCCTCGCACGCGTCGCTGCTCACGGGGACGCACACGTCGAGACACGGGGCGCACGCGGGCCACGAGCGCCTCGACAGCGAGCTCCCGATGCTCTCGGAGTGTTTCGCCGACGCGGGCTACGAGACCGCCTGCGTCTCCAGCAACACGTGGCTGAGCGCGGAGTCCGGCTTCGACCGCGGGTTCGACGCCTTCGAGCAGACGTGGCAGGTCGTCCAGTCCGGGAACGCGCTCGGCGGCCTCGTCGAGGAGACCGAGGAGCGCCGCGCCCGCGCGGTGGTCCGGGAGCTGTTCGACGGGAACCCGCTGGCGAACGCCGCGAACGCGGCCTACCGGTATCTCGTGCGGGACCGCTCGGACGACGGCGCCGCGCGCGCCACGGCGTGGATCACGGACTGGCTCGGCGAGCGCGACGGCGACCGACCGTTCTTCCTGCTGGCGAACTACCTCGAACCCCACTTGGAGTACCGGCCGCCGGAGCGCCTCGCCGAGCAGTTCCTGCCCGCGAACGCCACCTACGAGGAGGCGATGGACGTCCCCCAGGAGCCCTGGGCGTACCTCGCGGGCGACCTGTCGCTGTCGGACTCGGACCTCCAGTTGCTGCGCGCGCTCTACCGCGCGGAGGTGCGGTACGTCGACGAGCAGCTCGCGGCGCTGCGGGAGGCGCTCGCGGACGCCGGCGAACTGGAGGACACGATTTTCGTCGTGACCGCCGACCACGGGGAGAACATCGGCGACCACGGGCTGATGGACCACCAGTACTGTCTCTACGACACGCTCGTCCACGTGCCGCTGGTCGTCGACGGCGGGAGCTTCCACGGACGGGGGGAGCTGACTGACCTCGTCAGCCTCGTGGACCTCGCGCCGACGCTGCTCGACGAGGCGGGCGTCGACGCGCCCGCGGCCCGGGAGTCGTTCCAGGGGCAGTCGTTCCACCCGGACGCGGACGCCGACTCCCGGGAGTTCGTCGTCAGCGAGTACGTCGAGCCGCAGCCGTCGATGGACGCGCTCGAACGCAACGTCGAGGACTTGTCCGAGCACGTCTACCAGTACGACCGGTCGCTGCAGGCGATCCGCACCGAGGAGTACAAGCTCGTCCGCGGCTCGGACGGCTCCCGCGAGCTCTACGACGTCGGCGCGGACGTCGGGGAGACGGAGAACGTCGTCGGCGAGGCGTCGGCCGTCGCGGACGACCTGGAGTCGACGCTCGACGACTGGCTCGCGTCCTTCAAGCGCGCGGCGACCGACGAGTCCGTGACCATCTCGGAGGACAGAAAGGAGCGCCTGGAGCAGTTAGGATACCTCCAGTGAGTGCAGTCGTCGCTCGTGGGCGTGCTTACTCCGAGTAACAGCGGGCTACTGGGCGTCGGAGGCGATTACTCGTCGACGAGCGACGCGGTCGTCGCGGGAGTATCAGTCGGAGTTCGGGGCGGCGTCAACGTCGTCGTCACCGCTGGCGTGGGGCTGGGGGGTGCCGCCGAGCAGCTGCTTGATGCGGTGGCCGAACGGGAGGCCGGCCGCGAGGGACTCGTCCTCGGGGTTGCGGAACAGCGCGATGAGCGACCACATCGTGCACGCGGCGAAGGAGCCGAACGCGGAGAAGTGCATCCCGAGCGTGAAGAACGTCAGTGAGTAGACGCCGCCGATGAGCATCGACGGGATGCTCGTGGCACGGGGGACCCGGGAGGCCTTGTCCCGCAGCGTGGGGTAGAGAAACATTACGGAGGTCATGCTGCCGACGAGGAAGACGAAGTCTTGCCACATCATTGGTAGTTAGTGGTGGAGGGGGTGTCGTTGAGTTGGGCCATCTTGCTCACACCAGTACCAGGAACTGCAACGGTAAGTAAGGCTCGGTTACTGGCGTCTCAGGCCCAGTAGCGGCAGATTACGAGGAGAGGAGACGATTAACTCTCTCCTACGAGCAGAGGTTTTGGTTCCGCGAACGTGGCTACCCAATTCGGACCGGGTACTTACATCCGTATTATGATAGTAAGGCGTGCTCGCCGGCCGCGAGCCCCGCTGAGGGGGTGGCGTGTCGGCGGGCGCGCGCTCGGAGTAAGCGCGGCGTCTCGCCAGTAACCGCCACCATTCTGCGAGTAACTCCCTCCTAAACAGGTGTATTACGGCTCTAAACCCGTGAAATCGACTAAACGGACATGGTGGCTTATCCACCTCTCGTCCGTGTGTTTCGAGTAGGTACATGGCCGCAAACAGACGGGCGGACCAACCCGCTGACCGGCGACGTATCGGCGGTCGGGCAACCGCACCGGACGAGGTCGAGACGCCGTGACCGAACGCGACCACGCGGACGACACGAGCGACCGCGGGGCGGCCGGCAGCTCCACCGATTCCGTCGTGGACGCGCTCGCGGACTACGAACTGCTCATCGCGTCCAACCGCGAGCCGTACACGCACAGCTACGACGACGGCGAGGTGACCGTCTCTCAGCCCGCGGGCGGGCTCACCGCCGCCCTCGACCCGATCATGCAGGAACTCTCCGGAACGTGGGTGGCGTGGGGGAGCGGCGACGCGGACTTCGACGTGGCCGACGACGACCACCAGGTCGAGGTGCCGCCCGAGGACCCCTCGTACACGATTCAGCGGCTCGCCCTCAGTGACCGCGAGCTCGACGGCTACTACTACGGGTACAGCAATCAGGTGCTGTGGCCGCTGTGCCACAGCATGCCGACGCGCGCGAACTTCGACGACGAGTTCTGGCAGCACTACCGGCAGGTCAACGAGGCGTTCGCGGACGCCCTCGTCGCGAGCGCCGAGGACGACGAACCCGTCATCTGGTTCCAGGACTACCACCTCGCGCTGGCGCCCCGGCTCGTCCGCGAGCAGCTCCCGGGTGCGTTCCTCACGCAGTTCTGGCACATCCCGTGGCCGTCGTGGGAGACGTACCGCTCCTGCCCCCAGCACCGCGAGCTCCTCGAAGGGCTGCTCGCGAACGACCTGCTCGGATTCCACAGCGACACGTACTGCGAGTCGTTCTGCGAGTGCGTCGCCGAGGCGTTCGAGGACGCCACCGTGGACGTCGACCGGGGGCTCGTCACGTACGACGGCCACACGACGCGCGTCCAGCACTGCCCGCTCGGCATCGACGCCGAAGCGCACGCGGAGGCCGCGGCCGCCGACGACGCCGAAGCGTTCTGGACCGAGTTCCAGGCCGACCACGCGCTCGGCGAGAAAATCGCTGTCGGGGTCGACCGCCTCGACTACACGAAGGGCATCCTCCAGCGCCTGGACGCCCTGGAGTGGCTCTGGGAGCACCGCCCGGAGCGCCGCGGCGGGCTCACGTACGTCCAGAAGGGCAGCGAGTCCCGCACCCGGATCGACGAGTACCAGGAGCTCTGCGACGAGGTCGAGCGCCGCGTCGACGAGATCAACGATCGCTTCGCGACGGACGACTGGACGCCCATCGTCTACGTCGACGACCACTACTCGCGGGCGGGGCTGGCGGCGCTGTACCGCCACGCCGACATGGCGCTCGTGAGCCCGCTGCGGGACGGCATGAACCTCGTCGCGAAGGAGTACGTCGCCTCCCAGATCGACGACGACGGCGTGCTCGTGCTCTCGAAGTTCGCGGGCGCGGTGGAGTCGCTGGGCGAGGACGCGCTCGTCGTGAACCCGAACGACACGGCGGCGTTCGCGGCGACAATCGAGGCCGGACTGTCGATGCCCGAGCGGACGCGGCGCCGGCGGATGCGGGCGCTCAGGCAGTGCGTGCACAGCGAGGACACGGCCGAGTGGGTGCGCGACCAGTTCCGCGGCGTCGGCGACGAGCGCGAGGTCGTCACGCCGGAGACGCCGCGCTGGCAGTCCTCGCCGGTGTCGGTCTGGAGCCGCAAGCAGTGGCTGACTGACAGCCTCCGGTCGGCGGACGGCCTGTTCGTGATGACGGACTTCGACGGCACCGTCGCGGACATCGTCGACGACCCGGACAGCGCGGAGATGCGCGAGCGCGCTCGGGAGGCCCTGGAGACGATCGCCGCCCACCCGCGCGCGAGGGTCGCGGTCATCAGCGGGCGCGGGGTCGAAGACGTGCGCGAGCGCGCGGCCGTCGAGGACGCGCTGTACGCGGGCAACCACGGCCTCGAACTGCACGACGGCGACGAGCGCACTGTTCACTCCGGCGGCAAGCACGCGCGGGACGTACTCCCCGCAGTCAGCCATGCCGTCGAACAGGAGTTCGCGGAGGTCGACGGCGTGTTCGTCGAGGAGAAGGGCGTCACCTCCACGGTCCACTTCCGGCAGGCCGACGTCGACGGCGAGGACGTCTTCGAGGACATCGAGGCCCTCCTCGACGAGTACGACGACCAGGGCGCGCTTCGCGTGACGCGCGGCAAACAGATCGTCGAACTGCGCCCGGACGTCGACTGGGGGAAGGGCGCCGCCGTCGAACTGCTCGCCGAGCGGTTCTCGCCCGACGACGAGCAGTGGCTGACGGTGTACGTCGGCGACGACACCACCGACGAGGCCGCCTTCGAGGTCCTCGACGGACGCGGCATCGCGGTCGCCGTCGGGACGGACACGGACGCCACCGCGGCCCCCTACGTCGTCACCGACCCGAGCGAGGTGACCGACTTCTTCGGCTGGCTCGCCGGCGAGGGCCTCGCCAGCCTCGACGCCACCCGGCGCGAGGACCGCGTCGTCGAGCCGCGCTGACCGGCGTCGCACTCGCCTCGCTATTTCGCGTGCCGCTGTCGGAGCGAACGGCTACGCGGCGTAGTCGAAAGAGAAGTCGTCAGTAGACTGCTGTGCGGCGACTCAGTGGTCGCCGGCGTCTTCGTAGACCCACGTCGCGGTGTCGAGCTCCCAGTCGACGAGCTCGTCCTCGTCGAAGAACAGCTCGATCTCGCGCTCGTTTGCGCCCTCGTCCTCGTGGTCGCTGCCGTGGATGATGTTCTGGCCGAGGTCGTTGCCGTAGTCGCCGCGAATCGTGCCGGGTGCGGCTTCCTGCGGGTCGGTCGCGCCCATCATGCGGCGGACCTGGCGGGTCGCGTCTGCGCCCTCCCAGACCATCGCGAACACGGGGCCGGACGTGATGAACTCGACGAGGCCGTCGAAGAACGGCTTGTCCTCGTGCTCGCCGTAGTGCTCCTTCGCGAGCTCCTCGTCGATCTGCATGAACTTCCCGCCGACCATCTTCAGGCCCTTGTCCTCGAGGCGGGAGACGACGTCGCCGATGAGGCCGCGCTGGACGCCGTCGGGCTTGACCATCACGAACGTGCGCTCGTCGTGGTGGCTCATTCCTGCGTCCCCTCTTCCTCGGTCCACTCGACGTCGCGGGGCTCGCGGCCGAGGTCCGCGTTCTTCTCGCACTTCGCGGAGCAGAAGTGGGTTGTGCTGCCGTCGTTGTGGACGAACATCGTCCCCGTACCGGGTTCGATGTCGTCGCCACAGTAGTCACAGGTGCGTGTCTGGACCATTACTGACCACCGATGGAGTCGGCCTCGCGGGCGGTCTCCTTGAGCTGGAGGACGTCGCCCACGCGAGTCGGGCCGAGGACGTTTCGCGTGATGATGCGTCCCTGGTTGGACCCCTCCTGGATGCGGCACTTCACCTGCATCGCCTCGCCGTGCATCCCGGTCTTCCCGACGACCTCGATGACTTCGGCGGGCGTGGAGCCCTCTTCTTCGGTTTCCTCTGCACTCATGGGTGGTTACTGGAGGTCCTCGATCTTGGTCGAGATGTCCTCGACGTCGCCCTCGGCGTCGCCGGTGTCGACGACGGCCGCGGCGGCGCTGCCGACCTCGAGGCCGGCGGCGTTGCCGAGTTCGTCCTGGGTCTCGACGAAGACGACCTGGATGCCCTTCTCCTCGGCGAGTTCGGGGAGGTGCATCACGATCTCTTCGGGGGAGACGTCTTCGGCGACGAAGACGATGTCGGCGTTACCGCGCTCGACGGCCTTCGTCGTCTCGTTGGTTCCCTTCTTGACTGTACCCGTGTCGCGAGCCACTTCGAGCGCTTCGAGGGCTCGCTCCTGGAGGTCTGCTGGAACGTCGTAGTCTACGTACACTGGCATGTGTTGTTCACCTAGTTCCACGGACGGGCTTGCGCTCCCCTGCCGGAGTTCAATCCCTGACGGCTAGGAGCATCATCGACCCCCGTGGACTGTATCCTATATCTGGGGGACCCGAAGTTAAAAGCGCTTTCAAAGTGGGCCGCCGTGCGAGGCCGACGCAGGCGGGACGAAACGCCCTTCCCGCGGGTCGCCGAAACACGACCGATGGTCGAAGACGCCGCGCGAGCGCTCCTGTCAGAGGCGCGCTCGGCGAACGAGCGCCGCGTACTCGTCCTCGCGGGCGACCGCGAGGCCTGTCTCTCGGCGGCCGACGAGGTGCTCGACGCGCTCCCGGTTCCGCTCACGGGGACGACGCTGGTCTCCACGCGAGACGCGCTCGCGTGCGAGCAGGTCGGCCCGCGAAACGCCGACGAACTCCTCGGGACGACCCGCGACGCGGTCGTCTTCGACGCTCACGAGGACTGCCGGCCGAACGCGCTCGGGCGCGTCGTCGGCGCGGTCGACGGCGGCGGCCTCCTGGTCGTGCTCGCGCCGCCGCTCGACGAGTGGCCCGCGCGCCGGGACGCTTTCGACGAGGGGCTCGCGGTGCCGCCGTTCGGCGTCGCGGACGTGACGGGCCGCTTCCGTCGCCGGCTCGTCGAGACGCTACGCGCCCACTCCGGCATCGCTATCTACGACGCGGACGCCGACGAACTCGAACGCGACGGCCTGACAGAGCCCGCGCCCCGGCTCGCCGAACCGCTCCCGGAGCCGCCGGACGACCGAACGTTCCCGCGCGCGGCGTACGAGGCGTGTCTCACGGGCGACCAGGTGGACGCGCTCGCTTCGTTCGAGGCGCTGCTGGACCCGCCAGCCGCCGTCGTCGCGGAGGCCGACCGCGGGCGCGGGAAATCAAGCGCTGCCGGTCTCGCCGCCGCGTGTCTCGCGCGCGAAGGGCTCGACGTGCTCGTCACCGCGCCCGGTCGCCGCAGCGCCAGCGAGCTGTTCGCCCGCGCTCGCGAACTGCTCGCTAACCTGGACGCGCTCGCCAGCGACGACGATACTATCGAGACTGACGCGGGCGGCCGCATTCGATTCGCGAAGCCGCCGGAAGCCGCCAGCCTCCCCGGCGACCCGGACGCCGTCTTCGCCGACGAGGCCGCCGCGATTCCCGTGCGCCTGCTCGAATCGCTGCTGGACTGCGAGCGCCTCGCGTTCACGACGACCGTCCACGGCTACGAGGGCGCCGGCCGCGGGTTCGACGTGCGCTTCCGCGACCGGCTCGCCGACACCGACCACGACGTCGCGGACGCGACGCTCGCGGACCCGATTCGGTACGCCGCCGGCGACCCCGTCGAAGCGTGGGCGTTCCGCGCGCTCGGCCTCGACGCCCGGCCGGCCGTCGACCCGCTCGTCGCGGACGCGAGCACGGAGACCGTCTCCTACGAGGCGCTCGCGCCCG
Organism: Halobacterium sp. R2-5; assembly: GCF_011734195.1. NCBI lineage: Archaea > Methanobacteriati > Methanobacteriota > Halobacteria > Halobacteriales > Halobacteriaceae > Halobacterium > Halobacterium sp. R2-5. The sequence goes on from NZ_JAANTH010000002.1 coordinate 697,454, forward strand.
AGGACCTGCTCGCGGACGAACACCTCCTCCGGGAGACGTTCGGCCTGCTCGTGTACGCCCACTACCGCACCGAGCCCAACGACCTCGCGCGCCTGCTCGACGCACCGAACCTCGCCGTGCGTGCGCTCCTCGACGACGGCCACGTCGTCTCCGTCGCGCTGCTCGCGCGCGAGGGCGGCCTCGGCGCGGATCTGCGCGCGGCGATGTACGAGGGAGCGCGCGTGAAGGGGAACATGATTCCGGACGTGCTCACCAGTCAGCTCCGCGACGAGGACGCCGCGGTTCCCGTGGGCTACCGCGTGATGCGCATCGCCACCCACCACGCCGCCCGCTCGCGGGGGCTCGGCTCGCGGCTGCTCGGCGAGGTGCGCCGCGAGTTCGCGGACGACGCCGACTGGCTCGGCGTCGGCTACGGCGCCACCCCGGAGCTGCTGTCGTTCTGGCGCGCGAACGGCTACTCGACGGTCCACCTCTCGACCACGCGCAACGACACCAGCGGCGAGTACTCCGCGGTCATGCTCGACGCCCTCTCCCACCTCGGCGAGCGCCTCTACGACCGCCACGCCGAGTGGTTCGCCGACCGGATTCCCGGCGTTCTCGCGGACTCGCTGCGGGACCTCGACGTGGACGTCGCGCGCGCCGCCCTCCGCGCCTGCGACGTCGACCCCTCGCTTGACCTCTCGGACTCCGCGTGGCGCGTCGTCGCGGGTGCCGCCCACGGCCCCGGGATGTACAGCGTCGACCCCGCGCCGTTCCGCCGGCTCGCCCGCCACCACCTCGTCGCCGGGGACGCCGACATGCTCGCCGCGCGCGAGGAGCGCCTGCTCGTCGCGAAGCTCCTGCAGGCGCGGCCGTGGGACGACGTCGCCGACGAGCTCGGCTTCCACTCCACGAGCCAGGCGATGCGCGCGCTCGGCGACGCGTTCCGGCCGCTCGTCGAGACCTACGGAACTCGGGCCGCACGCGACGAGCTCCGGCGGTTCGCCGACGACTGAGCGCGTCGGTCGCCACACTGATAGCCGCGTTCCACGAACCACGAACCAGTGAAGCGCCCGCACTCCGTCGTGCTCGCGGTCGTCGCCAGCACGTTCTTCGTCGGCTTCGGGGGCGGCGTCGTCTTCCCGATTCTCCCGAACCTCGAGCGCGTGCTCGGCATTACGCCGTTCTTCGTGGGCCTCATCCTGAGCGCGAACCGGTTCACGCGCCTGCTCGCGAACGCGCCCGCGGGCTCGCTGGTCGACCGTGTCGGCACGCGCACGCCGCTCGTCGCGGGGCTGTTCGTCGAGGCCGTCGCGACGTTCGGCTACGTCGTCGCGTTCAACGCGCCGCTCCCCGAGGCGTGGTTCATCGCCGCGCGCGTGCTCTGGGGGCTCGGCAGCGCGCTCGTGTTCGCGACCGCGTACACCATCGCCGCGGATGTCAGCGACGAGGGCTCTCGCGGCACGAGCATGGGCGTCGTGCGCGGCGGCATCACGCTCGGGTTCCCCGCGGGGCTCGTGCTCGGCGGCGTGCTCAGCGACCTCTACGGCGTCACCGCGGCGTTCGTCGCCGCCGCCGCGTTCGCGCTGCTCGCGAGCCTCATCGCGTACGCCGTGGTCCCCGAGACCCACGTCTCCGAGCAGCGGACCGCGGTCCGGCCGTGGGAGATCGACACCGCGGTGCCGACGCTCGCGGTCGGGTTCGTGAACTTCGGGCTGTACTTCGCGTACCTCGGCGCGCTGTTCTCCACGCTCGTCCTGTTCGTCGACGCCATCGGCGTCGCCGTCTGGGGGTACGGCCCGCAGGGGATGTCCGGCCTCCTGATGGCGGTCACGGTGCTCGCGGCGTCCGGGTTCATGCTCGCCGGCGGCAAGCTCAGCGACCTCCGGGGCTCCCGGCTCCCGACGCTGCTGGCGTTCCTCGTCGTCTCGTTCGCCGGGTTCGTGCTCCTCGCGGCGGCCGAGACGCTGTGGACGCTCGTCGCCGCCTGCGTCTGCATCGGCGCCGGACAGGGCGGAACGAGCGGCCCGCTGATGGCCCTGCTCGGCGACCTGACGCCAGGCGACCGGATGGGGCGCGCGATGGGCACGAACAACGTCCTCGGCGACCTCGGCGGCGCGCTCGGCCCGCTGGTCACGCTTCCGCTCATCCGCATGGTCGGCTACGCGCCCATCTACGTCGCGTGCGCGCTGATTCCGCTGGTCGCGGGCGGCGTGCTCGTCGGCGGCGTCTACGCCAAGACCGGTAGCGTCCACCCGAGCACGGCCCAGCTCCGCGGCGACTGACCCGTCCGCCGACGGACACTAACCGCTCGCTCGCCAACGAGCGCTATGGACGTGCTCGTCGTCGTCGCGTTCGCGTTCCTCCTCGGCGGCGTCGCCGGGAGCGTGCTCCCACTCTTACCGAGCGGCGCGCTCTCGCTGGTCGGCGTCGCAATCTACTGGTGGGCGACCGGCCGCCCCGGTCTCCTGCTGGGCGCGGCGCTCGTCGGCCTCGCCGTCGTCGCCACGCTCGTCGACTGGCTCGCGGGCTTCGTCGGCGCGCGCGCCAGCGGCGTCGACACGCGGACGTCCGCGCTCGCCGGCGTCGTCGGCCTCCTCGCGATGTTCGCCGCCGGTCCCGTCGGCCTGCTCGTCGGCGTCGCTGCTACCGTCTTCGCAGTCGAGTTCCGGGAGACTCAGGACGTCGCCGAGAGCGGCCGGCGCGCTGGCTACGCCACCGTCGGGGTACTCGCGTCCGCCGCGATGCAGCTCGTGCTCACGGGCGCGATACTCGCCGCCGTCGCGTGGGTGCAGTTCGCCTAGGGGTGCGCGTAGTACGCGACCGACTCGGCGTCGTCGTGGCGGTCACAGCGCGCGAACCCGACGCGGACGAACTGGACGACCGTGTCCGGATCGACGTCGGCGAACCCGGGCTCGGCGTAGCCGGTGACGTCCCCCTCCGGGGTGCGCAGGCGGACCGCGACGTTGTCGTCGGCGGGCGCCCAGTGGACGACGTCGACGTCCTCCTCGCGCACGATGTCGATGTCCGCGTCGAGGAATTCGAAGCGCTCGCCGTCGTAGCGCACCGGGCCGTACCCCTTCAGCCAGACGCGCTCGCCGTCGGTGGGCAGGTCGCCCTCCTCGATTACGACGCCGCCCTCGACGGGAATCGAGCGCTCGCCACGGTCCTCGTGCTCGGGGTGGACCGGCGGGTGCGCACTGTCCGGGCCGCCCTCCACGGGGACCTCGACGGCGGCGAAGGACTCCTCGGCGCCGGACCCGCGCGGGTCGAAGCCGTCGCGAACGAAGAACTGCCGGGGCGCGTCGTCGTCGACGAGGTCGCGGTTGTTCGAGTAGACCGAGGACATCGCGAGGTCGACGTTGCTCGTCGAGGTGCCGAGTTCGACCATCGCGTCGACGATGGCCTCCCCGCGGATGCCGCGGCGCTGAACGCTCGGCAGGGTGGGGGCTCGCGGGTCGTCCCAGCCGTCGAGCTCGCCGTCGTCGATGAGCTCGCGGATCGTCGACGTGGACATCGAGACGTCGTACGCGTCGACCTGGACGTGGCCCCAGTGGATGACCTCGGGGTACTCCCAGCCGAAGTAGTCGTAGACGAACTGCTGGCGCTTCGCGGAGTCCTGGAGGTCGATACCGCGGACGATGTGCGTGACCCCGGTGAGGTGGTCGTCGACGCCCGACTGGAAGTCCAGCATCGGCCAGCAGCGGTACTGCTCGGCCTCCTCGCGGGGGTGCGGGGTGTCGATGATGCGGAACGCCACCCAGTCCCGGAGCGCGGGGTTCTTGTGCTCGATGTCGGTCTTCACGCGGAGCACCATCTCGCCGGAGTCGTACTCGCCGTCGACCATCGCCTCGAACTCCTCGCGGACGGTCTCGACGTCCTTCTCGCGGTGCGGGCACGGCTCCGCGTCGTTCTTCAGCTCGGAGAACTCCTCGCCCGGACAGCTACACGTGTACGCGCCGCCGAGGTCGATGAGGTCGCGGGCGTGCTCGTAGTACGTCTCCAGGCGGTCGCTGGCGCGGTACACCTCGGCGGGCTCGAAGCCGAGGTACTCGATTTCCTCGAGAATCTCGTCGTACGCCCACAAAAGCGGGCGCTTGGTCTCCGGGTCGGTGTCGTCGAAGCGCACGACGAACTCGCCGTCGTACTCCTCGGCGTACGTCCCGATGACCGCGGGCATCCGCGCGTGGCCGATGTGCCACGGGCCGTTCGGGTTCGGCGCGCAGCGCATCCGAATCTCGTCGTAGTCGTCGGCGTTCGGGAGGTCCGGCAGCACCTGGTCCTCGCCCTCGTCCTCGGCGTCGAGTTCCTCGACGCGCTCGGGCGCGAGTTCGGCGAGTCGCTCGCGTTTCTCGTCGCGGTCCATCGCGTTCACGTTCTCGATGACGGGCGCGACGACGCCGGGGATCTCGTCGCCGTGCGGTCGGAAGTCGGGGTTCTCGCCCATCAGCGGCCCCATGATGGCGCCGACTTGGGCGTCGCTGCCGTGCTTGAGCGCGTTGAACAGCGCCGCCGTCTCGGCTTCGCGGCGCACGCGCTCGCGGAGTTCGTCGTCCATTGTCCGTGTGTTACCCCGAGGGCGGCAAATCCGTTGGGATTCGCGGTCGCTACTCGGCCCGCTCGGGGTTCTCTGCGAGGTGGTAGGCGTCGTAGATGCCGTACACCCAGATGGCCAGCAGGAACGGGATGCCGACGAGGAAGACCGACAGCAGGCCGGCGACGAACGACCCGAACAGGAACAGGAGGCCGCGGCCGAGGTGCCCGAGGTAGATCTGTCCCGCGCCCGGAATCAGGAGGGACGCGACGGCCGCGATGCCGGCGTCGTTGTCGAAGCCGCTGCTCGGGGACCGTTGGCGGACGCCGCACTCCGGACAGATTTCGGCGTTCTCCCGGATGATCTCGCCGCACTCCCGGCAGTAGACTTCGTTCTCGCCGGGCGTGTCGCGCGCGTCGTCGGTGCTCATGTTCGAGACTGGGGCGGCGCGCGGCATAACAGTTGCTGCGGGTCCACGGGAGTCCCCCTCCCGATGCGTTTATATTTGATTAGGCTAGCCTAAAACACGTGCGACGGAGCCACCGAACCGGGCGACGGGAACGACACGCGAGGGCGGGACGAGCGAGCGGGGGCGCAGCGTGACTGCCGACGAAACAGACGGGCCGGACGACCGATGGGACGTCGCCATCGTCGGCGGCGGGCCGGCGGGCTGCTCGACGGGCGTCTTCACCGCCCGGTACGGCCTCGAAACCGTCGTCTTCGACCGCGGGCGGTCGTCGCTGCGGCAGTGCGCGCACCTCGAGAACTACCTCGGGTTCCCGGCGGGCATCGACGTGGAGACGTTCTACGCCCTCGCCCACGACCACGCCGAGGAAGCCGGCTGCCAGGTCGTCGAGGACCTCGTCGAATCCGTCGAGCGCGCCGACGACGGGTTCGTCCTCGAAACGCAGTCGGGAGAGCCGGTGCGCGCGAATCGCGTCGTCGCGGCCACACGCTACGACGCGGACTACCTCCGCCCGCTCGACGCCGACGACGAGATGTACGAGAGGCACGTCCACGACGGTGACGAGGAGGAGTACTTCGACCGCGCGTACGCCGACGGCGACGGCCGGACGCCAATCGACGGCCTGTACGTCGCTTCGCCGGTCGAGGAGGCGTCGAGACAGGCGATCACCGCGGCCGGCCACGGCGCGCTCGTCGGGAAGCACGTCGTCGGCGACGTCCGCCGCGAGCGCGGCTACCCCGAGGGACTGGCCGGGCGCGTCGACTGGCTGCGCCGCGAGGCCGCCCGCGACGACGAGTGGGGCGACCCCGACCGCTGGCGCGAGTACTTCGAGAACCACGTCCCCGACGACCACGACCTCGACGAGGACGAACTCGCGGAACTCCGCGAGCAGGAAGTCGAGGACCGCCTCGACAGGTACGTCACCGACGAGGCAATCGAGGACCGCCGCCGGCGCGCCCACGACCGCATCCTCGAACACCTCGACGATGACCGCATCCGGGCGTACCTCGACAAAACCGACGACGACTCCGCCTAGCGGCGGCTGTTTAGTTCGGCATGCGCGCGGCGAAGCCGCGCGTTTCACTCGCACGAGCGAAGCGAGTGCGAGGAGTTTTTAGCGTAGCTTTTTGCAAGCGGGGGTTCCCTGCGGGAACCCCCCGCAGTAAAAAGGTCCTCGTTTAGTACCCGCGTTCGACGAGGTACTCGGCGACCTGCCCGAGTCGCTGGCTGGCCTCGTTGTCCGGGAGGACGTCGAGGTGGCCTTTGGCTTCGTCGACGAGTTCGTCCGCGCGGTCGCGGGCGTACTCGATGCTGCCGACGTCGTGGAGTTCCTCGACGGCGTCCTCGATGTCTGCGTCGGTGACGTCCTCGGGGTCGTCGGCGTCGAGGAGGCTGTCGACGTCGACGCCGTGGTCGGCGGCGTGCAGCGTGATGACGGTCTTCTTGCCCTCGACGAGGTCCGACCCGCGCTGTTTGCCGAGCTCCTCGGAGGGGACGGTGAGGTCGAGGACGTCGTCGTGAATCTGGAACGCCTGCCCGGCTTTGACGCCGTAGTTGTACAGCGACTCGACGGTGTCCTCGTCGGCGCCGAGGAGGATGGCGGGCAGCGACGCGGCCGCGGCGTACAGCACCGCGGTCTTGAGCTCCACCATCTCCATGTACTCGTCGGGGAGGACGTCGCTGCGCGTCTCGAAGTCGACGTCGAGAGCCTGTCCTTCACAGATGTGCGTGCAGGTCTCGGCGAGCGTCCGCATCGCGCCCATGCCGCGGTCGGCGGGCGCGCCCGTCCGGAGCATGATCTCGAACGCCTTCGAGTAGAGCGTGTCGCCGGCGAGAATCGCGGTCTCCGTGTCGTACTCGCGGTGGACCGCGGGCACGCCGCGCCGCAGGTCGTCGTCGTCCATGATGTCGTCGTGGATGAGCGTGAACGACTGGATGACCTCGATGGAGACCGCGGACGCCATGATGTCCACGTGTTCGCCCGTCAGGTCCGGGAACTCGCGGTAGTCCGTGCTCCCCGGTTCGACGTCGGCCAGCGCCTCGGCGGTCAACAGCAGGACCGCCGGCCGCAGGCGCTTCCCGCCGGCTTCGAGGATGTAGCGGGCCGCCTCGTAGAGGCGCTCGGGTCGCTGCGCGGGGAGTTCCTCGTCGATGGCGGCGTTGACCTTCTCGCGGCGCTCGCGGACCGCGGCGAGCACCGCCTGTTCGCGGGCGTTCTGGGACATCTACTCGACGAGCTGGATGGTGTTGCCGTTCTGGGTGACGTGGAGGTCGCGGCCGACCTTGTACCCCTGGCTCTTCGCGAGGCTGACGTACGGCGCGAACCCCTTCATGTTCTGGTGGGCGGGGATGACGTGCTGGGGCTGGAGCGCGTCCAGCATCTGGTAGTGGCCTTCCTCGCGGAGGTGGCCGGAGACGTGGATGTCGTCGTAGATGCGCGCGCCCTGCATCCGGAGCAGCTGCTCGCTCTGGTAGCGCTGGCCCTCGTTGGTCGGCTCCGGGATGACGCTCGCGGAGAAGATGACCTTGTCGCCGTCCTCGATGTCGTAGGGAGTCTCGCCGCGGCCCATCCGGGTGAGCATCGCGCGGGGCTCGCCCTGGTGGCCGGTGACGATGGGGAGGAAGTTCTCCTTGCCCTCGTTCATCACGCGCTTGAACGCGCGGTCGACGGACTTCCGGTGGCCGAACATCCCGAGGTCGTCGGGGAAGTTCACGCGGCCCATGCGCTCGGCGGTGCCGGAGTACTGCTCCATCGAGCGGCCGAGCAGGATGGGCTCGCGGCCGATGTCCTTCGCGAACTCCACGAGCGAGGACACCCGGGAGACGTGACTGGAGAACGTCGTCGCGACGATGCCGCCGTCGTAGTCCTCGACGCTCTGCATCACGTCCTTGAGGTGGCGCCGCGCCGTGCTCTCGGAGGGCGTGCGGCCCTTCTTGCCGGCGTTGGTGCAGTCCTCGATGTAGCAGAGGACGCCCTCGTCCTGGCGGCCGATCTCCCGGAACCGGTCCATGTCGATGGGGTCCTCGAGGACCGGGCTGTGGTCCATGCGCTTGTCGAGGCCGTAGACGACCGCGCCCTCCGGCGTGTGGAGGACGGGGTTGATGGCGTCGATGATGGAGTGCGTGACGTGGACGAACTCGAGCTCGCAGCGCTCGCCGATGTCCATCGTCTCGCCGGCCTCCATCTCCACGAGGTCGTTGTCGACGCCGAACTTCTGCTCGCCCTCGATCTGGCCTTTCACGAGTTCGAGCGTGAACGGCGACGCGACGATGGGAGCGTCGTAGCGGTGCGCGAGCTTCGAGATGGCGCCGATGTGGTCGAGGTGGCCGTGCGTCGGCACGATGGCCTGGACGTCGCCCTCGAGGTCGCTCATCACGCGGTCGTCCGGGATGGCGCCCATGTCGATGAGGTCGAGGCTGTGCAGCTTCTCCGTCTCGACGTTGTCGTGAATCAGGACCTGCGAGAGGTTGAGGCCCATGTCGAAAATGACAATGTCGTCACCGGCTCGGACGGCAGTCATCTGCCGACCGACTTCTTCGTATCCGCCGATTGTTGCGATTTCGATTTCCATGGTTTTCGAGCACTGAAACCCGCTGTGGGGTGTCGTGTCTGAAACAGCCGCGGGCTGGCGACGACGGCCGCGGCGTCTTGCAGCCGTCGGCTACCGCCGCGTAAACGCCCGCGACGCTGCTCTTGAACGCCCTACGTCCCGCGGTGTTAAAAACGGCGGGGATTGCCGCGCCTTGCCTGTACTATCGGCCGAAACGGCCTTGTCGCTGGCCTGAGAGGAGCCGCACATGTCCGACGCGACGTTCCACGTCTACGAAGACGACGCCGGGCAGTACCGCTGGCGACTCGTCCACAGCAACGGCAACATCATCGCGGACAGCGGCGAGGGCTACGCCTCCAAGCAGAAAGCCGAGCAGGGGCTGCAGAGCGTCAAGAAGAACGCGCCGGACGCGGACGTGGAGGTCGAAGACTAACCGTCGATTCGCGTGCCGGCGTCCTCGCCGGCGAGGAACGCCGAGAGGGCGTCCGGCCCGAACACGAACGACGGCGCGCCGAGGTCCAGCAGCGCGCGGACCTTCGCGGCCATCCCGCCCGTGACGTCGGTGGCGTCGCTGCCGCCGAGCGCCGCCGCCACGTCCTCGTAGTCGGTGATCTCCCTGACGACGTCCCCGGACTCGTCGAGTACGCCCGGAACAGTCGAGCAGAGACCGACGCGGTCGGCGGCCAGTTCCCGCGCCGCGTGCGTGACGAGCTCGTCGCCGCTGACGATCGTCGCGCCCTCGCCCACCCGCGTGAGCACGTCGCCGTGGAGCACTGGCACGAACCCCTCCCCGAGCATCGCCGCGAGCTGTCCCGTCTCGAAACGGAGGTCGCCATCGCTCGTCCGGTGGCCGACGGAGAACGGGTGGACGGGCACGGCCGGGACGCCAGCCTCCGCGAGCGCTCCCACGACCGCGTCGTTGAGTTCCTCCATCGCGCCGGCGACGTCCCGGACCGCTTCCGCGTCTCGCTTCCCCTCGCTGCTGGAGATGCCGTGTTCGGCGGCGTGCGGGTGCCCGAAACTCCCGCCACCGTGGACGACGACGAGGTCTTCGAGGGTCGCGTCCCCGAGCGCGGCGGCGAGCCCCGCGAGGCGCTCGTCGGCGACGGTCTCGGGCTGGTCCTTCTCGGTGACGACGCTGCCGCCGAGCTTCACGACGACGGTCATTCGACGCGCACGCCCTCCGTCGCGAGTTCGGCGCGGAACGACTGCGCGCAGTCCGGCGTCAGCGACAGCGCCGTCTCCACGCCCTCGCCCTCGTCGAGCGCGACGATGCAGCCGCCGCCGCCCGCGCCCGTGAGCTTCGCGCCGAGCGCCCCCCCGTCCCGGGCCGCCCACACGAGGTTGTCCAGCGAGCGCGCGGAGACGCCGAGCGCCGACAGCAGCCCGTGGTTGAAGTCCATCAGGCGGCCGAGCGCGTCGAGGTCACCTGCTGCGAGCGCGTCCTCGCCCTCCCGCACGAGGTCGCCGATGGCCTCGACGGTGTCCGCCGCGAAGTCGTACTCCTCGCGGAGGCCCCGGACGCCCGCCACGAGCTCCCCGGTGTCGTGGCTCGCGCCGTCGTACCCGACGACGAACGGCAGGTCGGGCGCGTCGATGGTGCGGCAGTCGTCGCCCTCCACGCGGACCGCGCCGCCCATCGCCGAGCAGAACGTGTCCGCGCGGGACGCCTCGCCGTCCTGGACCGCGTGCTCGACGCGGTACGCGCGCTCTGCGACCGCTTCGGGGTCGAGGGCGACGCCGAGCTCTCGCGTGGCGGCGTCGATGCCCGCGACGGCGACCGCGGCGCTCGACCCGAGGCCGGCGCCCAGCGGAATCTCGCTCTCGATCTCCACGTCGAAGCCCGCGTCAGGCTCGCCGGCGGCGTCCCGCGCCTGCGCGAGCGCCTCCTCGACGTACCCCATCGCCGCCTCGACGAGCGACGCCGGCACGTCCACGTCCGGTTGCGCGTCGCTGCCAGTGCCGTACTCCACGGTGAACCCGTCCAGCGAGAGGTCCGGCGAGGACACCCGCACCCGGTCGTCGTCGCGCGCCGTCACGGTCACCCGCGCCCGCCGCTCGATGGCACACGGGACCGCGGGCTCGCCGTAGACGACGGCGTGCTCGCCGAAGAGGTAGACCTTCCCCGGCGCACTCGAAGTCGTAGTCATACCTCGGCGTGTGGCCCACGCCGTTACAGAAGTTCCGGAACGCCCCGGGGCGACAGTTGGGTGAGAGTTCGGCAAACAGCTATCTAGAAGTGTTACCAAGTAACGCACGTGCTCCGGAGACGCCTGCTCGCCGTCCTCGGCGCCGGCGCAGTCGGGACACTCGCCGGCTGTACGACCGGCGCCGACGGCGGCGGTGACGAGACGACGGAGGCGAACAGTTCGACCACCGTCGCGGTCGAATCGACCGACGACTACGGGGACGTACTGGTGGACGCCGAGGGAGTCAGCCTCTACGTCTTCGACGAAGACCCCGCCGGCGAATCGTCGTGCTACGACGACTGCGCGAGTACGTGGCCGCCGCTGACCGTCGACGGCGACCCCACGGCCGGGGCCGGCGTCGAGGCGGACCTCGGCACGACCGAGCGCGACGACGGCGGGACACAGGTGACGGCCGGCGGTCGGCCGCTGTACCACTACGCGAGCGACAGCGGGCCCGGCGACACGTCGGGACAGGGCGTCGGCGACGTGTGGTGGTTGGTCGCGCCTGACGGCTCGAAGATCAACGGCTCGTCGGCCGACGCGACGACGTCCGACGGCGGGCTCTACTGAACCGGCACGCCGGGCTATCAGCCCCGGCGAGCGTCGCCGCAAACTTTTGCGTGCGCACCGTCAACGTGGCGGTATGCGCCCCGTCATCGACCACGTGCCGTTCGCCGCCGCGGAGTTAGACGCCATCGTCGAGCGCTTCGAATCCGCCGGCTTCGACCCGACCTACGGCGGCGAACACCCCGACGCCGGCACGGAGATGGCGGCGCTCGTGCTGCCCGACGGCTCCTACCTCGAACTCGTCGCGCCCACCCGCGAGGATCCCGCGTGGTGGGGCGAGTTCTTCGAGCACGCCGACCCGCTCGGCGGGCCGACCGACTGGTGCGTCGAGACGGGCAGCGTCCACGCCGAGTGTCAGCGCGTCATCGAGCAGGACGTGGAAGTCCACGGCCCCTCCCACGGCAGCCGCGAGCGCCCGGACGGCACGCTCGTCGAGTGGGACAACGCCTTCCTCGGCCCGCAGGACGAGCACCTCCTGCCGTTCGTCGTCAGCGACCGCACGCCCCGCGAGTACCGCGTCCCCGACAGCGAACTGTACGGGTCACCGGTCTCGGGCATCTCGTGGGTCGTGCTCGCGACCGGCGACCTCGACGCCACCGCCGAGCGCTTCCAGCGGCTCTACCGCCTCCCGAACCCCGAGCGCGACTACGACGACACGTACGGCGAGCTCGCTCGCTTCCCCGGCCAGGACGTCGTGCTCTGCGAGCCGGACGGCGGGCGCGTCCGCGACCGCCTCGACAGATTCGGGCCGTGTCCGGCGACCGTGCTGTTGAGCGCGGACGTCGACGACGCCCGCCACCAGCACCCCCTCGACGGCGGCCGCGAGTGGTTCGGGAAGCGCGTTCGCTTCGTCGACGGCCTCGACGGCTACCTCGGCGTCGTCTCGCGGTAGCTACAGCCGTCGCTGGTCGGCGAAGCTCCGTGGAAAAGTACAACGTCGAGAAGCCGGGTTACAGTCCGTCCTCGAAGTCTTCGAGGGCGTACGTCGGCTCGGCGCCGCGGCGGTCCAGGGTCTCGTTGGCGAGCAGCCAGTAGACCACGGAGAGCGCGCGACGGCCCTTGTTGTTCGTCGGGACGACGAGGTCGACGTTGCTCGTCTGGTTGTTCGAGTCGCACATCGCGATCACGGGGATGCCGACCGTGATCGCCTCCTTGACGGCCTGCGCGTCACCGATGGGGTCGGTGACGACGAGGACGTCCGGCTCGATGTAGCCGTCGTACTGCGGGTTCGTCAGCGTCCCCGGGATGAAGCGGCCGGTCCGGGCGCGCGCGCCGACCGCTTCCGCGAACTTCTCCGCGGGGAAGCGACCGTACTGGCGGCTGGACGTGACCAGAATCTGCTCGGGGTCGTAGTTCTCCAGGAAGTCCGCGGCCGTGCGGATGCGATCGTCCGTCTTCGAGACGTCGAGCACGTAGAGGCCGTCGGTGCGGACGCGGTGGATGAACCGGTCCATGTCGTTGGTCTTCTGCTGGGTACCGATGTGGACGCCGGCGCCGAGGTAGTCCTCGACGGGGATGAGCAGGTCGGCCTCCTCGTCGGACATGACGTCCTCGGTGGCCGCCGCTCCCGGCTCCTCTTCGGTGGGCTGTTCGTCTGTCTGGGCGTCGCTCTCGGCGGCCTCGGCGGCAGACTCCGCTGCCTGCTCGTCCGGGGCGTCCTCGAGGTCGGCCTCTGTGTCGGATTCGTTCTCGCTCATGCTTCGTCCGCGATGCGGATGAGTTCGTTCAGCTTGGCGGTTCGCTCGCCGCCGACCGTCCCCGTCTTGATGTACGGGGCGTCGGCCGCCACGGCGAGGTGTGCGATGGTCGTGTCCTCGGTCTCGCCGCTGCGGTGGGAGACCACGGCCTCGTAGCCGTTCCGGGTCGCCAGCTCGATCGCGTCGAACGCGTCCGAGAGCGTCCCGATCTGGTTGGGCTTCACGAGGATGCTGTTCGCCGCGCCGACCTCGATGCCGTCGCGGAGGCGCTCGACGTTCGTCACGAAGAGGTCGTCCCCGCAGACGAGCGTCTCGTCGCCGACGCGCTCGGTCAGCGTCGCGAACGCCTCGAAGTCGTTCTCGTCGAGGGGGTCCTCGACGTACGCGAGGTCGTACTCCTCGACCAGCCCGGCGACGTACTCGATCTGCTCCTCCGTGGAGCGGACCTCGTCGCCGTAGACGTACTCGCCGTCCTCGTAGCGCTCGGCGGCCGCCATGTCGAGACCGAACGTGACGTCGAAGCCGAACTCCTCGGCGACGTCCCCGGTGGCCTCGTCGACGATTTCGAACGCCTCGGCGTCGTCGATAGACGGCGCCCACGCGCCCTCGTCGCCCTTCGCGGCGGCCTCGCCGCGTTCCTCGAGGAGTTCGCCCACGCGCTCGTGGACGGCGGCGTTCGCGAACACCGCCTGTCGGACGCTCGGCGCGCCGACCGGAGCGGCGAGGAACTCCTGAATCGCGGTCGCGTCCGCGGCATGTTCGCCGCCGCCGACGACGTTCCCGAGCGGCACCGGGAAGTTCCGACCGCGGAACGCGCCGCCGAGATGCTGGTACAGCGGCGCACCGAGCACGTCCGCGGCGGCCTTCGCGGCCGCCATGCTGACGGCGACGGCGCTGTTCGCGCCGACGTCGGAGAAGTCCTCCGTGCCGTCAGCCGCGTGGAGCGCGGCGTCGACGCCGCGCTGGTCGCCGGCGAACTCCCGGCCTTCGAGGCGGGGTGCGACGTGCTCGCGTGCCGCCGCGATGGCCTCCTCGACGGGGAGTTCGACGGCCTCGTGTTCGCCCGTGCTGGCGCCGGACGGCGCCGCCGCACGGCCGAACCCGCCGTCCTCGGTCACGACCTCCGCCTCCACGGTCTTGTTGCCGCGGGAGTCGAGAATCGGTCGGAACCGGACGGACTCGATGCGCGTCATCTCAGTTGTCCCTCCGAACGGTGAACGGGAGCGCCTTCTCGTCGTACTCCTCGGCCGCGATGAGGATGGGTTCCGTCTGGTCGGTGTCGACCAGCACGGGCGCCCCGTACGACACCTGCAGCGCTCGCGCACCGATGATGCGGGCCTTCTCGTACCGATTGAAGTGTTGTGTTTCGCTCATTACTGGTAGGGCGAGACCACGTCGACGAGGTCCTGGTGGGCGATGAGCATCCGGCGGCAGCAGTGCCGGTCCACGCCGAGGTCGTCCAGCACGTCAGCTGGGTCCTCGTCGCCGTCGTGGGTTTCGGCTCGCGCCTTGAACTCCTCCCAGTACTCGCCGACGACGTTACCGCAACTGAAACACCGGACTGGTACCATCATGGATGTATCACCTCAGCGGTAGGACTTCTGGTAGCGAGCGCGAGCGCCGGGGCCGCCCCACTTCTTGGATTCGGACTGCCGGACGTCGTTGACCAGCAGACTGCGGTCGAACTCCCGGTACGCGTCCCGGAGTTCCGCGTCGCTGTAGTGCTCGACGAGCCCGCGAGCGATGGCGGTGCGGACCGCGTCCGCCTGGCCCGCGAAGCCGCCGCCGGAGACGTCGATGTCGACGTCCACGTCGTCCCGGAGGTCGTCGCCCGCGATGCGGAACGGCTCCAGCATCTTCAGGCGCGCCATCTCCGGCTCGACGAGCTCGACGGGCTGGGAGTTGATTCGCACACGACCCTCTCCGTCGCTCACGGTCGCGCGAGCGACTGCCGTCTTCTTCTTGCCGGATGTGTTGGTTACCATGTGACGTTAGCACCGAGTTCCTCTGAGACCGCGCCGACGGTGACGAACCGGATCGTGGAGAGTCGGTCCAGCGACGTCCCCTCCACGACTTCGCCGTCCTCGTCGAACGGGTTGCCGACGTACACGCGGACGTTCTCGAACGCCTCGCGGCCGTCCTGCTGCTTGTACGGCAGCATGCCGCGGATGGCGCGCTTGACGATGCCGTCCGGGCGCTTCGGGTAGTACGGCCCGCTGTCGGAGCCGACCTCCGCGCGCTTGTTGTACGTCTCGAAGATGTCCTCCTCCGTACCGGTGATGACCGCCTGCTCGGCGTTCACCACGGCGACCGACTCGCCGTCGAGGGCGCGCTCGGCGACGTTGCTCGCCACGCGGCCCATGATGCAGTCCCGCGCGTCGACGACCACGTCGGCGTCGAATTCCGCGAGACTCATCGAATCACCCGCACGTCGGAGCCTTCGGGGTTCTGTTCGACTGCCTGTTCTAGGTGGACGGCCTCGCCGTCGGCGTGCTCGATCTTCGTCTCCGCGCTGCCGGAGAAATCCACGGCAGCGACGGTGACGGACTTGCGGAGCGCGCCGGACCCCAGCACCTTGCCGGGGACGACGACGGTCTCGTCCTCGTTCGCGTAACGTTCGATGCGACTCAGGTTCACCTCGGCGTGCGTGCGGCGCGGCTTCTCCAGCCGACCCGCGACGTCGTGCCAGACGTCCGCGCCCGAATCTCGGGCGACGGACTTCAGTTCGGCGATGAGACTGCTGAGTCTCGGACTTGTCTTACTCATGCTCGTACTCCTGGAAAGTTGTGAGAAGTCGAGTGCAGGGAGCAGGATTTGAACCTGCGAACCCCTACGGGACAGCGCCCTGAACGCTGCGCCTTTGGCCTAACTTGGCTATCCCTGCACGGCCGCGATGGCGCTTCGCTTCTCTGTAGCTCCCGACCCTTCTTACCGATTTCGATTGCCGGGCCCGAGGCTCCAGGGGCAGGAGTGGGCGTCGGCGCGGTAGTGTGGGTCGGAGCGATCATGTTACAGTTGGACTGCCTGTTCGAGTTCGTCCGCGCGGTCGACCAGGGAGTCGACCGCACGGAGCACCAGCTCGGTGACGGGCATCGAGCCGTCGGATTCGACGTGGAAGACGAACGCGCCGGGGACGTCCTCGACCTCGACCTCCTTGCCGGGGTACCGGTTCGAGAGGTCGTTGTCGAAGTCGTCGGTCGGCACGAGTTCGCCGTCCTCCTCGATGACGCCGCGGAGCATCTGTCGCTCCTCGTCGGCGTACTCGTCGACGTCGCCGACGACGTTCACGCGCTGGAGGTGCCGGTAGCCGACCGCGACGCCGCCCTGGTGTTTGGCGTGGTCGCGGCCGTAGCCGAGCTTCGCGTCGGCCTCCAGTTCGAGGCGCTGATCGTCTTTCAGCTCGATGATGGGGATGTTCGTGTCGGCGGCCTCGACCTCGGGGTCCTGACAGACCAGGTCCCCGGAGTACGCCGTCCCCGGGCCCTCGACGTCGAGCGCGAGCGTGACCGTGTCGCCCTCCGCGAAGTCCTCGGGCGTCGTCAGCGGGACGAGGCCGAGGCGCAGCGCGAGCTGTTCGTCGAACATCACGCTGGAGTTCTCGACGAATCGCACGCTGTCGATGGACAGCGTCGGCACGTCGGCCAGGATGGCGCGACGGATGCCGTTCGCGAACGCCGGCGTGATGTTGCGGACGACGAACCGGGCTTCCCGGTCGTCGCGGTCGATGAATTCGACGTCGAAGTCCGTGCTCATGCTTAGTACCCGCTGTTCTTCGGCGGACGCGTCCCGTCGTGGGGGACGGGCGTCACGTCCTCGATGCGACCGATCTCGAGACCGGCGCGAGCGAGCGCGCGGATGGCGGCCTGCGCGCCCGGACCCGGGCTGCGCTGGAGGTTGCCACCCGGGCCGCGCACGCGAACGTGCACCTTCTCGATGCCCTGGTCTAAGACGTCTTCGGCGAGCTGTTCGGCCATCTGCATCGCGGCGTACGGCGACGCCTCGTCACGGTTCTGCTTGACCACCGTGCCGCCGCTGGACTTTGCGAGCGTCTCGGCGCCCGTCTCGTCGGTGACGGTCATGATGGTGTTGTTGAACGAGGCGTGGATGTGCGCGATGCCCCATTTGGTGTCGTCAGCCATATTGTGTTACTCCTGTGCACCGGCGCGAGCCGGGTGCAGTTCGTCTGTGAGGTCGCTTCGTTCGTCGAACGTGATGGCGTCCTCCTCGGAGACCTCGACCGTGTAGGAGGGCTCCGTGACGCGGCTCCCGTCGACCGTGACGTGGCCGTGGGAGATGAACTGCCGGGCCTGCCCGACAGTGTTCGCGAGGCCCTCTCGGTAGACGACCGTCTGGAGGCGGCGTTCGAGGACGTCCGTCACGTCGAGCGACAGGACGTCGTCGAGGCTCTCCTGGTTGGAGAGCACGCCGATGCGCTGCAGGCGGGAGACGAACTCCTCGCCGCTGGCCTCCTCGGTCCGACCGAGCAGGCGGCGCGCCTCGCGGCGGAAGTTCCGCAGCTGAGACTGCGCCCGCCACAGCTCTTCTTTGTTCTTCAGGCCGTACCGGGAGAGCAGGTCGCTCTCCTCGGAGATGCGTTCGCCCTGGTAGGGGTGGTTCGGCGTCTCGTAGAACTTGGTGTTCTCACCGGGGAGCGCCATTATTCTTCCTCACCCGCTGCTTCTTCTGCCTGTTCTTCCTTGATAGCCTCGACGTTGACGCCGATGGTACCTTCCGTACGACCGGTGGACTTGGTGCGCTGACCGCGGACCTTCTGCCCGCGCTCGTGTCGGATGCCCTTGTAGGACCGAATCATCTGCATCCGGTTGATGTCCTGGTCGCGCGTCAGGTCGACGTCGTTGCCGGTGACGTGCTGAGTCTCGCCGGAGTAGAAGTCCTTCCGACGGTTCACGAGCCACTCCGGAGCGTGGTCCGCGAACTCGTTGACGGCCGTCTTGATGTCTTCGATGACGTCGTCATCGAGACGGCCAATCGTCGCGGTGCGGTCGACGTCCGCGTTCTCCGCGACGACTCGCGACACTCGTCGGCCGACGCCGTCGAGTTCCGCGAGCGCACGCTCGACGGTCTTGGTGCCGTCGAGGTCTGTCTGCCCGATGCGGACGAAGTACTGAATGTCCTCGTCCGCGTCTTGTTCTTCCGAACTCATGTTTTGGTGTTGTGTGGAAAGGCGTCGTGGCGGGGATTTGAACCCCGGAGGCTTACGCCACAGAGTTAGCAACCCTGCGCCTTGACCAGGCTAGGCTACCACGACACGCTTTCGGGTGTATCTTCGCCCTCTCGGACTCGGGACCCGGCGCCCCTACAGTGACTGCGTTCGTGAGAAATCGCGGCCCGTACTTAAACGTCACGAAAGGTGGCCCGGACGCCGTGCGGATGACTACCAGATACTGTCGCCGAACGCGTCAGACGACTTCGATGTACTCGTCGTTGACCTCCCAGCCGCCGTCGCCGTCCTCTACCATGTACTCGCCGTAGTACGGCACGCGGTTCTCGACGGTCTCCCGGAACGCCTCCCGGATCTCGGGCTTGGACATCTCGCCCATCGACCGCAGGTCGTCGTTCCGGTTCAGACACCCTTTCAGGTAGCCCTCGTGCGTGACGCGCACGCGGTGACAGTTCGCGCAGAACTCCTCGTTCCCCACGGGGTCGACGATTTCGACCATCCCACCGTTCACCCAGTACCGTCGCCGGTCGTGCATCTCGCGGTGCTCGACGCGGTCGGCGCGCTCCTCGAGCCAGCCGTGGACGTCGTCGATGTCCACCGCCCACTCCGGGTGGCCCGCGATTTCGGGCATGTACTCGATGAGCTGGAGCTGGAGCGCGTCGTTCTCGGCGACGTGGTCGACCATTTCCGGGACGTAGCCCGCCGTCTTGCGGAACACGACCATGTTGAGCTTCACCGGGTCGAGGCCCGCGTCCACGGCGGCCTCGACACCCTCCAGGACTTTCTCGTAGGCGCCGCTCTTCGTGAGCGCCTTGAAGTCCTCCGCGTCGAGGGCGTCCTGGGAGACGTTCACGCGCTCGAGGCCCGCGTCAACGAGGTCCGCCGCGCGCCCAGGCAGGAACGTGCCGTTCGTCGTCATCGACACCTCTATCGAGTCGGGCGTGCGCCGGATGATCTCCGCTAAGTCGTCGCGGAGCATCGGCTCCCCGCCCGTGAGCTTCACCTTCTCGACGCCGAACTCCTCGACCACTTCGAGGAACCGCACGACGTCGTCCGCGCTCATTTCGTGGTCGCGCGGGTCCATCGGGCCGCGTGTGTCCCCCAGTCCCTCGTTGTGACAGTAGACGCAGTCGAAGTTACAGCGATCCGTGAGGGAGACCCGGACGCCGGAGACCTCACGCCCGAACGAGTCCGAGAGCATGCGAGACTGTCGCACGTACAGACGCTTAAACTCGTGGGTGGAAGCGGCGATTTCGTAACCGTCTGTAGTTACGTTCCTGGCGCGGCGTGAGGTTCCGGCCGCACGTTCGTTCGACACAACCCTTATCGGCGCACCACCGCCTACTCGCGGCCATGAACGAAGACGACGTACGGGACCTCCTCCGCGACGTCGAGGACCCGTCGCTCGGCGACGACATCGTCTCACTCGGCCTCGTCAACGACCTCGACGTCGACGGGGACAAAGTCACAATCTCGCTCGCGCTCGGCGCGCCGTACTCTCCCACGGAGACGGACATCGCCGGCCGCGTCCGCGAAGTTCTCGAAGACGCCGGCCTCGAAACCGACCTCACCGCCGCCATCCCCGACCGCAGCGGCGGCGACGTCCTCCCCGGCGTCAAGAACGTCATCGCCGTCGCCTCCGGCAAGGGCGGCGTCGGCAAGTCCACCGTCGCGGTCAACCTCGCTGCCGGCCTCGCCGACCGCGGCGCGCGCGTCGGCCTCTTCGACGCCGACATCTACGGCCCCAACGTCCCCCGGATGGTCGACGCCGACGACCACCCCCGCGCCACCGAGAGCGACACCATCGTCCCGCCCGAGCGACACGGCATGAAACTCATGAGCATGGCGTTCATGGTCGGCGAAGACGACCCCGTCATCTGGCGCGGCCCCATGGTCCACAAGGTCCTCACGCAGCTCGTCGAGGACGTCGAGTGGGGGAACCTCGACTACCTCGTCGTCGACCTCCCCCCGGGCACCGGCGACACCCAGCTCACCATGCTCCAGACGGTCCCCCTCACCGGCGCCGTCGTCGTCACTACCCCGCAGGACGTCGCCGTCGACGACGCCCGCAAGGGCCTCCGCATGTTCGGCCGCCACGACACCACCGTCCTCGGCATCGCCGAGAACATGAGCGGGTTCGTCTGCCCCGACTGCGGCGGCACCCACGACATCTTCGGCAGCGGCGGCGGCAAGGACTTCGCCGACGAGAACGAACTCCCGTTCCTCGGCTCCATCCCCCTCGACCCCAGCGTCCGCCAGGGCGGCGACCAGGGCGCGCCGGTCGTCCTCGACGACGACAACCAGACCGGCGAAGCGCTCCGCGAATTCGTCGCCGAAACCGCCGACATGATCGGCCTCGTCCACCGCCGCAACGCCAGCGGGCCAGCCAAACACTGACGACTCCTCATGTCTGACTTCGACGACGCCGAGAAACGCGACGCGCTCCGCGAGGTCGCCGACGAACTCCGCGAGAACGACTCCGAGGAAGCCGAACGCGTCGCCGCCATCGTCCACCGCGTCAGCGACATCTACGACGACGGCGAGGATGTCGACGCCCAGCACGTCTACCTCAACATGCGGAACATCCTCCAGATCTCCGAGCAGGGCGGCATCGAGCGGTAGCCCCTATCTTCGCCGCCAGAGGACCGCTCCGACCAACGCCAAGACGACGAGCACCGCACCCGCACGCCGTTCCGTCGGGGATAGCGCTTCGTCGTCGACGTACCCCTCGCGGTACTGGCGCGCCGTCTCGTTGCTGTAACTGACGTCGGCCGTGCCGCCCGGCATTTGCTCGAAGTGGTCGTCCCACGCGTTCGCTGTCTCGTTCGGTTTCGCCATGAACTCCTTCTGGTCGAACTTTCCCTCCGGCTGGCCGGTGTCGTTGAACACCATCACCTTGCCTGCGACGACGTCGTCCGGGGCTTCGTCGAGCTCGAATCTGAACTCGCTCGAACTCCCGGGTTGCGGCGCGCCGATCTCGAACTCGCCCTGAGTTTCAAACGTCTCTGCGCGCACGTGGAGTGCGTACGCTCGCTCCCCCGGATTGTGGACGGTAGAGACGAGCTCTGTCGAGTTCTCGCTTCGAACTACCTGGACATCACTCACATACGGAGTTGGAACGTCGGGACTCGACGCGTTCAGGTGGTGTGTGAAATTGAACATGAACTCCCGTTCACTCGCAACTATACGTACTGAGTGGTTATCTTGAGTTGTGTCAAGATAACTGGTCACATTCTTCGATACAAATTTCGATTCTCCACCCTCTAACTCTGGCATCTCAGGACTAAATCCAACACCGTCAACCCATAGCCCAAATTCACTTGGGTACTTCATCCCTCCTTTATTTTCGACCCCAACACAGACGCGGTTAGCAGTCTCTAAAAAACTTACAAAGAACTCTACATGTAAGTTAAATTCTTTATCTATATCAACTGCTCTATGTTTCTTTGCATCCTCACACGGACTTTCAGATTGATCTGTCGGAACCGCAGTAGCGCTTGGAACGATAGCTAGAGAGAGTACAACGAGGACGACGAGGAAGACATTCTTACCGGCCATACTTTTCCTCTATTTTCTCCGTTAATATATCTTCAATTCTTTCTACACTAATAACTCCGTCTTCCGTGTGTTCGACTATCCGGGAGACCTCTCGGCTCTCCATCTCCGGCAACCGCTTCGTATCTTCACGTGTGACGTACTTCGTGAGCGTAACGTTCGCTCGGCCGACTGTCTCGACTACTGAGTCTCCGTCGTTGAGACTACCGACTTCCGCCGTCCTCGTTCCGGTCTGCTTACTGAGAACCCACTGCTGACTGGGCACGATGTCCGCGATTCGAACGTCACGAGAGTTAGCCGCACTCTCAGCCATGATTTCGCTGTGTACGGTTTTCCACGGCTGCCACTCGTACGAGGCTGGGTCGACGAGCGTGCGGTTCTCCGCCAAGTACACGTCTCGCATCTCCGAGCGTTCGTGTTCCACTTCGTACTCGTACTGGCGCTCGTACTCCGGTTCACGGACTGTCACGTGACGCATATCGCCCGTGTACTCGTGCGAATAGCTCCAAGGATGTGTTGACCAGTATGTCTCCTCGACGGTCCGACTTCGTGTGACTTCCTTCGTGCGGGTTACCGTATGCTCCTCAGTCACTGTCTCGGTCGTCTGATACGACATGCAGCCGAACATCCCGCACTTCTCTTTGTAGACGATTTTCGACTCCTCAGTCGTATACGTGTCCTCGTACGTTTCGGTCGTCTCGTAGGTCTCGGTCGTCTCGTACCGGAACTCCTTCTCCGTCCGGTACTTCCCGTCGCGGACGAGCTTCTGCCGCGTGTCCCCCGTGAAGGTTCCAGAACCGCCGCGGTTGGACCGCCACTCGTTCTCGGTCGTCGTCCACGTATATTTCTCAGTCGTCGTGCCGTCCGCCGACCACTCGGGATGCGTTTCTAGGAAGAACTCTCTACGTCCTCGCTCGTAGAACCGCATCTTGTCCACATCGTACTCGACGGGGTCGGTCTTTACGTACTTCTCCAACTGGAATTCGCGGCCTGCTTGATTCACCTGCTGGACGTGGTATCCAGAATCCACGAGGTCGTCTCGAACCCCCTCGTTAGCCGTTCTTCGAACGGTGTGTTCGGGTCGCTCGACGAGATACGACACCGACGTTGAGACGTCCGCTATCTCGCTGTACGCGGATGCGTACACCACGGGCTGCGGTACCGTCGTGGTGTACTCCATCTGCGGGTGAAGCGTGGGATACGACGACAGGTTAACCGGGCCATCACGGAACGCCTTCGCCGGAATTTCGACCGTCCAGTGGTGCCATCGCCCTCTGCCTTCCGGGTCTGGATCGGCGACTTCTCCTGGCCTCTCTTTGCTATTCACCCGATCGACTACGGACCCGTGTTCCGGGCGAACGCCGAACGAGAGTTTCTCTTTGTACGTCGCCCTCGACAGGTAGTAGCGTTCGGATTTCACCGAAACAGTAATAGTCTCGTTCGGATAGAACGGGCCACTTTCTTCGATCGTCGGGTCTTCGAGTTCCGGAGCGAACCAATCGAGTAGACCGGACGAGTTCGTCGTCTGCTGCTGACCGTCGACCAGTTGTAGCCACACGGTATTCGTCACCTCAATCCCGATTCGAGACTGATTTCGGCCCGCATCGACCCCGTACCAGTGGTACTCTAACGGAGAACCGTCGGGGTCGAAGGATTTCCGCGCGTCGAACACGATCCCCCGCAACCGATTGTGTTCCGTTTGCGGATCGATGGTCTCCATACGAATCTCCGGTGATGAGAGCGTGACCGGAACTGAATCGCTCGTTCGGTTGGTGTAATCATTTACGCGCCACCGAACCTCCGAGAAGCCGCTAATGTCTGCTATTCGCTCCCTGTATGACGACTTCTCGAGAATTAGGTAACCTTTCTCATCAACTGATTTCTTTAATTCTGAATTTTCCCCTGCTCCAGTCACGCGTATAATGGCCTCTATTTTCCCCGGCTCCACACCGTTCAAATCGACTTTCACGCGGTAGGTCGCCGTGTACCTCGACTCGTCGATGCGTGGGTGGTACTGGTCGAGTGGGCCGTCCCGAACGAAGCCTGCCGACACGACTTCTGGTGGTCCAGGTACCGCCACGGTTCGGATGGCGACGTCGGTCTGTCCGCGAGCGTCGCGAGCGCGTACCGTGATCGTGTGGTCGCCCGGTTCGAGTGAGTCGAGATACGTCTTCGCGGCCAGTTTGTCCCCGCCTTTACGGCCGTCGCGGCCGTCCGTGGCGAACGTCTCAACCTGCTCGCCGTCGACGTGCACCGTCACGGTCTGGAGGTTCTCGTAGTCGTCGGTGGCTTCGATGGTGACGGGGGCGACGCTGTTGTTCTCGACTTCGACAGTCGTCAGTTCGGGTGCGGGGTCCGCGACGACGGTCCGGGTCCCGTCCGAGAACGTGGCGACGTCGCCGTCTGTCGCGGCGTAGAGCTCGTGGACGCCGGGAGTGAACGAACGCGTAGTGGTGGTGCCGCGGGCGACCTGCCGTCCGTCCTGCATCCACACCCCGGACGCGTCGTTCGTGAGTTCGTACTCGGCAGTCAGATCACCGTGTCCCGTGATGACCTGCGGGCCATCGACGTCGGCGTTACTGCCTCCCGTCGCGGTGTCGTCGGTCGAGGTGCCCCCGTCAGTTGGGTCAGTGACGGTGATGGGGCTCTTCGCGGTGTCGCGCTGGTCGTCTTCGTCGACGGCGGCGACGGAGACGGTGTGCGTGCCCGTCGTCGGGAAGCGGACCGTTCGCGTGGTCGTCGTCGCGTCGCCGGAGACCGACTCCGTCGCGACGTGTTCGCCGTCGACGCTCCAGACGAGTCTGTCGAGCGGTGCGCTACCGGCGTCGGCGTCGACGGTGAACCGCGCCGGGTCGCCGATGGTCGTCTCTGTCGGTGACGCGAGCGACGCGGTTGGCGGATCGCCGGGTTTGACAGTGACGTAGAGAGTGTCCGTCGTCGTGGCGCCGTCGTCGTCGGTGACGGCGAGCGTGACGCGGTACGTGCCCGTGGCTTCGGCTGAGAACTGCGTCTGTTCGCAGTCGCTGCAAGTCGGTGTGGTGGCGTTCGTGACGTCACCGGACTCGGCGGCGACGGTCCAGTCGTAGCGCTCGATGGTGCCGTCGGGGTCGCGGGACCCGCCGGCGTCGAGGTAGACTGTGGTTCCGCGGGTAACCGTCTGGTCGAGGCCCGCGTCGGCGAGCGGCGCTTTGTTCGATGCGTCGACACCGGTCGACGCGGCTGTGCCTGGGGTCGTGACGGCCGCGAGGACGAGACACGCGGCGAACAACCAAGCTGCTTTCACGCTACTCTCAATTGAACCCACTATCTACTACATAAAATTTCATAGCTAAATTTCAAGTATTATAATCGGCGTGTCTGCCAGCGTTCTCCCCGCGACGACGCGGTTTTCCGCCGGTCTGCGGCAGTCCTTAATCATCTTTCCGTGATAATGGATGGCAAACGATTTAGTGTGGGTCAGTCCTACACCCTACTAACGGTCCGAGCACGGGCCAGAGGTTACACTATGACTGATGACGAACTCATTTGGCGAGTGGCGGGGGGTTCCGGCGACGGAATCGACTCCACGAGCCAGAACTTCGCGAAGGCGTTGATGCGTTCGGGCCTCGACGTCTTCACGCACCGGCACTACCCGTCCCGCATCCGCGGCGGCCACACGTACGTGGAGATTCGGGCCCGGGACGGCAACGTAACGTCCCGCGGGGACGGCTACAACTTCCTGCTCGCGCTCGGGGACTCGTTCGCGCGCAACCCCAGCGAGAACGCCGTCTACGGCGACGAGGAAGTGAAGCCGCTCGCGGAGAACCTCGACGACCTCCGCGAGGGCGGGGTCATCGTCTACGACGAGGGCCTGCTCGACGAGGCGGACATCCCGAACTTCGAGGAGCGCGCCGAGGAGAACAACTGGCACGTCTACCCGCTCGACCTCCGCGGCCTCGCGAAGGAGCACGGCCGCGAGGTCATGCGGAACACGGCCGGTGTCGGCGCCACCGCGGCGCTCGTCGACATGGACCTCGAGCACATCGAGGACCTGATGTCGGACGCGATGGGCGGCGACATCCTCGAGCAGAACCTCAAAGTCCTGCACGACGCCTACGAGCAGGTCAACGAGATCGACGACCACCCGGACCTGACGGTCCCGCAGGGCGAACACGACGAGGACCAGGTCCTCGTCTCCGGGAGCCACGGCGTGGCGTACGCGGCCATCGACGCTGGCTGCCGGTTCATCTCCGGCTACCCGATGACGCCGTGGACGGACGCCTTCACCATCATGAGCCAGACGCTCCCCGACATGGGGGGGATCTCGGAGCAGGTCGAAGACGAGATCGCCGCGGCGGCGCTCGCGGTCGGCGCGAGCCACGCGGGCGTGAAGTCGATGTCCGGGTCGTCCGGCGGCGGCTTCGCGCTGATGAGCGAGCCGCTGGGGCTCGCGGAGATGACGGAGACGCCGCTGGTCCTGCTCGAAGCGATGCGCGCGGGTCCCTCCACGGGGATGCCGACGAAGCCCGAGCAGTCTGACCTCGAGCACGTCCTGTACACGAGTCAGGGCGACAGCCACCGCGTAGCGTTCGGTCCGAGCGACCCGAAGGAGTGCTACGAGCAGACCCGGACGGCGTTCGAGATCGCCTACGAGTACCAGATTCCGGCGATCGTCGTCTACGACCAGAAGCTCTCCGGCGAGTACCGGAACGTGGACGCCTCGTTCTTCGACCGCGAGCCGAACCCGACGCTCGGGAGCACGCTCACGGAGGACGAGATCGCGGAGGCCGCCCACGACGCGACTGGGAAGTTCAAGCGCTTCCAGCACGACGTCGAGGACGGCGTCAGCCCGCGCTCGATTCCCGGCCAGAAGGGCGGACGCTTCCTCGCGACGGGCAACGAGCACTGGCCGACCGGCCACATCGCGGAGGACCCGGACAACCGGACCGCGCAGATGGACCGGCGCGTCCAGAAGGTCGACGCCATCCGCGACGACCTCGACGAGCGCGACCAGCAGGTCGTCTACGGCGACGAGGACGCGGACTTCGGCCTCATCGTCTGGGGCAGCCAGCAGGGCACCGTCGAGGAGGCGGTCCGGCGGCTGAACGACGACGGGAACAGCGTGAAGGCGCTGGGCGTCAGCGACCTCTCCCCGTTCCCGGCCGAGCGCGTCCGGGAGTTCGTCGAGAGCGTCGACGAGGCCATCGTCGTGGAGATGTCCGTGACGAAGCAGTTCCGCGGCCTCATCCAGAAGGAGGTCGGGGACTTCGGCGGGAAGCTCTCCAGCCTCCTGAAGTACAACGGCAATCCGTTCGAGCCCGCGGAGATCGTCGAAGCGGTCGAGCTCGAACAGAACGGCGGCGGCGAACCGACCGCCCAGACCACCCTCGAACCCGCGGCAGGTGACTAACCCATGAGCAAGGCATTCAGCGCGATCGGAGAGGATAGGGAGGTCGAACGGGACGAGTTCACGCCCGGCGTCGAGCCGCAGCCGACGTGGTGTCCGGGCTGTGGCGACTTCGGCGTCCTGAAGGCGCTGAAGGGCGCGATGGCGGAGCTCGGCAAGGACCCCGAGGAGGTCCTGCTGTGCACCGGCATCGGCTGCTCGGGGAAGCTCAACAGCTACTTCGAGAGCTACGGCTTCCACACGATTCACGGTCGCTCGCTGCCCGTGGCCCGCGCCGCGAAGCTCGCCAACGACGACCTCGAGGTCGTCGCGGCGGGCGGCGACGGCGACGGCTACGGCATCGGCGGGAACCACTTCACGCACACCGCCCGCGAGAACCACGACATGACCTACATCGTGTTCAACAACGAGATCTTCGGCCTGACGAAGGGCCAGACGTCCCCGACGTCGCCGAAGGGTCACAAGTCGAAGACTCAGCCTCACGGGAACGCGAAGGACCCGGTTCGGCCGCTCTCGATGAGCCTGTCGGCGGGCGCGTCCTACATCGCCCGCACGGCGGCCGTGAACCCGAACCAGGCCCAGGAGATCCTCGTCGAGGCCATGGAGCACGACGGCTTCTCGCACGTCGACTTCCTCACGCAGTGCCCGACGTGGAACAAGGACGCCAAGCAGTACGTCCCGTACGTCGACGTGCAGGACAGCGACGACTACGACTTCGACGTCACTGACCGTCGCGAGGCCGCCGACATGATGTACGAGACGGAGAACGCCCTCCACGAGGGCACCGTCCTCACCGGCCGGTACTACAAGGAGGAGGACCGGAACTCCTACCAGCAGGAGAAACGCTCTCGCGGCGACATGCCCGAAGAGCCGCTCGCCGAGCGGTACTTCGACGACGACTACGAGTGGGAGCGCTCGTACGACCTCATCGAACGCCACAAGTAACCTCTCGGCCCGCTAATCGCCCATTTTTGCGGTAGTGCCGTCGTCCCTCCCAGTAGTAACGCCGGCCGTGGGACGTCGAACAGCGACGCCGATACCAGGTCGTTTGCGCGCTCGACGTGTCGCTTCGCGAGCACGCCACGCGACTTTCCCGTTCGGAAGATATTTTTTCACAGGCGCCAAAATGAGGGGTGTGAGCACCGAATCGACGGAAGACCGAATCCTCGCCGCGCTCGAGGAGGACGCGCAGGCGTCGTACGCCGACATCGCCGCGCGCGCGGACGTCTCGAAGCCGACGGTCCGGAAGTACATCGACAAACTCGAAGACGAGGGCGTCATCGTCGGGTACTCCGCAGACGTCGACCCGAAGAAACTCTCCAGTCAGTCCATCTCGCTCGTTGGTATCGACGTCGCCTCCGAGCGGTACGTGGAGGCGACGCGGGCGCTGAAGGAACTGGACGCAGTCCACGCGCTGTACACCTCTAGCGGCGACCACATGCTGATGGCGGAGGTCCGCGCCGCGGACGGCGACGCGCTCGGCGAGGTCATCAGCGACGACATCCTCGGTATCGACGGCGTCACCGCCGCCCACCCGTCTTTCCTCCAGGAGCGTCTGAAGTAACGCCGCTCGCCGCCGGAGTTTTGCGCCGGCCGCCCCAAGCACTCGTATGGCGACTTTCGAGCGGGAGCTGCGGGTTCGCGCGCCGCTGTCCGAGGCCTGGGCGTTCCACTCCACCGAGGAGGGGTTGCTGGCGCTGACGCCGGCGTGGCTGAATCTCCGCGTCGAGCGCATCGAGCGCCCCGAGGGCGGCGGGGACAGCGACGTGCTGACGGAGGGCACGCGGATTCACGCGTCCGTCCGGCCGTTCGGCGTCGGGCCGCGGCAGGCGTGGGTATCGTACATCACGGAGCGCGAGGAGCGCGAGGACACCGCGTACTTCGTGGACGTGATGGAGGACGGGCCGTTCCCGGAGTGGGAGCACACGCACGCGCTGTACGCGGACGGCGAGCAGACGCTGCTGCGGGACCGCGTGAAGTACCGGACGCCCGCGGGCCGGCTCGGCGACGAGGCCGCACGCTTCGGGCTCGCGCCGATGTTCTGGTACCGCCACCGGAGAACCCGCGACATTCTCGACGGGCCGTAGCTTTATCGGTAGAGCGGGCGACTAGTGGCGTATGACAGACGTCATCGTCGCCGGCGGGGGTCCCGCCGGCCTGGGCGCCGCCCTGTTCACCGCGAAGAACGACCTCGACACCGTCGTCTTCGACACCGACGAGACGTGGATGCACAAGGCCCACCTCTACAACTACCTCGGCATCGAGTCCGTCGGGGGCACGGAGTTCGTGGAGGACAGCCGCGACCAGGTCGACGAGTTCGGCGTCGACCGCCGCCAGGGCGAGGAGGTCACGGGCGTCGAGCAGTCCGGTGACGGGTTCGCTGTGACGACCGACGACGACGAGTACGAGGCCGACTACGTCGTGCTCGCGACGGGCGCGAACCGCGAGCTCGCCGAGGACCTCGGCTGTGCGTTTACGGACGAGGACGTCGTCGACGTGGACGTCGACATGGAGACCAGCGTCGACGACGCGTACGCGACGGGCGCGATGGTGCGCGCCGAGGAGTGGCAGGCCATCATCGCCGCGGGCGACGGCGCGGCGGCCGCGCTCAACATCCTCTCGAAGGAGAAAGGCGAGCACTTCCACGACTTCGACGTGCCGGACGAGGAGTAACGAGCGTCGAGTCGCGGTCGCAGTCTGTTTTCCGTCGGTCCGTGAGTCCAGTCGCGAGTGTCGCGGTCCTCACGCGACTGATTCTCGGCGGAGTTCGCTCCGCCACGCGGATTTATGAGGTGTCGCCGATACGGTGACAGCGATGGCTGAGGACGCGCCCGCGCTGCCGGACATCGTCGACCAGGTCGACGAGCGCGCGCTCACGCTGACGCTGTACAACGTCGACGTGCCGCGGACCGCGCTCGGGGACGTCCAGTCGTACTTCGACGTGCAGTCCGTGGACCTGCGGCGGGCCGCGACCGACGACGGCGTCCCGCGGAATTTCGTCGTGCTCCACGACGACGCCGAGTACGTCGCGGCGGCGTCGTTCGGCGAGCTCTACCGGGTCGTCCGCCCGGACTCGCCGCTCGTGACCGTGGACGACCCCGGCGACATCGAGTACCCGGACTTGCTCCGACACGTCGACCAGTCCGTGTTCACGAACTACGGCCGCGACCGGATGGTCGTCGCGTCCCGGGAAATCGAGTCCAGCGCCCACCAGTTCGGCGGGCGGCTGCACGCGGGCTTCCAGCGGCTGTCGAACCTCCGCCCGCAGTACGGCCTCTACGAGCGCCTCGCCGCGGCCGGCGTGGAGACCCACATCTACGGCCGGCCGAACTGGGACGTACCGACGGACGCCCACCGGATCCACGCCTACGAGGACGGCGAAATCACGGACACCTGGTTCGTGGTGCTGGACGCCGACGCGGACGCGGACAAGCGCGCGCTGCTCGCGGAGGAACGCCAGGACGGCCAGTTCTTCGGCTTCTGGACGTTCGACGCGGACGTCGTCGACACGGTTCTCGCACGCCTCGAAGCGTTCCCGGCGACGGGCCCCGCGTAGTCAGGCCTCGGCGGCCGCGAACGCGTCCCGCCACGACTCGGGGACCGGCCGACTCTCGCCAGTCTCCTCGTCGATGGTGACCTGTACGGACTCGGCTTCGACGGCGACCGTCCCTTCGTCGCGGACCTCGTACGCCATCGTGAAACTCGACCCGCCGACGCCCGTGACGGCGACGGCGACCTCGACCTCGTCGGCGTGCGCGACCGGCTGGTAGAAGTCCACGTCGAGGTGCGCGACGACCATCGAGAGGTCCTCGAACTCGAAGTCCGCGTGCTCGGCGAAGTAGTCCACGCGGGCCTCCTCGAGGTACGTGACGTAGGCGGCGTTGTTCACGTGCCCGAGGGTGTCGTGGTCCTGGTAGCGCACGTCGACGGCGGTCGCGAACGGGAACTCGGTCATCGTCGGAAGTCCGCTCGCCGGCCGCTTGAAGCCCGCGATTCACTCAGTCCTCGCTGCCGACCGCCTGCTCGCTGCCGGACTCCGTGACGCGGACGCCCTTCGCGGCGAGGTGGCGCATCCGGCTGCGGGCGTCGTCCTCCTCCTCGGTGCCGCGGGTCGCGAGCACGAACAGCAGCGATTGACCGCCCGGACGCATCGTCCGGCCGGCGCGCTGGGCGCCCTGCCGGCGGCTGCCGCCGAGTCCGGACGCGACGATCGCGAGCTCGGCGTCCGGCAGGTCGATGCCCTCGTCGCCGATGCGGGAGACGACGAGCGTGTCCAGCGCGCCCGTGCGGAACCGGTCGAACAGCGCTTCGCGCTCGGCGTGGCGGGTCTCCCCGCTGACGAACGGCGCGTCGATGGCCTCGGAGAGGCGCTCGCCCTGTTCGAGGTAGTCGACGAACACGAGCGCCTGCTTGTCGCCGTGCTGGCGCAGCAAGTGCTCCACCTCCTCGTCTTTCGCGGGGTTCTCCGCGGCGAGGCGGCGGCGCGTGTGCCCGCTCTCGGCGGCGTACTCGTAGCGCGCGTCGTCGTCGCGCCACGGCACGTACCGAATCTCGACGGTGGGCTCCGCGACGTAGCCCGCGTCGAACAGTGCGTCCCAGTCCGTGCCGATGGGCGGCCCGATGAGCGTGTAGATGTCCGCCTCCTTGTCGTCCTCGCGGACGGGGGTCGCGGAGAGCCCGAGGCGGTGCTTGCTCTGGAGGTCCGCCGAGCGCCGGAACACCTCGCTCGGGATGTGGTGGGCCTCGTCGTAGACGATGAGACCCCACTCGCGGTCGTCGAAGACGTGGCGGTGGCGGTCCATCCCCGCGGTCTGGTAGGTCGCGATGGTGACGGGGCGGACTTCCTTCGTGCCGCCGTGGTACTCGCCGATCTGGTCGCGTTCGAGGCTGGTGTGCGCGAGCAGCTCCTCGCGCCACTGGCTCGCGAGCTCGCGGCTCGGCACCAGGATCAGCGTCTCGCCGCCGACGGCTTCGAGGACGCCCATCGCGGCGACGGTCTTCCCCGAGCCCGGCGGCCCGACGAGCACGCCCGAACTCGCGTCCACGAAGCGCTCCACCCAGTCGGTCTGGTAGTCCCGGAGGTCGAGGTCGAGGTCGACGTCCAGCGGCTCGCCGGTCTCGAGGTCGCGGTCGTCCTGCACGGGGTAGCCGGCCTCGTAGAGCGTGCGCTTCAGCTCCGCGACCTTGTTTTCGGCGACCCACGCCTCCGTGTCCGAGATCGGCGCGCGAATCACGTCGTCGCCGAGGTGCTGGTCGGCGACGTTCCCCAGCAGGCTCTCTGTCTTCGCTTCGAGGACGACGTAGCCGTCCTCGTGCGTGACGAGGCGGAACCGCGTCGCGCGCGTCCACTGCTCTTCCACCCAGTCTTTGAGGCCGGGGCAGTCCCGCGGCAGCACCTCGTCCATCGCCGCGAGCAAGTCGTCGAGGCTCTCGAACGGCGCCGCCCACACGTCCTCCTCGCGGACGACGTACCGGTAGCTCCCCGTCCGCGTGGTGTCCGCGAGGTGCGCGAACCGCGACAGCTGCGCGCGCGTGAACTGCGCGGGCTGGTCGACGACGATTTCCCTGCGGTCCGGGAACGGCACGACCCGCTCGCGGTCCGTGAGTTCCAGCCAGTCCCGCGGATACCACACGACGGGGTCGTTCTCCACGTCCGCGCGCTCCACGTCGCCCGCCTCGGCGAGCTCCGCGAGCGCGTCGGCGGCCTCAGCCTGCGTGCAGTCGAGCTCCCGGGCGACCTGCGCTGCGGTCGCGACCGGCCGACCCGCGGCTTCGAGGGCGTCGTGGAACGCCTCCTTGGAGATGTCGGTCACTACACCGGGGTAAGGCGCGCGCGAAAAAACGGGTTTCGAGTCCGATCAGTCGTCGGCGGACGCCGCGCCGCTCGCGGAGACGCCGGTGCCGGGACCGAGGTCGATGCCGAGCTCGTCGAGCTTCTCGTCGGGGACGACGCCGTCGACCCAGCCGCGGTCCTGGTAGTACTCGTCTTTCATCGCGTCGAGCTCGCAGAGCTCGCCCTCGATGCCGCCGCCCGCGGGTACCGCGTCCTCGGCGCCCTCCACGAAGCGGTCCGGGAGGGTGTCGTCGTCGCCGTCGAAGCCCGCGAGGTTGTTGTAGTAGCGTTCGAGGTTGTAGATGCGCTCGCCGGCTTCCAGGAGCTCGTCCTCGTCGACCGAGCGGCCGGTCATGCCGTTGTACTGGTCGATGTACTCGTCGACGCCCTCCGCGAACGCGTTGAACTTGCAGATGTCGAAGGAGTCCGAGATGGCGTGGAGGTCCTGGAAGGTCGCGGTGAGCTCGCCCTTGCCCTCCCAGTCGGTCGGGTCGACCTTCTCCGGGATGCCGAGAATCTCGGCTGCGGGCGTGTACCCGCGGAGGTGGCAGCCGCCGCGGTTCGAGGTGGCGTACCCGATGCCCATGCCTTTGAGGCCGCGCGGGTCGTACGCCGCGATGGCCTGGCCCTTGACGTCGAGGCGGCAGTCCTGAGCGTCGAGTGCCCCTGCGGCGCGCTTCTGGCCCTCCGCGAGCGTGTCCGCGAGGTCGCCGTCGCGCTCGCCGATCTTCTCGATCATCTCGGTCATCGCGTCGATGTCACCCCAGTCGATGCCGGCGTCGTCGTCGACGTAGCCCTTCTCGGTGGCTTCCATCGCGAACGCGAGCATGTTCCCGGTCTCGATGCTGTCGATGCCGATGTCGTTACACCGGTCCATCATGACCGCGATCATGTCGCGGTCGTCGTTCATGGAGTTCGGCCCGAGCGCCCACGCGGGCTCGTACTCGTAGGACTCCATGCGGACGTTGAGGTCCTGGCCCTTGTGGTGGACGTCGACTTCGACTTCCTTCTTGCAGGCGACCGGGCAGGAGTGACACGTCGGGTCGTCGACGAGGATGTTCTCCTCGACGTTCTCCCCGGAGACCTTCTCGGAGTCGATGTTCGGCTCGTCGGGCTCCGCTTCCGCCTCGGTGCTCGTGGAGGTGAAGCGGCCGTTCCGGGTGGGGAGGCCCTCCATCTCCTCGGTGAGGTTCATCAGGACGTTCGTCCCGTAGACGGAGAGCCCGCCCTCGTTGGGTGCGGTGACGTCGGACTCCTGGATCGCCTGCATCGCGGCCTTGTGGCCGTTCATGAACGTCTCGCGGTCGGCGGGCTTGGGCATCTCCGTGGAGGATTTGACGACGACCGCTTTGAGGTTCTTCGACCCCATGACGGCGCCCGTGCCGCCCCGGCCGGAGGCGCGGTCGTCCTCGTTGATGATGCAGCCGTACCGGACCTCGTTCTCGCCGCCCGGCCCGATGGCCATCGCGGAGAGGTTCTTGCCGTACGCGCCCTCGACTTCCTCCTCGAGGGTGTCGATGGTGTCGTGGATGCCCTCCCCCCAGAGGTGGCTGGCGTCCCGGAGTTCGAGTTCGCCGTCCTCGACGACCGCGTAGACGGGCTCGTCTGCTTTCCCCTCGAACAGGAGGCCGTCGAAGCCCGCCCACTTGAGGCGCGCACCGCTCCACCCCCCGTGGTGGGAGTCAGTGACGGTGTCCGTCAGCGGGGACTTCGTCACGACCGCGATGCGGCCGCTCATCGGCGTCTGCGTGCCCGTCAGCGGGCCGGTCATGAACGCGAGGAGGTTCTCCTCGGAGAGCGGCTCGACGTCCGGGCCGTTCTCGAAGACGTACTTCACGCCGAGGCCGCGCGCGCCGATGTACTTGCGCGCGTCCTCGTCGTCGATGCTCTCGTAGTCGACGTCGCCCGCGCCGAGGTCTACGCGCGCGACGTTGTCTCGGAATCCACCTAGGTCAGTCATAAGTTGTGTTCTATCGTTACATACGGACTGTTCCCCGATAGTGATTCCCACGTCGACGTAACTTATTTCGGTTACAATCGGGATTCTTCCGGGGTCGCTGTACCGGGGCCGACTGCCGCTCGGCCCCGCTCCGTCTCGGGGTTCCGGCGGCGGGAGCTTTATGCTCGTCGCCACGCCACGTGCCACCATGGAGACGGTGTCACTCGGCGTCCCGGAACCGATTCTCGACGCGCTGCCCGCCGACAGCGAGGACACGCGCAAGGACATGCAGCAGGCGGTCGCGGGCTGGGAGCGCCGGCTCAACGACGCCATCGAGTCGGCCGACTCCGAGGAGGAAGCGGTCTCGTACGTCGTCGACGCCGTCGAGCGCTTGGAGTCGCGCCTGGAGCGCTTCGACGAGTTCGTCCCGGAGCTCCGCGCGTGGGGGCAATCCCCGATCTACGCGATCTCGTGGCGGAACCTCTACGCCGAACTGATCGCTCAGCTCTACGACCACGACGAGCTCGGCGCGGCGCTGGACCGCGAGCGGAACCAGCGCCTCGTCGAGGACGGAATCAGGTTCGGGAACGCATGAACGTCGAACTGCGCTTCTTCGCGACGTTCCGGCAGGCCGTCGGCACGAAGGTCGTCGAGCGCGAGTACGACGACGGGACGACGGTCGGGGACGTGCTCCGCGAACTCGAAGCCGAGTACGACGGCCTCGACGGCCAGCTCGTGGAGAACGGCGGGCTCCGTCCGCACATCAACGTGCTGAAGAGCGGGCGCGAGGTGCTCCACCTCGACGGGATGGAGACAGAGCTCGCGGACGGCGACAGCCTCAGCATCTTCCCGCCGGTCGCGGGCGGCCGCCGATGAGGCGCCGCAAAGAGTTCCGCGGCATCTCCGTGCGCCTCGCGCGGAACTACCTGGAGAGCCTCGGCGGCACCGTCGTCGACGACGACACCGTGGAGGGCGACGGCTGGCGCGCGGAGCTCTCCGCGGAGAAGGTCGCAATCGGCCCGAGTCTCGAACTCACGGAGGTCACCGTGGACTTCGAGGCCGACGACGACTTCGGCGACGCGGCGTTCGAGCAGCTGATCGAGGACTTCTCGCAGAAGGCGATGCGCGCGGGCGGCTAGCGGTCGACGGTTTCGAGGCTGTCGATCAGTCGCCGGGAGAACTCGACTTCGGTGAGGTCGCCGTCAGCGAGCGCGACGAACCACGCTTCTTCGGCCCGCCAGCTCCCGAGCGGGTCGTCGTCGAGGTCCGTCACCGTGGCTTCGACGCTGCGCACGGGCCAGTCGCGTCGGTCGAACAGTTTCCGGAAGTCGTTGACGACGTCCCCGACCTGCTGGTGGGGAATCTCGCCGTTCGCGTCGGCGGCGGCGGACTGGTAGGTGAGGTGGTAGCCGTCGTCGTCGACGGCGACCTCCCGGAGGTAGCAGCCGTGGTTCGTGAGCCGGGATTCGAGCGCGAACTCGCTGTCCTCGTCCATCGTCGGCACGTCGTCGGGCAGCGGGATAGACGTTTTCCCCCAACTCGAGGCGAACACGTTCGGGGCGGTGTTTAGGCGTGCGGGCGCCGAACTACCGGTATGAGCGTCCAGGACCGCGAGGAGGCCGACGGACAGCGCGCCGAGACCACGGTGGAGGTCCGCGCGACCGGGCACGTCCGCCGCGAACTCGGCACGCACAGCATGGAGTTCACCTTCGAGGGCGACACCCTCGGGGAGTTCCTCGACGCGTTCTTCGACGAGTACGGCCT
This sequence comes from Halobacterium sp. R2-5, assembly GCF_011734195.1. Taxonomy (NCBI): domain Archaea; kingdom Methanobacteriati; phylum Methanobacteriota; class Halobacteria; order Halobacteriales; family Halobacteriaceae; genus Halobacterium; species Halobacterium sp. R2-5. The sequence continues at coordinate 734,096 of NZ_JAANTH010000002.1, forward strand.
CGAAGAGATGCTGCTCGCGGAGACCGAGGAAGAGGAGACCGCGGCGACGTGGGCGAACTACCCCGGGGACCCGCCCGGCCGCTGGGAGCGCAACCCCGAGGGCGAGCGCACCCGGGCGTACGCTCGCGTGCTCGTCAACGGCCGCTTCAACGAACTCCTCGACGGGTTCTCCACCGAACTGGAGGACGGCGACCGCGTCGCGCTCACCTACCCGTTCTCGTACTGCTTCTAGCCCTCGGGCTCGAAGTCGAGCGCGACCGAGTTGATGCAGAAGCGCTCTCCCGTAGGCTCCGGGCCGTCCTCGAAGACGTGGCCGAGGTGGCCGCCGCAGGTCGCGCAGACGACCTCCGTGCGCTCCATCCCGCGGCTGTGGTCGGGCCGGCGCTCGACTGCGTCGCTGTCGGCGGCGTCCCAGAAGCTCGGCCACCCGCAGTGCGCGTCGAACTTCGTGTCCGCGTCGAACAGCACCTCGCCGCAGCCCGCACACCGGTACGTGCCGTCGTCGTCGCGGTCGACGTGCTCGCCCGAGTAGGGCCGCTCGGTGCCGGCCTCGCGGAGGACTTCGTACTCCTCGTCGCTGAGCCGCTCGCGCCACTCCGCCTCGCTCTCCGGGACGTCTCGGGCGTTCGCGCCGCCGGCTTCGGAGCTGTCACTCATACCAGCACGTAGGCACCGACGGCGGGTAAACGTACAGGTCGTCGCGGCTCAGAGGCTCCCGAGGATGTCGGCGGCGTGTTCGAGCTCGTCCTCGTTGACGGTGTGGCCCATGCCCTCGTAGATGCGCTCGGTGACGTCCGCGTTCATCGACTCGAAGACGTCGCGGGTCTCGTGGACGCGCTCCTCGGGGATGTGGGGGTCGCGGTCGCTGCACCCGAGGAAGACGGGGGTCTCGTCGAGGTCGCCGTCGTAGTCATGGGTCGTCCCCTCGGGGCCGTGCAGGCCGCCGGAGAACGCGACGAACCCGCCGAAGCGCTGGGGGTTGCGCGCGACGAACTCGCTGCCGAGACACGACCCCTGCGAGAACCCGAGGAGGGCGACGCGGTCGGCGGGCACGTGCTCGGTGACGTCCGCGAAGACGTCGCTCACGAGGCCGAGCGCGGAGCTCAGCCACGGTTCGTTCTCCTCGGTTGGTTCGAGGAAGCTGTTCGGGTACCAGGTCGCGCGGGCGGCCTGCGGCGCGACGAACGCGGTGCCCTCGCTCGGGAGGTCGTCGGCGAACCCGAGCATTCCCTGCGCTCGCGCGCCGCGGCCGTGCAGCAAAATTACGGCCCGCTCGGCGTCCGCGAGGGAGGGGCCGCGGTGCTCGACTGGCTGTCCGGCGTGGGGGTCGGCGTCGCTCATGCGGCCACGTACTCCACCCACACGTAAACCGTTCAGCTAACCTCGGAGCCATCCGGTGACGGACGCGTCACCGAGAGCGCAGTTTCACTGTGATACCTGATTCCAGCCGGAACCACTATGCGTGGGGGCTGCCTACGTGCTCGCATGGCAGACGAGCGATACAGCGAGGAGGCCTGCAGCGTCATCGACTCGCTGGAGCAGATCGGCTCCCAGTGGCGGCTCATCGTGCTCCACGACCTCCAGGAGGGAGAGAAGCGCTTCAACGAGCTGAAGCGCTCGACGGACGCCAGCTCGCGGACGCTCTCCCGCGTGCTCGACGACCTCCAGGAGATGGGGTTCGTCAACCGGCGCCTCGAAGAGGAGTCCCCGGTGGCGACGTACTACTCGCTGACCGCGAAGGGCGAGTCGCTGTTCCCGGTGTTCGACGCCATCGAGGAGTGGGCCGAGGAGTGGCTCGGCGACGAGGAGGACACCGCCGACGCCGTCACGTCGCTCGCCGACACCTGAACGCGTTCTCCATCCGTGACGCGGTCCGGACCCGGAGTCAGTCGCTGGGCTGCGGGGCGCCCGGGCCGGTGATATCGAACTCCGAGAACACGTACACGAGGCCGCCGAGCAGGATCACGCCGGCCGGCAGCAGGAGGTACGGCGTCACGGAGAGGTACCCCCAGACGAGGAACAGCGCGATGGCGACCACGAACGCCGTCGCGGCGTAGTAAATCTGGGTGCGGACGTGGTCGATGTGGTCGGCGCCCGTGAACGTCGAGGACAGCACGGTCGTGTCGCTGATCGGCGAGCAGTGGTCGCCGAAGATGGCTCCGGAGAACACCGCGCCGATGACGGGGCCGAGCGCGCCCATGCCGGAGACCTCGACCGCCAGCGGCACCGCGATGGGGGTGATGATTCCCATCGTCCCCCACGACGTCCCGGTGGTGAACGACGTGAACCCGGCGGCGACCGCGACCACGACCAACAGCAGTCCCGGCGTCACGAGCCCCTCCGCGACGGACGTGACGTACTGGCCGGTGCCCAGTTCCGTGGTCACGGTGCCGATAGACCACGCGAGTACGAGAATCGTGTTCGCGGTCATCATGATCTTCATCCCGTCGACGAACGTCTCGACGCTCTCGCCGAACGAGAGGATGCCGTGGCGGAGCCCGAAGTACCCCGCCGAGAGGACCATCCCGGCCGCGCCCCAGACCAGCGACAGCGCCCAGTTCGCGGCGCCGAGCACGCCCACGAGGTCGCCGCCCGCTCTCCCGGTCCAGTAGACGCCGACGAGCGTGACCGCGACCAGCATGACGATCGGGACGACGAACGACCGCACCATCGGCTTCGTCGTCTCGGGTTTGCCGAGGTCGCCCTCGATGTCCTGCATCGGCTGGGCGTCGTCGCGCAGCACCTTCCCGGTCGAACTCGCGCGCGCCTCGGCGGTCTTCATCTCGCCGAAGTCCCGCCCCGAGATGACGATGATGCCGACCATCAGGACGGCCAGCAGGCAGTAGAAGTTGAACGGGATCGAGCGCAGGAACGTCACGAACGCCGCGGGCGCCGTCTCGGAGATGCCGGCGGCGCTGTACCCCTCCTCTATCATCGACACCTGGAACGCGATCCAGTCCGAGAACATGAACGTCGCGACGGGCGCGGCCGTCGAGTCGACGACGTAGGAGAGCTTCTCGCGGCTGATGTCGTGGCTGTCGGTGACGTCGCGCATCGCCGTCCCGACGATGGCGGTGTTCGCGTAGTCGTTGAAGAACACCAGCATCCCGAGAACCCACGCCGCGACGCCGGCCTGCCGCCGGTTCTCCAGCCGCGAGGCGGCCCAGTCGCGGACGGCGAACGACCCGCCGAGCCGCCAGATGAACCCGACGCCGGCGCCCAGCAGGAACGTGAACACGAGGATGGACACGTGGAACTCCGTCGCGATGGACGCGATGATCCAGTCGAACGTCGTCCCGAGGCCGTGCCCGCCCGTGTAGATTATCGCGCCCGCCCACACCCCCACGAGCAGTCCCGGTATCGCGCGCCGTGACACGATGGCCGCGACGATGGCTAGCACTGGCGGTACCACCGAAAGTGCGCCATAGGTTGCCATATCTAGAGCTTTCTATGTATGTTTCCGTGAACGTTTCGGTGGTCTCGACGACTGCCGGGCCCGGCGCTGCGACCGTCCGCGGCGGGGCGCGGTCAGAACGACAGCAGCGCGGCGACCACGCGTCTCCCGGCTGTACTCGCCGCGGGGCTTGGAGACGCGTCGCGTCACCCCGAGTCGAGGCCCGGGGCGTCCGGTGCGCGAGTCGTGTGAGCGCCCTCGGCGACGCGATGGATAAGCCGAATCCCGGTGCGGAGTGAAAGTGAAACTCTCGATAGCTAGACCAGAAAGACTCGAAAACAAACGCTTCACGCCCGCAATCACAGCGACGGCGCTCCGTCTGACGCCGCTCCACTTTCACCCGCAGACGGGTAGCGGAACCGTGCTGGGTCGCACCGAACCGGCAGACCTTACGGCGCTCCCGGGCAAGCACGCCCATGAGCGCGTTCGACGACCTCCCCGACGGCTGGCGGGTGTGGAACGACGACGAGGGCGGCGCGATTCTCGTCTACCGGCCCGACGTCTTCGACACCCAGCAGTACCCGGCCGCCTGTCTCCCGACGATTCGCGTCACGCCGCGCCCGCCCACGCAGCGCAAGCGCCGCGCGAACTCCCAGTCCTCGGGCTGGTTCGTCTTCCTCCGCCTCGAACCCGAGGTGCGCGTGAAGGACGCCGACGCCCGATTCGACTCCCGGGAGGCCGCAGAAACGGGCGCGGTCGACCTCGCGGAGCGCTTCGCCGCGGGCGGCGTCGACCACCGCGGCGCCTACCAGATTCCCCGCGAGGACTACCTCGACGCGCTCGACGAACTCACGGGCTAAGCGCTCTCCGCGAGCCACTCCCGAACGCGTTCGTACGCGAGGTCCACCGCCTCCTCCATACGGAGAACGTCCGTGTCCACGACGAAGTCGGCGTCCGGCCGGTCGAACTCGTCGTAGATCACCTTCACCGCGCGTTCCGATACACCCTCTCGCTCGTGGTTCCGGCGGATGCAGGTGTCCCGGTCGGCGGTCACCAGAATCACGTACACGTCCGGGAACTCCCGGATTCGCTGTTGGTACTTCGACTCGTAGAACGTCCCGTCGAGCAGCCAGTTCGCGTCGGGCGCGTCCGCTACGCGCTCGAACAGCCGCTCGTAACGCGGCGACGACAGGTCGTCCGTGTGAACCACGCGGAAGTCAAGCCCATGGGCTTCCAGTCGTCGCTCCAGCCCCAGCGCCACCGTCGTCTTCCCCGCCGCGGGCGGCCCGCACACGACCAGTATCACGGCTAGGCTCTCGGTGGTTCGTCGGGTAGGTGTTCGGGTTAGGTCTCGTGCTCGTACGAGTGTGTGCGTCGGTCGTTGACGATGGTTTCTCGAAAGCCCCGAGGCTGTAGATTCGGTGCGCTCGCTGCGCGTCCCGTCACTCGCTGTGCTCATTCCTGCGGTGCTTGTTCCGGGAGAGCAAGCTCTCCCGACGTTCGCCTCACTGCGTTCGGCTCACCGTCGGCCGGGTTCGCCGAGCGAGCAGCCCCTTTCAGTCCCGCCCAGTACTGACTGACCAACCGGATCGGGTGGACTGAAAGGGGCGACGCGCTCGCGTTCACTTGTTCGCTCGCGACGCAAGCACCGAACGAAGTGAGGCGCGCAGCGAGCGAGCGGACGCGAGCGCGCCGGGGCTTTCTGGGCGTTCCCACTGCCTCACGCAGAGACAAAGCACTCCCCGAAAACAACGACTCCTAGTCCCGAATACGGCTGCCGCCCGGCGGCATGTACTTCTGAATCTCGTCGGGGCTGGCGACCTTCCGGACGAACGACTCGTCGGCGAAGCGCTCGCGGAGTTCGCGGTAGATGCGCTTGGCGGCGTCGCCCTGCGCGTACCGCCCGGGCTCCAGTTCCACCATCGTCTCGACGTCCTCGCGGACGGCGTCGATTGGGCCGCCGAGGACGCGCGTGTGCGGCTCGCAGGTGACGCCGACGCCCCACTCCGCGGCGAGGTCCCGGAAGTACGTGCGGTCGCCGCGAATCGCGAACCCGCCCTTCTCCAGGTACTCGCCGCTCTCGGGCGTCTTCGACACCTGGTCGGGCGACACCATGTAGGCGTCACCGGCGCCGCGGCCGTCCTTCCAGACCGAGGAACAGCAGACCGCGAACTGTGCGGCCTGCCGCTTGCTCTTCTCGGGCACTTCGATGTCCTTCGACGGTTCGCTCGGCGCCGAGGTCTTCAGCACGGTAACCGGGCCGCCGTGGGCCGAGGAGTGGAAGAACCGGTCGTAGCGGTCCATGTAGTTCTTCACGAGCTCCTCGTTCTGGTCGGCGTCCCGGCCGCCGATGACGAGGAAACCGTCCGACGTGCGGAACCAGCGGAACCGCTCGTACCACTGCTCCTGCTTGCGAATCGGAATCGACGAGCGGGAGAGCCAGTCGACGTCTTTCGCTTCCTCCTCGTCGTCGGGTTCGGCGGGCTCGTCCTCCCACTCGTCGCGGCGCTGTTTGGCGGCTTCGAGGTCCTCCCGGGTGTTCTCGATGGCCGCGCGGGCGCCCTCCTGTTTCTCCTCGATGCGCTTGGCCTCCTTGTAGTGCTCGTCGGCGTTCTTCTCGACGCCCGCTTCCGGGTCGAGCTCGATGGTGTGGTCGTCGATTTCGACGCGCACCGTTCCCTCGGACTCGTTCACGCCCGCGAACGCGTCCGCGCCGGTGACGTCGCCGGCGGCCTCGCGGAACGTCTCCGCGATCTCCTGCCAGCCGTGACCCGCCTCGCGGGCGTCACGCACCGTCGAGAGGAGGTCGTCGACGAGGTCGTAGTTCGCGTACAGCAGTTCGGCCTTCTCGCGTTCGGCGTCGGCCTGCTCGGCGAAGTCCTCGATGGCCTGCTCCTGCTGTTTGATGATGTGCTCGTGCTTCTGAATCTCCTGCTCGAAGTCCGGCTTCTGGGTGGTCTCCCCGCTCTCCTCCTCCTCGGTCGTGTCGAGGTTCGTGAAGTAGTCGTCGAGGGCGTCGTTGAACCGGTCGAACGCGTCCGACGGGAGGTCCGAGCGCTCGTCGAGCGCGAGCGGCGTCACGTCCACGCGCTGCCCGCGCGCCGCCTTCCCGTCCTCGTTCTCGCCCTCACCCGGCTCGAAGTAGACGCGCGGGTCGAGGTCGCCGGACTGGATCGCGTCCAGCAGCCGTTCGCTGGCGTCGTAGAGCGCGCGGAACTCCTCCTCGGTGGCGTCGTCGATATCCTTCGTCTTCTCGACGCCCGCCCGCGTGCAGAGCTCTTCGCCGTACAGCCCGCCGAAGTTCAGCTGGGTGGCGAGCGTGCGCACGAGGTCGGTGTCAGATTCGCGCATCTTCGCCGCGAACCCCTCGTAGTCCAGTTCGAGGGGGTTGACGCGCGCGCTCGGGAAGCCGTACTGGGAGCCCGGCGCGACCGTCCGGGACTGCAGGCGGACGGTGTCCAGGGAGTCCACGACCTCGCCGTTCTGGTCGACGACGGCGATGTTGCCGTCCCCGAACAGCTCCGCGACGATGGTGGTGTCCTGGTCCTCGCGGCGGAACTCGAACTCCAGAATCCGGTCGAAGCCGTGCTGGCGCACCTCGTGGAAGTCCGCGCCCGAGAGGCGGTTCCGCAGCATCTTCGCGAAGTTCGGGGGGCGGCCCGGCGCCGCCGGCACGTGCTCGGGCGCCGCGACGTGCGCGCGCTTCGTCTCCCCGACCTCTATCAGTAGTTCCACGCGGCCGCGGTCGAAGTCCCGCATCTTCAGGCGGAGGAGGTCGTCGCCGTAGAGGTAGGCCTTGTCGACTTTCGCCCCCTGGTAGCCGTTGAGTTCGGCAGTGAGGGCGACGAGGTCGACGCTCGTCAGCTCCCGCTTCTGGTCCATGCTCCCGTTCTTGACGGGGGGAACCCCTCTGCCTTACGGTATGGGTGGTGCGGCGAAGCCGGACCACCAGACGCGAACGCGGAGCGAAGCGATGCGCGAGCCGCGGGGCCGACCGCAGGGAGGCCACGTTACGACGCGCGCGGCGGTGGATTCTCCGACCCTGCGAGCGCGCCCTGGTGTTATCTCCCCCGTCGAGCAACCGACCAGCACCGATGAGCAAGCTCGCGCGGAAGTTCGACGCGCTGTCGTTCGAGAAACAGAGTATCGTGCTGGCGGCGGTGTTCGACCCGCTCGGGTTCGTCGCCGGCTACCTGCTCGGGCCGTCGGTCGGCGTCGAACCCATCGTGGGCGGCGCGCTCGGAGTCGTCGCGGCCAGCATCCCGACCTCGTTGCACGTGATGCGGCAGGCAGCGACCTGACGTGTCACGCCAGACTCACGTCGAGGTACAGCATCACGACCACGCCGAGCATCAGGCCGAGCGTGGCGGCGCGCTCGTGGCCGTTCGCGTGGGTCTCCGGAACGATCTCGTCGCTGATGACGAACAGCATCCCGCCCGCCGCGAACCCCATCGCGTACGGCAGAATCGCGCCCGACACCGAGACCGCCCACGCGCCCAGCAGCACCATCGGAATCTCCACGAGCCCCGCGCGAACCCCCGTGAGCGCGGCGTACGTCTTACGGTCGAACCCCGCGTTCACCGCGGCGACCGAGACCGCCAGCCCCTCCGGGATGTTCTGCATCCCGATGGCGAGCATCAGCGACAGCCCCTCGCCGACGTTCCCGCTCCCGAACCCGACGCCGACCGCCAGCCCCTCCGGCATGTTGTGGATGGTGATGGCGACGATGAACAGCAGCAGCGGCGCCAAATCCGCCTGCGAGACCGTCTGGTCGCTGCGCTCCCGGCCCGTGATGAGCACGTGCACGTGAGGCACCCAGCGGTCCGCGCGGTCCAGCAGCGCCACGCCCAGCGCGATGCCCACGATGACCTCGACGAGGCCGTTCTGGCCGCCGAGCTCGATGCCCGGTAGGATGAGGCTCGTGAAACTCGCCGCGAGCATCACCCCCGCCGCGAACCCCAGCGCGCCGTCCAGCGAGCGCTGAGAGGGGTCACGCCAGACGACCACGAGCAGCGCCCCGAACAGGTTCAAGCCCGCGATGACGAACCCCGCGACGAGCGCCTGCATCACGGGGTCGCTGCCCGCTACCCGCAGGAACCACGACTCCAGCATACTCGCTTCCTCGGGAGCCGCCGGCTTAAACCCGGGCGTTGACGCCCCGCCGTCGCCGAGACCGGAACGGCTACACGCCGCGAGCCAGTACCGCCCCCAATGACCGAGTCGCTGTCCGTGCTGCTCACCAACGACGACGGCATCGACGCCCCCGGCATCCGCGCGCTCCGCGACCGCCTCGCCGACGACGGGCACGACGTCACCGTCGTCGCGCCCGCCGACGAACAGTCCGGCACCGGCCAGACCCGGACGTTCGAGACCCTCGACTACGAGGAACGCGACGACGGCTACGCCGTCCACGGCACCCCCGCCGACTGCGTCGGCGTCGCCGTCGCCGCCCTCGACTTCACGCCAGACATCGTCGTTTCCGGCTGCAACGACGGCCCGAACCTCGGCGCGCACATCCTCGCGCGCTCCGGCACCGTCGGCGCCGCCATGGAAGCCTCCTTCCTCGGCCTCCCCGCGATCGCCGTCTCCATGTACGACTGGGAGTTCGACCCCGCCGGCGACTGGGAGCCCACGTACGACCAGTTCCACGTCCCCGCCGACGCCGCCGCCGACATCCTCCCCGACTTCGTCGCCGGCGACGTCCTCCCCACCGCCGACTACCTCTCTGTCAACGCCCCCGCCACTGAGTACGCCGACAACCCCGTCAAACGCGTCACCCGTCCCACCGAAGAGTACGAGCTCCAGGCCACCGTCACCGAGAACGGCGTCAACGTCGAAGACCGCTTCTGGGATCAGTTCCTCGACCGCGACGTCCCCGACCCCGCCGGCACCGACCGCCACGCCTGCGTCGACAACGAGATCAGCGTCACCCCGCTGACCGTTCCTCACTCGGTCGCCGACGGCGCCACGCCGGGCGGCCTCCTGTAACCACTTTTTGCTCTGCGTGGGGCGCCGGAGGCGCCCCACTCGGCAAAAACTTGGTGAAAAAGCACTCCTCCTTCACTCCGCGCCTGCGGCGCTCCGTTCGGTCGTCGGCCTCCGCTCCCTCGCTACGCTCGGTCGCGGAGTGAATCGCGCTCGCTCCGCTCGCGCGAATGTTCGTGCCGGCCGCGTAAGTTCAAGTAGTAGAACGGGACCAACCCCGCGCGTGACCTGAATTCCGTCGCGGGGCGCTCCGATCCGAGCAATCGGTACGCTGAGTGCGGCGACCGCCCCGCGAGAACGAGCCGCCTGTGGGCCCCTTACAGCCGCTTGCTGACGTACGGGCCGTCCTGCCGGTATCCCAGTTTCTGCTTGTAGTACTGGCGCGCGCCGATGCCACGACGACCTTTTGCGCTGCGTTCGGCGCAGTGCGCCTCACTCGGCAAAAGCTCGGCCAAAAGCACTCCTTACTCCCTCCGGTCGTTCGTCGGCCCGCTCGCTCACCCCGTTCGCTCGCGGTGAATCCGTCGTCTCGGGTCCGCCGCGAGAGCAAGCTCTCGCGTGCCGTCGTTCGCTTCGCTCACGAGGACTTCGAACCGCTTGGCGACCGAACGCTCACAGCCGCTTGCTGACGTACGGGCCGTCCTGCCGGTAACCCAGTTTCTGCTTGTAGTACTGGCGCGCGCCGATTCCCGAGATGACGCTAAGCTTCCCGAAGCCAGCGTCGGCGGCCATCTCCTCGGCGCGCTCCATGAGGCGCTGGCCGTAGCCCTGGTGCTGGTGCTGGCCGTCAGCCGTGTCGTCGCCGACGCCGACTTCGCCGCCGTAGACGTGGAGCTCGCGGAGCAGCGCCGCGTCCTCCAGTTCGTCCCGGACCGGGTCGTTCGGGAAGCGCAGGCGTGCGAAGCCGACGAGGAGGTCCTTCTCGAAGTCCTCGAAGCTGATGAAGTGCTCCGTGCCGCCCGCGGCGTCGTACGTCGTGACGTCGAGTTCGACGTTCTCCGGGTCCTCGTCGTTCATCCCGGCCTCCCGGCAGCGGATGCACTCGCAGGTGTAGCCGTGTTCGTCCATCTTCTCCCAGGCGAGCTGGCGGAGGTTCGACTTCCAGACACCCGCGTCGATGTGGTCCGCGGGGATGTCCCGCTGGACGCGCTGGAGGCGCGTGTACCGCGGAATCATGTCCATGATTTCCGCGACGAGCTCCGCGGCCTCCTCGTTTCGCAGCGGCTCGAACTCCTCGTTGCGCCACATGTCGTACGTGACGGTGTCGCGGACGACGAGCGTCGGGTAGATCTTGAGGTAGTCCGGCTTCCAGTTCTCGTCCTCGAACAGCCGCCGGAAGTCCTCCAGGCACATCTCCTTGCTCATGCCCGGCTGGCCCGGCATCATGTGGAAGCCGACCTTGAACGCGGCGTCCCGCAGCCGACGGTTCGCGTCGATGGACGCCTGCACGCCGTGCCCGCGGTGCATCTCGCGGTTGATGCGCTCGTAGGTCGTCTGGACGCCCACCTCCACCTTGGTGCCGCCGAGGTCGAGCATCCGACTCACCTGCTCGGGGTCACACCAGTCGGGCTTCGTCTCGAACGTCGTCCCGATGTTCCGGATGTCGCCGTGCTCGTTCTCCGCGATGACGTCTTCGAGGTAGGAGAACTCGTACTCCTCGGGGTCTTGCGCGAACGACTCCGTATCGGAGGGATTGGGTTCCTGCTCGGGGTCGAAGTCGTTGAGGGCTTCGAGCGCGCGCTTCGCGAACCACTCCTGGTAGTCGTGGCTGCGCGCGGTCATCGTCCCGCCCATCACGATGAGCTCGACCTTGTCGATCGGATGGCCGATCTCCCGGAGCTGGTGGAGCCGCAGCGTCACCTGGCCGTACGGGTCGTAGTCGTTCTGCACGCCGCGAGCGGCCGCGGGCTCGTGGCCCGTGTACGACTGACTCGACGAGAACTCGCTGGCGGGGCCGCCCGGACAGTACAGGCACTTGCCGTGCGGGCACATGTGCGGGCTCGTCATGATGGCGACCGGCGTCACGCCCGACGCGGTCCGCACGGGCTTGCGCTGGAGGACGTCTTCGAGGTCCTCGCGGCGGTCCTCCGGCGCGAAGTCCAGCAGGTCGGAGTGCTTGGGCACCTTCGACGCGGAGTGCTCCGAGCACACCTCGAGCTTCGCGCTCTCGACGTCGTCCTCGTCGACGTCCCCCTCGAGGATGCGTTCGACGAGCTCCTCGCAGGCGGCCTCGAATGCGGAATCGGCGTCCGCGCTCATTACTCCGTAGAAGCCCCCGAGCGCGAAAAAGCGTGTCGTTGCGTTACGCGAGCTGGTCGGCGATGGCGTCGACGACGGCGTCGACGACCGCTTCCTGCTCGCCGGAGAGGAACTCGATGCGGCCGTCGCGGGCGCCCCGCGGCTCGACGCCGGCGTCCGGGAGCTCGTCGGCGACCGTCTCGCCGGCCGCGCGCACGTCGACCGCGCCGTCGCTGCGGACGCGGATCTCGTCGCCGCTCACGCCGACGAGCACGTCCGCGCGGTCGCGGCGCCGGTAGAGCGCGTCGAGCAGCAGGTCGACCGGCGGGAAGTCGTACTGGTGGGTGTACGCGTCGACGTCCAGCGTCTCGAACGCGACGCCGTCCTGCCCGCGGACTTCGAGGTGGGGTTCGGCCGTCGCGAGCTCGGTGTCGAGGCGTTCGCGGAACTGCTCGGAGACGTGCTCGATGAGCGAGTCGTCGGCTTCCCCCCAGAGCAGGTCCGAGATGAGCTCGCGCTTGTCCTCGTAGGACTGGTAGAACGCCTCCAGCGCGATGGCGTCCCGGAGGTCGGCGAGCGTGTCCGCGCTGTAGTCGGTCTGCGACGCGAGGTCCGCGTACGCTCCCGGCGTGTCCGCCCAGTAGGCGACCGCGGGCAGGTGGTAGAGGTCTTCGCGGACGTCGCCGTTGACGAGCGCGGCGAGCTGGGAGCCGAGCGCGCCCGTGTTCACGGGCGGCTCGCCGGCGACCGTCGGGCTGACGAGTACGTCGGCGCCCGCGGCGTCGTCGGTGTAGCCGCCGTCGATGGCGACCGTGTCGGCGTCGTAGATGTCCAGGAGGTCGATGGCGTCCGTGGACTCGCTGGTGGAGCCGGCGCCGACGAGCACGAACAGCGGGTGTTTCTCGTCGTGGCGCTCGGCGGCTTCGAGCATGCTGGTGACGTCGCCGGTGGCGTCGTCGATGGTGTAGAAGGCGTCGTCGAGCGGGCGGCGGTCGACGTAGTGGTACTCGGCGTCCTCGCGAGCGTGCTCGCCGCGGATGAGCGGCAGAAGTGCGCGCTCGATGGCGGTACCGGCGACGTAGCCCTCGACGGTCGCGGTGTGGCGGACGATGACCGGGCGGGCTTCGACGACGGCGCGCCGAATCTCGGTGGCGGCGTCGACGAGGTCGTCGACGACGGCTTCGACGGCGTCGTCGTCGGCGAGCAGTTCGGTGTCCTCGGGCGTGGCGCGCTCGGTGAGCGCGTCCTCCATGCGGGCTTCGACGGCTTGCGCGTCCGCGCCGTCGAGTTCCACGAGGTCCTCGGTCTCGACCTGGAGTTCGCCGCGGCGGCGCTCGACTTCGCCCACGATGCGGGCGACCGCGCCGGCTTCGACGTCGGGGTAGGCGCGGACGCCGGCCTCGACGAACGCGGCGCAGTCGATGGCGCCGGTCTCGTCGGCGAGCTCGAACACCGTCGGGCCGCTGGTCTGGCGGACGCTCGCGAGTTCACCCTCGACGGCGACCGTCTCGTCGACGTGGTCGTCGAGGTTCGCGACGGCGACGCGTTCCACGTCCTCGTCGTCCTCCGTGTCGGACGCGTCGGCGAGTTCGGGCTCGTCGTCCGAGTCGTCGGGTTCGGCAGTTTCGGGCTCGCTGTCGGATTCCGTTTCCTGTTCTGTGGGCGCCGATTCGGTCTCGTCGCCGCGCTCGAACTCGGCGTCGTCCTCCGTGACCGGCGTACCGCCGTCGGCGGTGCTGGTCTCGCTGTCCTCGTCGTCGGGGAGCTCGGCGTTCGAGTCGGCGTCGGGGTCGTCGACGAGGTGGCCGCGGAAGTCGCGGTCGTCCTGTCGAATCGACCAGCCGAGGTCGACGTTGTCGTTGTCGTGGACGTCCGTGACCTGGACGTACACTTCGTCGCCGGCGTCCCACGCGAGGGATTCGAGGCGACCGGGGACTTCGCTGCGGTGGAGCAGGCCGGTGACGGAGTCACCGACGTCGACGAAGACGCCGAAGTCGGCGAAGCCGTCGATGGTTCCCTTGTAGTAGCGACCGCGCGTCAGTTCGTCCGGAGAGCTGCCGCGGAACTCGAAGGCGACGTCCTCCTCGTGGGTGTCACAGACACGGCCGTCCGTGGAGGAGCCGCAGATGATACACGTACCCATTTGCTTCGAGAAAGCGGGTGCTGCCGTAAACGATTATCGAAACGCCGCCCGGAACGCGCGCGCTGTGAGCCGTCGCCGCCGTCACTCGAAGACCGGGCTATCGGCTTCGAGCGCCTCGACGTCGGCGACGATGTCCCGGACGTCCTCGGGGAACAGCGCGACCTGCACTTCGTTGCCGTCGTCGTCCTCGAAGACGAGTTTCACGCGCTTGTCGCCGAACTCGCGGGCCTCGGCGGACTCGACGTCGAAGAGCTTGGCTTCGGCGGTCTTGTTCGAGGGACCGACGTTCTGGATGGCGCCGTCCGTGAGTTCCACCATGAACTCAGAGAGGTTGATGTTGAGCACGCGAGTGGGTTCGCGGGCGACGCACTAAACAGCGAGCACCGCGGCGGCGCGGCCGACCCACGGCATGACGTCCGCGGTCCGCGGGAACACCGCGGCGGTCGCGGCGAACCAGCCGAAGCCGGAGCCGTACGCGAGCACGCCGGGAACGAGCGCGGCGGCGAGGGCGCGCGGGAGCGACGTGTCGTGGACGATGCGCGTACCGAGGACGAGCAGCGCGAACGCCCACAGCCCGCAGACGAACGTCACCGCGGGCATCGAGACGCCGACGAACGCGCAGGGCGCGCTGGCGTACGCGAGCACCTGGACGGTCTCGCTGACGCCGCCGCGGTCGGGCGCGACGGCCGCGAGCGCGAGCGTCTCGACCGCGGAAAGCGCGTGCAGCGCCGCG